>JBNKMO010000251.1:0-10603 GCA_050293165.1 Anaerolineales bacterium | reverse complement strand
ATGACGTTGGCGGCAACGTAGGCGGCATAGAAAACCCTTGCTTACATGGCATTTTGATCTGTGAAGTCTTGTGAAGATCAGAAATCAAGTCTCTTGTTAGCTTGAAACAAAAAACACTCAATAAAATGAGTGTTTTTTATTTCAAGCTACAAGAGACTTGATTTCTGGGTATTGGTCTAAACTAGATGAACTATGGTCATTCGTACGCTTTCGCAAGAATAAACGCTGGATTTAGATCGTGCTTTGTCACCGAACACGCCAAGTGATTGCCTTTGTGATCGCGGTGACCGCAGTGCAAAAACTTGTCAAAAAACTCTGGAAACGCATACCACCAACGTATCGAAGTTGCCATAGCTTCAGCGATTTCCGGGGTGCCTACGAAAAAGCCTTTCCTGAAGAAACATATCGTAGCGTTGGCAAAGATAGTGGCGAAACCAATCATGTTGAGCGCTGGAATTGTACATTATCACAAAAAGTCGCTCGCTTTGTTCGTAAAACACTTTCATTCTCAAAAGCAGACTACATGCACCACATTGTCACTCGCTGGTTTATTGTTGAATACAATTTGAAAATTATGGCGGCAGCATGTATTTAAGACCACTACCCGAAATTCTTATTCTATTTGACAGTAAAGATCGACTGTAAAGGCGCAGAAGCACCCAGTTCCTGTCCACGTTCGCCAGGGGAACAGCCGCCTACTTCAAGACGGAACTTACCGGGTTCAAGGGTGGCGTTCCCTTCGTCGTTAATGAAGGACATCATTTCGGGCGTGATGGTAAAGGTCAACCTTTGGGTTTCTCCCGCAGCCAGGGTCACGCGCTCAAAGCCAACGAGATGAGATAAGGGAACCATGCTCGAGGCTTCGAGGTCGCTCAGGTAGCATTGAGCAACTTCGGGCGCGGTGCGTTCACCTGTGTTCCGCAGAGTGAAGCTGACCTGTAAAGAATCTCCAAGAACGACTTCATCCGCGCCGAGTTCCAAATCCGCATATTCAAAGGCGCTGTAGTTCAGGCCAAACCCAAAGGGATACAGCGGTTCTTTGCGCATGTAGCGATAGGTGCGCCCATCCATGTTGTAATCGTCGAAAGGCGGTAGGTCTTCTACTGATTTCGGGAAGGTAATTGGCAGCTTCCCGGCAGGAGATACATCACCAAAGAGGATATCGGCCACGGCACGCCCGCCCTCCATGCCCGGATACCAGACAAAGAGAATCGCTTCGACGAGGTTTTCAACGTCGCCAAGCGCAATCGGACTGCCGCCGGTGACGACCAAAATGATCTTCACCCCATGACTGGCAAGCTCTTTGATGTAATCGACCTGCGCTTTGGGCAAGGCAATACTCTCACGGTCGCCGTTCAGGGGTGAAAGAATGGATTCGCCCTCTTCCCCTTCAAGGAAGGATGAGTTCCCTGCAAAAACGATGGTCAATTCAGCTTGCAATGCCATCATCGGTGCCCAGGTCGTTTCGATCTCACGCGGATGGCTGAGGGGAGTGCCAGCGGTATATTCAAGCCCCATCCCTTCAGGGATACGCCCGACCAACCCTTCAAGGAAGGTGACCATCCGCTCGTTGAAACCATAATAATTACCGAGAAGAACTTCCATGCTAGCGGCAGTGGGACCTGTCACAAGAATCTTGCGCGTGGTGGGCTTGATCGGTAAGATACCGCCTTTATTTTTTAACAGAACAACTGACTCGGTTGCCGCCTGATAGGCCAGCTCCCGATGGGCATCCGATGCAACCACATCTGCGGGGACGCTGGTGTAGGGCACATCTGTGGGCGGGTCGAAGATGCCGAGTTTAAAGCGCGTCATCAAGGTGCGGGCGAGTGAGCGATCAACATCCGCTTCGGTGATGAGACCACGTTCGATGGCATTGGGAATTTCGGTGAACACGGTACAGTCCTGCTCACAACCCAGATCGCAGCCGTGTTGGATGGCGAGGGCTGCAGACTCGGCAGAGTTTTTGGTGACGTTGTGATACTTGTGGAAATCCATCAGCGCTCCACAATCGGAGACGACATGCCCGGTGAATCCCCAATCTTCACGCAGGATTTTATCGAGGAGCAGTTCACTGCCACAGGCGGGTTCGCCAAAGACACGGTTATAAGCGCCCATTACGGCTTCAACTTTGGCATCGACAACCAGTTTTTTGAAGGCGGGCAAATAGGTATCGTAGAGGTCGCGCCGCGAGACGACCGCATCGAAGATGTGGCGGTCTTTTTCAGGGCCGGAATGGACGGCGTAATGTTTTGCACAGGCGGCCGTTTTGAGATATTTGGGATCATTGCCCTGCATACCGCGCACATATTCCGATGCCATTTCTCCGGTCAGGTAGGGGTCTTCGCCCCAGGTTTCCTGTCCGCGTCCCCAGCGCGGGTCGCGGAAGATGTTGACGTTCGGAGACCAGAAGGTTAATCCCTGATATTGGGCGGTGTAGCTGTTGCGCTCTAAAGCGGTGTGGTATTTGACACGCGCTTCGTCGCTGATCGCGGTGGCGACCTTGTGGATGAGTTCTTTATCCCATGTGGCAGCAAGCCCGATCGCCTGCGGGAAAACGGTGGCGCGTCCACTGCGGGCGACGCCATGCAGGGCTTCACTCCAATAATTGTAGGCGGGGATATTTAATCGGGGAATTGCTTGTGCGGCATGTCCCATTTGGGAAATTTTTTCATCCAAGGTCAGGCGGGAAATCAAGTCCGCAACGCGTTCTTGGAAAGAAAAACTGGTGTCAAGGTAGGCTGGTTGAGTCATAAAAATCCTTCGCTTTGAGAGATAAATCCGGAATTAGATATCGATAGAAATCGAAGTAGGCATCCACGCTTTCCTTATCTTGGCCGATCAACAGCAAGGCATGTCCGGTTGACGGAGCGAACTTTCCTGTTACTTCGGGTTTGGGTGTCGGGAAAATCTGACCTGCTGGTGCAATGCCAGACTCATAGATGCGAAAGTTGCCGCTGACCTGCAACAAGCCCATCATCATCAGCAAGCCATCATAATAACGATATTGCCCCGTTGGTAAAGAAGCATCCCACAACGCTTGTACAAACGGTTCGCCAATTTCACGATCGGCAGCCAGGGCAGCAACAGCATTGGTTGCCATTAAACCCGTAGAACGATGTCCAACTTCAGGTTTACCGTCGAGCGTGTACTCGGCTTTGTAATCATTAATGCCCTGTGACGCGAAAAAGCTCAACAAACGGTTGGACTGCTCCACTTCCCAAGGGTCAGCGGCAAACCAGACATAATCCATGCCCACGTTTGCGCCCACACGAAACGAATCATAGCGGAAAGCGCCGTTGTAGTCATCGTTAACAGGTTTGCCATCAAACTCGGAATAGTTCGGGGCGAGTCCCGTTTGTTGGTTGACGGATTTAGGCAGGTACTCTCGACTAACTGTGACAGCATCTGCCCAGAAGTCATTATCTTTATCTGCCCAACGTGCCCAGAGTTCGTAATAATGAGGCATGTGATACGAAGGGTCGGTGAATTGCGAGTTCTGTCCTATTTGGGGAACAAAGACGACCTGTTTTGTTTCAGGGTCAAAGAGGTCGGTGGCGAGGTCTCCGCGATCATTGTTGAGCAATGCTGTATTCAAAATGGAGTTCGCTTCGGCGCGATAGTTATAGATGCCCTCACCACTACCCCAGCGTCCATCGGCAAAGAGCAGGCCTGTGATAAACCAGACTTCACCATCAGATGCGGGATTGGCAGCAAGTTGTGCATCGTCTGTTTGGCAGTGCCTGGCGAAGTAACCTTTATATCCACCATCGGTCTGGTACATGTAAGTCTTTGCCCATTTCCACAGGCGGTCGAATTCTTCTTTTTTATTCAACTGGACAGCGATCATCATGCCGTAGGACATGCCTTCGCTGCGCACATCGTTATTGGCGATGTCTGATATATACGCCATGTCTGAACTAACGGGATAATAAACTCGTTCGGTTGAATCGTCGCCGTAGAAGAGTTGACCGAAAGCAGAGTCAATCTTTGCTTGAATCTCTGCGTCACTTTTGCCGAGGTAATCCTTGAAGAGATTAGGATAGAGTCCCGTCTCGAAGGCAGGTTTGGCGGAAACAGGTGTGGATTGAGACATAGCTGGGGGCACGGTAGCAACTATCGGCGCGGAGGGTGATCCGCACGAGGAGATGATGAAGGATAGAAGAAGAATAGATGCAAGAAAACGTCGAAGCGTGTACAAGGTTTCAATCCCAAGAATTAATTTCCATAATATTCAAACCAATCAAAGTCAGCATGGTTGGTGCTGGACTGGCCGTTACTGCTGGCGTACATGGCGATATAAGCGCCGACAAAGCCGCCAGCAACAGGCGTGCTAAGGATACGTCCATCCACATTTTCAGCGAGCGTGTGCCATTGACCGTTCGTTGAAAAATAAAAGTTGTAATCCTGCTCGTGCGCCGTTACTTTGAGGGTGTAAGGCCCAGCCGGTAGATGTTGCGTGGCAAGTGTTTCATCCTGTCCGTGCGAGCGCTTGATGAGGCAAATGATGCTTTCGTTCTCGTGTGTGACAACAAACCGAAAATGAAAGTCGTTATTTTGAACGAGGACAAGCCCCGCACATTCATGATTCGATTGCGGCGTGAAGTCAAATTCGGTTTGTGCAGTGAAATTGATATGCTGTTGTCTGCGTCCCACAAAACTGGGGTTGCTCTGTTTGCAAAGATGCTGCGGGCGCAACTTTAAACGAAGATAGCCAGAGCGTTCACTGAGCGAGTAAAACTCTTCACGAGGTGTGCGAAGGAAATTCCAATGATAGGCAAGGGTTGCGTCGTTGAAATCATCACGGGTAGGGATTTCATCCCAAACCTGCTCGGGCAAATTCGGCGCTGAATATTCAAATTCAACACGTCCCGTGCCAGGGCTGAAAATAGGGAATTCATCCTCCCAACGCACAGGCACAAGAAACGTTTCGCGTCCAAGATTGTAGAAATAGCCGCCATACGGGCGCATTGCCAATAAGACCGCCCACCATTCGCCGTTCTGCGTTTCAACCAAGTCGGCATGCCCCGTACCCACGATCGGATAATCGAGCCCCAGATGACGATGCGTGAGGATGGGATTGCCGCGATAGGTTTCGTACGGCCCCGCAACATTTTTACTGCGCACAATTGTGACGGCGTGGTGATGCGCTGTCCCGCCTTCAGCGGTCATCAGGTAATACCATCCATTGATCTTGTAGATATGCGGCGCTTCGGCCCACACCACACCTTTGACTGCGCCATCCCATAGAACAGTCGTTTCACCAACCAGCTTCATCTTTTCAAGGTCAAGCTCTTGAAGAAAGATTTCCGTATGCCCTGTGTAATGCCCCTCTTCATTTAGATGCGTGCCGACATACCAACATTTTCCATCCTCATCAAAGAAAAGGGATGGATCGATCCCGTCCGCATCGAGCCAGTACGGTTCGCTCCATGGACCTTGAGGCTGGGTCGCCGTTACGACGAAGTTTCCGCTCTGCGACTTTCCACCCACCAATGTATTGATGACATAAAAGGTTCCGTCATGGTGACGGATCGTCGGGGCGTATAAACCAGCCGATGGGTGAATCTCATCGAGGTCCAGTTGGGATGGACGGTCGAGGACGTGTCCAATTTGATTCCAATGAATCAGGTCACGGCTGTGGAAAATAGAGAGTCCGGGGAAATATTCAAACGTGGATGTAACGAGGTAATAGTCTTCACCAACCCGACAAATGGAAGGGTCGGGGTAACATCCAGAGAGAATCGGGTTGCGAAAGGTGCGTAACATTCAAACTTATCCTTTGACCGCGCCTGCTGTAAGACCAGAAACAATCTGGCGTTCAGCAAGCAGATAGAAAATAATGGTAGGCAATGCCGACAGCGCAACAAAAGCAGATACAAGAGACAAGTCTTGTCCATATTGACCCTGAAATTGCATCGTACTGAGAGGCAGTGTCTAAAGTTTATCGCTGTTGAGAACAACAAGCGGAACCAGCAGGTCATTCCAACTTATGATCATGGTTAGTGCGGCCACGGCAGCAAGGGCGGGTTTGGCAAGCGGAAGTAGAACCCGCCAGAAAAAACAACCAGCTTTTTCTAATTACGCTTACCCAAGCGTCGTATTTTGGTGATGTAACCGCAAGGGAACACAATATTTAGTTCGAAAGCTTTGAGGACGTACAGTAAGCGTAGATTTATTGGTAATAGTATAAAGTAAATGATGCTGATTTTACCCAAAGGGCACACGTGCGAGCGAAGCGAAGCAATCTTCTTCTTGAGTGGCTAGACTGCTTCGTCGCGAATGCATGCTCCTCGCAGAATCATCTGAGCATTTAGTCTAATCCACCACCGATTTATTTATATGCAATATCACTCAGATAAATCACCGCAGCAGATAGAACAATCATTCCCGCCCCAACCAGTTGTATCCCCGCAAGTTTTTCGCCTAAAAAGGCCATCGCCAAGATGCTGACCATGATCGGTGTCATCATCGACATGAGGGTCATATAGGATGCGGTCGAAACGCTCAAGGTGCGGTAAAGATAGATCCACGTTAAAGCAAGCAGGATACCGCTCTGAATAGCGTAGGGAAAGTAGGCGATAGGGGAAGTTTGGGTATTTGCGAAGTTCGCTGCCAGGTTTGGGAAGAACATCACGAGGCTGATCAGCACGCCAAAAACCAGAATGCTCGCCATCGGCTTTTGCATCGTGACCACATCCGCACTGACAGCCTGAGTGCGCAGCGTTTTCCGTACCAAAACATTACCCAGCGACCACGAAACGCACGCTCCAAGAATAAAAAGATCGCCGATATGCGGCAGGAGGCTTTGTCCTTTTGTGGTTAAGAGATAGGCACCGAGCAGCATAAAGAACATGACAACGATCTTTCTGAATGACAATTTTTCGCCGAGAAACAACCACGCAAACAGGATGGTTGTGACGGTCGCCATCTTGACGAGAAAACCGGCGTTGATGGTTGCCGTCAGTGCGATGCCGATGATGCTAAGAAACGTTCCCAGCCCGGATTGGATGCCATTCGCCAGAAAGAGTTTCCAAAATAACGTGGGCTGATTGCGAAATAAATCCCCTAAAGCGATATGTGTTTTTCGCCAGAGCACGATCACCAATGTCAGTGCTGCAAAAAGGATTAGCATAATCTGAAAAGGTAAAACCGATGCGCCAGCGATAAAGGCTAATTTGGTGGCAAAAATTTGCACCGCCCAGAAAAGCGAAAACATGAAGACGTTGTAAAAGGGGGAGGTTGAGGGTGTTTTTATGAGGTTTTTCCTTGATTGTTTTTTGTAACAGCAGGGGCGGGGTGACCCCTCCCCTACTTATTCGGACAAATAACCTTCCGCCTTCAAAATCCCATGAATGGCTTGGTCGCCATCGGCGACGGCTTTTTGACGCCAATCTTCCGCACTTGGATTGAACAACTCTTCAAAGTCACGCTTGACGCGTTCAGCCAGCTTTTCATTCTTGATCCCATGCCAGAAAAGGCGATTCTCGAAGACCATCGCACGTGGACTGCCGACGATACCTGCCAGTTTATCGCCGAGAGTGCCAAATTCAAAAGCAGTCGAGAAAAGTCTCTTTTCGGGGAATTTGTTTTGCTGCAAGGCATACATATAATCTACCATGTCGCCTTGGATAGCATAAAATTCTTCGGGGTTGGCAGCGACGACGAGGGGATAGCCAAATTTCTCGGCGAAACTCTGCGATGTGCCCGTCTCCAAAGCAGAATTGACCATGCTCATCTGATAACGTGGTCCGTAACCGGTGTGCATATCCAAATGCAGAATTTGGTCGTAGGCGCCGAGTGCCTGGCGATAAAGATCGATCAGCAGACGGGTTTCTTGTTCGTAATCTTCGCCGCCATAATGCAAACCTTGCGGGTTACGATATTGCCCGATCAAAAAGGTGTGATTCAGTTTGGAAAAGCCTTGTTTTACCAAAAACCAGAGCGAGCTTGCATAAAAGGCAAGATTGCTCAACGCAAAACTCTGAATGGGTTTAGCAGGATCATACGCTTCCACAATGGAATCATATTCGGGATTGAAGTTTGGGTCGAAGGATACGTCCCAAAGGAAGTTGCGGTTCAGGTCGATATTATTCGCATTTACACGGCGATGATATTTCATCCCCCAAGGGTTGATCGAGTGTACCAGTAGCAAGCCTGTCGTCCGCGGATCGAGGCGCGACAGATATTCGTCGATCAGATGCTGTAGCATGGCGGAACCAACATATCCTTCCACGCCGTGTTCGCCGGTCGTAAAGATCAAAACTTTTTCGTTCCGCTCCAGCGCATCCGCAGAAATCCAGTCGATGCTCAGGTCATCATCCGTAATTTGTTGTTTAGATAAGATCGCCCCGCCCCAGCGTTCTTTAATCATGCTCAGGTTTTGGCGAAAGCGCTCACGCGAGGCTTCGTAGGTTTCGGGAAAAAGAGCCAAAATGTCTTTCATGCGTTCTCCATTATTTTGCGCGCCAAGGCTGCAATTGATATTCGATATAGTCGGTTTCGCAAGCGCGTCCACGCCCGATCCAGGCACGCAGGCTTTCGAGTTGGATGATGATGCTGAAAATGGTGACTGTTTCCGTGCCGTGTTTGCAGATCGAAGTCGGGTAACCGGCATGGTCTGCCAGCAATTCCTTGAACAGATCGGGGCTGAGTTGCCCATAATTCTCACGCAATAAACGCATGGCACGGTTGTAGCGCAAAATCGAGTTGCCGATGCTGTTGCGGTCGGCTTCAAATCGGCGCATGGTTGGACTGATGTAATGATTGGCATGCGCCAAAATATCGTTTTCAATATAGATCGGCTCGCAATCGGTCGCGGAACCTTCCATCGAATAAATCTCGCCGCTCGCATCGCCGATGACGTTGTTATAGCTGGATGCACGCTGCGGCAGGAGGCAATGATCGAGGGCTGCGCTCAAATAGGATGAAGACAGGATCGCCCGCACGACCAACAGGCGAGGCACCCCCGGGCGAATGTCATTATTATCGATCTGGTTGCCCGTTAAACTGATCCCCGCAACGTTATACCCCGCACTGATCGCGATGCCGCCCGAAGAGATGCCCAAAAACTCCGGCTCGTCGCCCGCCTGAATTTTGAGCAAAACGAGATGCTCCTCGGCTTTGGGCAGCAGATCGTTGGTATGCGCGATTAACGTCGAACCATCGACTGTCGCCCGTCCACGCGCTGCCAAGTCCGTGCAGCCACGCTGCCAACTTGTGGATTCCCACAACTCTTCACATATCGAGAGAAAAACTTCGTCAAAAGGTACGTCCGCACCTTCGGCGATGCCTTCCAACTCTTCTATATATTGTGGGTAAATCGCAGAACTGAACTCAAGATAAAGCCTGCTTTGATGCAGCATCGCATCCCAAGTGCCCCCCACAGGTAAATCATTGCGCAGATTTGCGAGTGTTGCCTGAATTTGCACTTGGCACTGCTGCCCGATCTGCCGCCCAACTTCACGGTGACTGCCACGCGCCTCGATCATGGGGATTGCGTTCATCATCCGATCTCGCTTTCGCTATCTGCCTATAGAGAAAATAAAAAAACTTGTACAGAACAGAAGTGACTGTCACCTTTGAAGTCCCGTCAAACGATCTGAGTCTTTGCTGCTAATCGACAATGCAATCTCCACGCTGCTTTACAGGTGACAGTCACTTTGGCAATCTCTAAATATTTTGTCTGCTATATGTTTCGCGTCATTCTATTGCATTCGAGAAATAGCGTCAATCATTTGGCATCCCCGATAATTTTCTACTTGACACGCACGGTCATCGTGAGTATAGTTTTGCTCACCATTGTCGTATTCGGAAAAACAAAAGGCAATTTATGAGCAAATTCGACAAATATGACGCAAAAATAGTCAATTTCCTTCTCGAAGACGGGCGCATGTCTGCCTCTGAGATCGCCCGTCAAATTGGCGATATTTCCGAGCGCGTTGTCCGCTATCGGATGGATCGCATGATCGCAGAAGGCGCTATCAGGATCAGCGCCATCGTAAGCCCGGAGGCCTTTGGGCTGACGACCTACGCCGATGTTTGGCTGGAAGTTGAAGCAGACAAGATCCTTGACGTAGCCAATGCCTTAACTGTCTACGAAAACGTGACCTATGTCGCCTGCTCAATCGGCGAATCGGATGTCAGCATTCAGCTCGTGGCAAAAGACACTGGCGAAATTTATCAATTCGTGACTGAAGTCGTCAGAACAATCCCCGGCGTCCGAAAAACCGTAACATCCATTGTCCCTGTCGTATTAAAGGATATCTATCAGTGGCGCGTTCCCGAAAGCGTCGCAGAAGATGAGGATGAATAATTCATCCAAGAGGACATATTGATCGCTCTTGAAAGCGCCTTTCAGCGTTTGAGTGAGAGCATTGAACAACAACTGCCAACGTTCAATGCTCCGGGTGTCGCCATCGGGATAACCAACCGCGAGCAGGTTTTGCACGCCAGTCTTCACGGATTGGCTAAAATAGATACGGGGGAAGCTGTCACATCAGAAACACTCTTCCAGATCGGCTCGATCAGCAAATCTTTTACCAGCATCCTGCTCCTGCAATTACAGGAACAGGGTTTGCTCAACATCGACGATCCGCTCAAG
>JBNKMO010000250.1:0-6596 GCA_050293165.1 Anaerolineales bacterium | reverse complement strand
GGCCTTCGTTCGCCATGTCAACAGCGATGCTGACAGCGGCTTTTGCAGTGCGTTTGCCGTCACGGGTTTGGAGCATCCAGAGTTTGCCGCGTTCAATGGTGAATTCAACATCCTGCATTTCGCGATAGTGTTGCTCGAGTTTTTCACAGACTTTCATGAAGTCAGCGTAAGCTTCGGGAAGATCTTCAACCATGCCGGCAACATCAGCAGCATTGCGAACACCAGCGACAACATCTTCGCCCTGTGCGTTCATCAGGTACTCGCCCCAAACGATATGTTCGCCTGTGGAGGGGTTACGCGTGAAAGCAACACCGGTACCGGAGTTCTCCATATTACCAAAGACCATGGTCTGGATATTGACACCAGTGCCGAGATCGTGGGCAATATGAGCAGCGTTACGATAGTCGAAAGCGCGTTTTCCATTCCAGGATTTGAAAACGGCTTCAGTTGCCAGTTTCAATTGTTCGTAGGGGTCCTGCGGGAAGTCAAAGCCCATCTCTTTTTTGATAACGGCCTTATAAGTTTCTACTAAAGCTTTCCAATCAGCAGCCGTCATTTCGGTGTCAAGGCCGTAGCCTTTTTCCGCTTTATAGGCATTGAGAGGATGCTCAAACTCTTCGTCGGCAATGCTCAAAACAACCGAGCCGAACATGTGTACCAAACGGCGGTAAGCATCGTAGACAAAACGTTCGTCGTTGGTCAATTTAACCATGCCAACGGCAACTTCATCATTCAAGCCGATGTTCAAGACAGTGTCCATCATGCCAGGCATGGAGAAGACTGCACCAGAACGACAGGAAACCAGAAGAGGATTCTGTGCATCACCAAAGGTTTTTCCGGTAGCTTTTTCGGTCGCCTTCATGGCTTCCAATTCCTGCTCCCACATACCTTCAGGGAAATCTTCACCAGCTTCAAGATAAGCATTGCAAGCTTCGGTGCTTACGGTGAAACCAGGAGGCACCGGCACGCCAATACGGGTCATTTCGCCCAGATTGGCACCCTTACCGCCAAGCAGCGAGCGAACGCCCGCCCAATCGCCAGCATATTCTTCAGCTTTAGCGACGTCAGAAAATAGATATACCCATTGCTTCATGTTTTGAACTCCTTATAAAATTAGGAAAATAGCTTAAAAATAAACCAGCGAATTTTACCATAAAGGGAGCGCTAAATCAGATTGTTTGACCAAATCGAGTAAATATATTACGGCAATATAAGGAAGGATTACCCCCCGTAAATCATGCCGTATCCATACGTATTGCGAAAAAGAATGCTACGTAAACACATGCGGCTTACGACGCAACAACCCCGTTTCCCTAACAATCTCAGCGACCAGTTCTTCCTGCCGATACGCCATGATATGCACGCCCGATACGCCTTCAATATCACGCACTTCTGCGATGATCTCTTTGCAGATTTCCTTGCCCTCGTCCTGCTGGCGTTCTTTCGGGGTCTTTTTCAAACGATCGACAATTTCATCCGGGATGACCACACCTGGTACACGCGTACGCATAAATTCCGCCGCTCTATAGGAGCGCAAAGGCCCCACGCCAACCAATATATAGACTTGTTCGTGCAGTCCCAAATTGCGGACTTGTTGCATATACTCTTTGAAACGCTTCACATCAAAACAATACTGCGTTTGGATGAACTGCGCCCCAGCGGCGATCTTTTTCGCCAGGCGTTGCGGACGCCAAGCATAGGGTGGCACAAAAGGATTGGAAGCGGCACCCAGAAAAAGCGGGAGCGCAGACGTGATCTTGCGTCCACTTAGAAAAACGCGTTCGTCACGCATCATGCGGGCGGTGCGAAGGAGTTGAATCGAATCCAGATCGAAGACGGGCTTGGCATCGGGTTGATCCCCCGCACTGACATCATCGCCAGTGATGCAGAGTAAATTCCGCACGCCCAGCGCCACCGCCCCGAGCAGGTCACCTTGGATGGCGATCCGGTTCCGATCCCGCCCCGAAATCTGGTAAACAGGCTCATAACCGACTTTGGTCAACAACGCCGAGATTGAGACACTCGACATATGGCAATTCGCCCCTGATGCATCGACGACATTGATCGCATCACAAAAACCCGCTAAAACCAAAGCAGCTCGATAAACTTCTTCGGGGTCGGCGCTGTCAGGCGGATTTAGCTCGGACGTGATCGCAAAACGACCCGAACGCAAAACTTTTTCGAGCGTGCTACCGGAAGTCATTTCGTGATTCATTTTTGCCCCCAAACGGACATCAGTGCTTCCTGTTTTTCAAGCTCAACCCAATCGACTTTCATTTTTGTATCAATCTCATGCAGCATATTCACCCAAGACGACGAATCCTGCAACGAGCGATTGACAGGTGGCTGCAGCCACATAATTTCACTGCCGTATTTTTCTGATTGCTGCGCCCCTTCATAAACCTGCACCCAGACACATTTCATATCGGGCTTGACTTCACAATGCCCATTTGTGCGCACACCACCGCAGGGACCGTTGCGCAAATTCTTGGGGCAATTCATCGAGCAAACCATGCCGGTGCTGTGCAAAATGCACTGTCCGCACATCTGGCAGTTGAAGGCAGCGCCTTTGCCGTATTTTTCCAGCACGATCATCGCTTTTTCTGCCCAAGAGTCAGGTTTCAAAACCCCTTTGAAAGGTTTCAGCGCAATATACGCAACATCGTAGACTCGTTCTAGAAACATAACTGCTCCTGTAAATCACTTCCATTTATGACTCCGCGAGGAGCACGCTCTTACGACGATGCGGTCTCACATCACATAAGATTGCTTCGTCGGGCTAAAGCCCTCCTCGCAAATTCATCTATCTCCCTACAAATAAGTCGCTTTGGCAAATTTGCGGTTGAAGCCGGGCATCTTCGCCAACTCAATATAGCCGTCCCGCTGCGCAATCTCGGTCGCCTTTGCCCGCTCGGTCTTCGAGATGAGCGCCAAACGTGCGCCCGTCCCAGCGGCGTTGCCGACCTGTTCAAAACGCTCCAGCGGCAAATCGGGCAGCATCCCAATGATGATGGCAGACTTCACTTCGATAAAAGTGCCAAACGCCCCGGCGATCAAAACTTTGTCAATATCGTTTTCTTCCAAACCCTCGCCTTCGACCAGCGATTGAATGCCCAGCCGAATAGCGGCTTTCGCCAATTGCAACTCTCGCACATCTTTCTGCGAGAGTGTCACAGGGTCTAAACCTTCCCGTTCTGCCAAAAGAAACTCCGTTTTTCCGTCGGCTTTCTGCACCATCGGATGTGCGAGCATCTTCCCACCCCGATCCACGATCTCATTCAGACGTAATTGCGCGACGACATCCAGCAGCCCCGATCCACAGATGCCGACCGCAGGCTCGTTGGCGATGGTTTGGATATCAACCCGATCGCCCTCCACCCGCACGTGCTCGATGGCACCAGGCGCGGCGCGCATCCCGAACTTGATATGCGCCCCCTCGAAGGCAGGACCCGAAGCACAGGAGGTACTGGTCAGCTTGCCCTTGTTATTTAGGCAGATTTCCGTATTCGTCCCGATGTCGATGGCGAGTGTAACGCCCTCCGCATCTGCAATGCGGGTTGCCAGCAGCATGGAGACATGGTCGGCCCCAACGTAACCAGCGATATTCGGCATCAGGTGCACATACGCACCCGATGCGATCGTCAAATCAAGATGGCGGGCTTTGACATCCATCGCATCATCAACGGTGGGGATATAGGGTGCCAAGCCAAGCTGTTTGACGGGCAATCCCAAAAAGAGATGGTGAATGGCAGTGTTGCAGACAACCACGGCATCAACGATCTGTTCAGGCTGCGTGCCGCTTTCTTCACAAAGATCAGCAGCGATCTCGCTGAGCGCATTCGTTAGCAGATATTGCAATCTTTTGCCCTCTTCAGGCGTTTTGCTGGCTGCCACAATGCGAGAGACCACATCTTCGCCGTAGGAGATTTGCGGATTCATGACACCTTTGGATGCCAATGTTTTGCCGCTTTTCATATCGAGCAGGTAACCTGCGATCTTGGTAGTGCCAATATCGACCGCCAAACCGAGCCATTTTGTATTGAGAGGGGCAACGGCAACAACTTCCTTGTCACGCAGGGCAACTCGCAGGGACCAGCCGTTTTGGCGGATCAAATTTGAGAGATGCTGCTGCACGCTAAAATCGATGGATTCTGCCGGGGCGCCCTGTGCGGACAGAGATGCTAAAAGGTTGGCAGAATCAGATTGCGGGGAACCCAGCGTCGGTTGGGTGAGAACCGCATCCCAGCCTGTGACCAGTGGGTCAACCTCGACGTCCACATCCAAGCCTTCAATCTGCGTGCGCTGTGGGGCGGTCAAAGAATCGGGCGGGACATGCAGTTTGATGTCGCTGCGAGCGTAGGTCTTGCAGGCCATCCTGTAGCCATCTTCGATCTCTTTTTCTGAAAGAATGGATTCTTCTTCGAGCGTCAGTTCTGAAACTTCCCCCGCAATAACCTGCACCTTGCAGTGCTCGCAACTGCCAACGCCGCCGCACAGGCTGACGATATCGACGCTGAGTTGGCGGGCACATTCAAGCAGGGTTTCATCACCGCCAAATTCACCCCGACGTCCAACAGGTTCAAAATCGATGGTATACAACGCTAAAGCTCCTTCACAGCCCAACGGTTGACAAAAATGGCGATACTTGAAAGAACGACCATCCCAACCATAAAGGGCAGGATGGTGCCATTATAGCTGCGCCCGATGATCGTGCCAAGCAGGGTGGAAAGCAATGTCGAAAGCGAGCCGATGATCGCTGCGCCGATGCCAGCCAAGTGACCGAGCGGCTGCATCGCCAGGGCATTGAGATTGCCAAAAAGGATTCCGATGCAAAAGAAGGAAACCATTAAGTATGCCATCAGCAGCCAAAGTGGAGGATGCCCGTTCAACGCAAAGGCGACGCCGATAAAAACGAACGCCAAGCCAACCAGCGTGTTGAGTGCCCAACGCGCCAAATCGCGCATGCCGTAACGCATGACCAGTTTAGTGTTCATCAGCGACGCTAACCCAAGCGAGAGCGCAATGGTCGAGAAAAAGAGCGGGAAACGCGCCCCAAGTGCATACTGCTCCTGAAAAATTTGCTGCGATGAGTTCAGGTAGCCGAGAAAAACACCCTGCACCAAACCGATCGTGATGGTGAAGCCAAACGCCGAACGAATTTTGATCACCTCCAACGTGGCCTCAAGAATATGGCGCAGAGAAAAAGGTTTGCGTTTTTCGAGAGCGAGAGTTTCTGGCACACGCAGTGCGAACCAGAAAAGCGTGACCAGTGCAAAAATAATAAAGAAGCCAAAAATGCTGCGCCAGCCCGCCAGAGATACGATCGCCTGCCCGATGCTGGGCGCGATCATGGGGATCAGGATGAAGACGGTCGAAACGAAAGACATGATCCGCGCCATCCGTCGACCTTCAAATTGGTCCCGCACAAGAGCCAGCGAGACAGCCCGCGGTGCAGATATCCCAACGCCTTGCAATGCACGCCCTGCTAACATGGTGGAGAAATCTTTTGAAAAGAAAGAAACCAGCGAACCGATGATGAATAAGACATAGCCGCTAAAGATGGCGGGCTTGCGACCAACCTTATCAGAGAGGGGACCGAAGAACAACTGTCCAACCGCCTGCCCGAAAAAGATAAGGGAAACGATCAGTTGGCGGTCGTTCGGCTTGGTGATGTCCAATTCGGCGCTGATGTTGCCCAGCGCAGGCAGCATGGCGTCGATGGAGAGCGCCGTTAACGCCATCATCAAAGAAAGGATGATAATAAATTCTGTTTGTGATGCAGATTTTTCTTGCGGGGTTGTGATAGCGGTCATGAAGTCTACCTATAAACGGGTTTATTACGCAGTCTGCCCCTCTGTCCTACGGACATCGCCCCAAAAGGGGAAGGCCAGGATGGGGGCTGTGAGCAAAGAAATCCCGTGCACCCAAATGGGCACACGGGATTCTCGGAGGACAGGTTATTTCTTTACCGAATCAAAGAAGGCATGCAACTTCTCATCCGTGGTGTTCTCGAAGTAGCAGCCGTGTGCCATGATATACGCGTCGCCTTTAAAGAGATCAACGAGATTGGCACAGTAGTCACGCACTTCCTCGGTTGTACCGGTTGACATCAGGGATGCGGGAACATTGCCGGCGATGATGAATTTATCAGCGAGTTTTTCCTTGACGGGTCCCATATCGGTCTGGTCGAAGTGGCAGACGAGCGATTTTTCGGGCATTTCTGCCAGATATTCAAGACGGGTGTTGTAGGAGCCTTCGATGAAGAGGTAGCTGGTGATGCCTTCCTCGTACAAGCCGAGCATGACCTTCTTCCAGGTGGGCCAATAGAATTTCTTGAACTGAGCATCGGACATGAAAGTATCAGCGCCCTTATGAAGCACATACAGGGCGGCGGGGGCATTGCTGCGGTCGCTGGCGCCGACAATGGCTTTGATCAATACAGGCACATAGGCTTCGCAAGCGGCGAGTAGATCGTCGGGATGGCGGTACATATCCATCAGGATGCCCTTGGTGCCACGCAGGGTGTCGCCGAGATAGTCGAAGGGCGTCTTGACAATGTTGAGGCCCATAGCAGGGAAACCCTCGGCGGTAATTGC
>JBNKMO010000249.1:0-7181 GCA_050293165.1 Anaerolineales bacterium | reverse complement strand
CTTTTCTAGGCTTTCCCAGAGTTTCAAGAAATCCAGGATCGTTGTCCACTTTTCTGGGCATAAGTATGCTTCTACATTGTATTTCATTAACAATTTAGTACTATAGTGCTTGTAATTAAAATGATTTCGCAAATTTACCCCCCTGCTATCTGTATACAGCAATATTTTTTTCTTGTTAAGCGCTCGGACTAAGGCAGGTGAGCACTGATACTTTAGGTATTTCCTCCTTAAGAAAATCCGAGTGTAATAGTTTTTTAATCTAGTTGTTATATTCATATTTCCAATCAAGATCTAACGCGAGCAATCCTGGTCGTTCTCTGTGAATAAAATCAGATCTCTTAGTTTTTTGATCTACTATATAGAAAGATAAGGCATGGAATTCAACATCAAAGTTTTCTTGGAAGGGAATTCCTGCACTCCAAGTAATAGTATAGTTTCCCTGCCCTAAAATTCTTGGAGGAATCAATATTTGGCATCTGTAATCCCCGGGTTGCCTTACATTCAATCGCTCAGGATATATATCTGCATCACCTGTACTCAGTAGAGTTTCCCCATCATCCAAGTGAATACGTAAAAACGCATGAGCCCCTTTTATCACTCTATTAATAGAATACGCTATTTTTATTAGTATTCCATCTTCTGTATCCAACTCTTCAGAAATTGCATTGCCATTAGGATAGCAAACTTCCATTTTAGAAATACGGATTGCTTTTTCATTGTCAGGCAAAAATGTAGCAATATGTTTATTAGGCATTTTCCCCTTGTACTTATCGATAGCCAGTTTTGTCTCACCATCAAAAGCAGCTTTCCCCTGTTCCAAATAAATACTCCGCGAGCAAAGGCTTTTTATTGCCGACATATTGTGGCTTACAAATAGAACAGTACGCCCAGAATGCGTTACATCCCCCATCTTCCCCAAACATTCCTTTTGGAACTGTGCATCGCCCACCGCCAGCACTTCATCCACTACCAAGATTTCCGGCTCCAAATGAGCTGCAACTGCAAAAGCGAGGCGGACATACATACCACTCGAATAGTGCTTAACGGGGGTATCCAAAAATTTCTCAACACCTGAAAAATCTACGATCTCATCGAACTTTCGGGCGATCTCCTGGCGGGTCATGCCGAGAATGGCGCCATTGAGGTAGATATTTTCACGCCCGGTTAGTTCGGGGTGGAAACCGGTACCCACTTCGAGGAGGGAGCCGACGCGCCCGTAAAGATCGGCGCGTCCGCGTGTGGGACGGGTGATACGAGATAATATCTTTAGCAGGGTACTTTTTCCGGCGCCGTTGCGCCCAATGATGCCGACTGCTTCTCCATGCTTCACTTCAAAAGAAACGTCGTCTAGTGCCCAGATGGTCTCGTTGGGGGTTCGCTCGCCGCGTACCCAGCGGATTGGCGCACTAGCTGCCTGGACCAGTGCCTCGCGAAAGGTCTGGTTCGATGCGTTCTGTCCACCGATCCGATATTCTTTGCTCAGCCCTTCGACTTTGATTGCGACATCACTCATTAGATCACATCCGCAAAAACATCTTCCACGCGTCGGAAGTAAACAAGCCCACTAATCAGTAAAACCAGCATAACAACAAAAGAAACCAACATTACCGGAACATCCAAAAACTGTGACCCAAGTAATGCCCAGCGGAAGCCCTCTACAACACCGACCATCGGGTTGAGCGCATAAATAGCGCGCCATTTTTCAGGGATAAGCGTGACGGCATAGGCGATCGGGGTGGCATACATCCATAATTGGGTCAGGAATGGGATTACATAGCGAAAATCACGATATTTGACCATCAGAGCCGAGAGCCAAATCCCAACAGCCAGCGCACTGAGAAGGACAAAGAAAACGAACAAGGGCAGATACAGGACTCGCAAGGTGATCGGAATACCGTAGAAAACCATCATGCCCAGCAGCAATAAAAAGGCAATCGAAAAATCCGCCAAACCAGCCACAACTGACGAGAGGGGAACAATCAATCGAGGAAAATAAATCTTTGAGATCAGATTTTTGTCGTTAACCAAACTATTGCTGGAATTTGTCAGCGAAAAAGCAAACAACTGCCAGGGAAGCAGAGCCGTATACGAGAAAATTGGATATGGAACGTCGCCAGTCTGCACATGCAGCAATCTACCAAAAATGAAACTGAATAAAAGCATGGTTGTAAAAGGTTGGATAAGCGCCCATGCCGCACCCAAAACGCTTTGTTTATAGCGAACCTTGATATCGCGCCAAGCCAAGAAGAACAGCAACTCACGATATTGCCGGATTTCTCTAAAATCTACAAGCCCCCAAGTACTCACGGGGACAACAGAAATAGTTGGCTTTGTATTGCTTACAACATCGGTCATAAAAATTATACCTGATCTACGAACAAGGCCGGGTGAAGTCCCTGCCTTGTTCGTACTCTGCTTATAAGATGGATTTATTCCAACCCCAACGCTGCCAACTTCTCCTTCGTTGGCCAGCCGTTCTCATCCCAGCCGCGCTCGACGTAGAAATCGGGGAGCATTTTGTCGAGCTCGTTGACGCGGCCTTTGGCGGGACCTTCAGGCAGCGGTTCGTTGAGCATACGATGCGGGAGCGTATCTACGGTGGAACCGGCTTTCATCAGGAAGAGACGCTCGAGGGTGTAAACGCGGTCAGCGGCAGTCAACACTTCTTCGGGGGTGTATGGCATCCCCGTCGTATATTCCATCAATTGGGACAAGCGCACAGGCCAGATCATGCGATCTTTGCTGAAGACGTAGCGCACAGCCAGGAAAACGCACAAACCGGATGCATCGATCAGCGCAAAGGCATCCTGGAAGCGTTTCACCAACTCGGCCTTTCCTTCGGTGCTTAGCGGATCATCCTTGACGGGGGTGCTGAAGACTTCTTCGTAAGCCACATCGCCTTCCATGTGAGATGCGCCCTTGTTGGATGTCGCATAGAGCAAGCCCATTCCCTGCGAACCACGCGGATCGTAGCCGGGAAATTCCTGTTTACGGGTTGTAACGGCAATTTCTGGATGCCCGTATTTGTCTGCTAAACGGTAGCTACCTTCCGCAAGAGCGTCGCCGAATCCTTCACGGTAGGCCATCTTCTGCACCATTTCGATCATGGTATCTTTATCGCCGAAGCGCAGCGGCTGTCCAATATCCTCTTCAGGAATATAACCTTTTTCGTACATTTCCATTGCGGCCGCGACCGTCATGCCTGCTGAGATAGTATCCATGCCGAGTTCGTTGCACCAATAATTGGCTTTGAGAATCGCTTCCATATCGTCCACGCCGCAGCCGCCGCCAAATGCGGAGATGGTCTCGTATTCAGGGCCTTCGCCCTTGCCCTTGTAGGGGCCATCCTTGACTTCGGTCAGGCGACCGCAGGCGATCGGACAACGGTAGCAGGGTTTTGGTTTGATGAGATAATTATCGGTCAGGGTCGGCCCATCAATCGTATCTACACCTTCAAAGGTACCGCTCTGCCAGTTACGGGTCGGGAAAATGCCGAGCGTGTTGGTGACTTGCGGGACATAGGCTGTGCCATACAAACGCAGCGAAGAACCAGCCAACATATCCGCGCCAACTTCTTTTGCAATCGTGATGCTAAGATCACGCATGGCTTTGTCATCGGCAAATTCGGGATTTTTGCGTCCGTAGGCGACAACGCCCTTCAGATTTTTACTGCCCATGACAGCGCCCACACCGGATCGCGCAGCAGCACGGTCTTTATCATTCATGATGGCTGCCATCAGGACGAGATTTTCACCAGCGGGACCGATACACGCGACTTTCGCCTTTGCACTGGTTTCCGCTAAAAGGGCATCCGTTGTGGAAGGAACATCCTTCCCCCAAAGGTGCTCCGCGGAGCGCAGTTCGACCTCGTCTTCATTTACCCATAAATAGACAGGTTTCTCCGCCTTACCTTCGAAGATAAACATATCGAAGCCGGTACGCTTCATCCAGGTAGGGAAATCACCGCCTGAGTTGGAGTGGGCAACCGCACCCGTCAGCGGGGATTTGGTGACGACCATATAACGGTTCCCGGTTGGGGCGGTCGTCGCGGTGAGGGGCCCTGTAGCAAAAATGAGTTTATTTTCGGGGTCAAAGGGATCAACCATCGGGTCGACTTCATCGTAGAGATAGCGGATCGCCCAACCACGTCCACCGAGGTAGTCTTTTGCGATCTTGGGGTCAATATCTTCAACCGATGTCTTTAAATTTGTCAGATCTACGCGTAAAAGTTTGCCGTGCCAGCCGTTCATTATGTACTCCTTTTGAGAGAATTAGATACCAGAGATTAGAGAATAGTCGTTAGCCGCCAGCAACTGCATTGAAGGCTGCGAGTTCGTCGCCTTCTTTCAAAACAGTTGAAAGCGGCAAAGTGGTAAATCCGTTCACAGCAAGCGCAGTGGAATCATCCAGCGGAACGCCAAACTGCTTCAGCACATCTTCAACGGTTGAGCCTGCAGGGACATCGATCTGAACTTTGTTGCCGTTTGTTCCTTCAGGTAAAAGTTTCCGATAGGTGGCGATCAATTTGACTGTGATTCTCATGGGATATGATTTTACTACAAGGGCAAAAGAATGGAACACGGATAAAGCAAATCAGGCTGATGCTCACGAGGATTTTGTGATGGTTAATGACATCGCCCCTCTGCCCGCCCCCTTTGTCCTTCGGACATCTCCCCCAAATTGAAGAACAAATTTGGGGGAGACTTGACGATATATTTTCTTAATTGTTATTTTCTGCGCTCGCCGGTCTGGACACCCCAGAGACGGGCATAGATACCGTCTTGCGCGACGAGTTCGTCGTGTTTACCGTGTTCTTTGAGTTGACCGTGCTCGAGGACGAAGATGCGGTCGGCGTTGCGGATGGTGCTCAGGCGGTGGGCGATGACAATGGTGGTGCGCCCGATGGCGATCTTTTCAAGCGAGCGCTGGATGAGGGCTTCGGTCTCGTTGTCGACGGCGGAGGTGGCTTCGTCGAGGATCAGGACGGGCGGATCTTTGAGCACAGCCCGCGCAATCGAAACACGTTGACGCTGTCCGCCGCTGAGCTTCTGTCCACGCTCGCCGACGATGGTATCGTAGCCCTGCGGCAGGGACATGATGAAATCGTGGGCCTCGGCGATCTGGGCGGCTTCGATGATCTGCTCGTCAGTGGCGTCGAAGGTGCCGTAGGCGATATTCTCTTTGACGGTACCGTGGAAGAGGAAAACATCCTGGCTGACGAAGCCGATCGCCTTGCGGAGTTCTTTGAGCTTCAGGTCACGCAGGTCGTGTCCATCGAGGCGGAGGCTGCCTTTTTGGACATCGTAGAAGCGCAGCAACAATTTGACGAGAGTGGTCTTACCCGCGCCCGTCGAGCCGACGATACCAACCGTCTCGCCTGCGGGGATATTCAGTGAAAGATCGTGGATGACCGAGCGGTTGTCGGTGTTGGCGTACTCAAACGAAACCGAATCCAATGTGATTTCACCGCGCACCAAGTCGAAATCCAGGGGCGTTTCGCCGTCCGGCAGGAGGGCATCCATATCAAGCAAATCCAAAATACGATTAATGGAGGCCATCGAACGCTGGTACAAGTCCAGTGTATCGCCAAGGCGGGTGAGGGGCCAAAGCAGGCGCTGAGTGATGAAAATCAGCACCGAGTAGACGCCGACCGCGAGGTCGCCCGCAAGAGCCATCTTGCCACCAAAAATGAGAATGGCGATAAAGCCGCCCATGATGAGCATGCGAATGAGGGGCACGAAAGCGGATGAGAATTTGATCGCTTTTTCGTTGGAAACACGGTAGATATCGCTCTCGCGGGAGATGCGGTCAAACTCGTGCTTTTCGGCGGTGAAAGATTTGATGGTGGCAACGCCGCTCAGGTTGTTGGCAAGGTAGCCATTCAGAATGCCGACCTGCTCGCGGACAGCGGCATAGCGCGGCGCAAGGGTGCGCTGAAAGCGGATCGAACCCCAAATAATGAAGGGCATCGGGAGCATGGCCATCCATGCGACGTTGGGAGCGGTGTAGAAGAAGATGCCGCCGATGACGATAACGGTGGTAACGACCTGCCAGATGTCGTTGACGCCGACATTCAGGAAGAGTTCGAGCTGGTTGATGTCGTTGTTGAGCACGGAGAGCAAGCCGCCCGTGGAGCGATCTTCAAAGTAAGCCAGTTTGAGATGCTGGACGTGGTCGTAGGTGTCGATGCGCAGGTCGTGCTGGATGGTTTGGGCGAGGTTGCGCCAGGCGACCTGATAGAGGTACTGGAAGGTGGATTCAAAGACCCAGATGGCGACCGTGACGCCTGCGAGGGCAATGAGCTGGCTGCCGGTATCAACGATGCCGAACTTGGCGATCAGCGAATCCTGTTGCTGGACGACGACATCGACCGCGGCACCGATCAGCATGGGCGGGGCGAGGTCGAAGATCTTGTTGAGGATCGAGTAAACGGAAGCAAGCACCATCGTACGACGGTGCGGGACGGCGTAGTTCCAGAGACGGTAGAGGGGGTGGGAGGTTTGTTGAGACATAGGGGGGTATTGTACTGCGTTTCACCACAGAGAGCACGGGGGGCACAGAGTTTCTTAACACGAATGGGGCGAATTATGCGAATATTTTTCGTGGATTTTGTGGTTTCGGTTTAGAATAGAAGGGATTTCATTTAAAAGATAATCATCGTGGTAATGGTAAAGGGTATTGAAATGAACACTGAAGAGAGAATTAATGTTTTTATTAGCTCAAAATGTGGTGGAGAACGACTCAGTTTCAATAAATTAGTCGAAGACAACAGCAATGACAAAAAAAACTTAGCCGAGAGAGCAAATAGGACTAGTTATGATCTTGTGAGAAGGGCTCTTAAAGTTGCTTTAGAAAACACAGGTTTTATCAAAACTTATGTGTTTGAAGATGCCGCAGCTTCAACAGCGCCCGTAAGAGATGATTATCTTTATAAACTCGATAGAAGTGATATTTGTTTATTCCTGATTGATAACTTCGAAAGAGAAATTCCGCAAGGAGTTTTACTGGAATATGAACGCGCTCGCCAAAACAACAAAAAATGGGAGTGTCAAGAAGATTGTGTAAATGGCATTTAAATTTTGATACGTCCATCAAAGCGGATGGCGAGCTGGTTTAAGATTAGCGGCCAGTTATGCAAGGGTGCACTCCATTTCTTCGTGATGTTCACGGTTGCCAAATAG
>JBNKMO010000248.1:0-11323 GCA_050293165.1 Anaerolineales bacterium | reverse complement strand
CCCTGTCAGTGGCGCTGGCACTCGCCCACGAACGGGAACACGGCACAATGGAACAGTTGATGGCCACCCCCGTCGGGCGTGCTGAACTGCTAATCGGCAAAATGATCCCTTATATTATTGCTGGTTTGGTAAACGTGGTCTTTTTGCCGATTTTCGCCATCTGGTGGTTCGACGTGCCCTTTAATGGCTCCTTCCCGCTTTTCTTTGCGCTCTCGATCATTTTCCTGTTCGCGGTCTTGAGCATGGGCATCATCATCGGCGTCTTTATGAAATCGCAAGCTGCCGCGATGGGGGTCTCCTTCCTGATGATCTTTTTCCCAGGTTTCTTCCTGACAGGCATCTTCTTCCCGATCGTCTCGATGCCAGAGATCATGCGCATGGAATCGCTCGGTATGCCCGGCACACATTACGCCATTATCACGCGCGGCGTTTTCCTGACTAGTGTTGGGATGGATGTGCTCTGGCCCTATGCCGTGATGCTGATTTTGCTCGGATTTGGATTTATAGGGGTGGCAGCGTTATTCTTCAAGAAAAAATTGGGCTAAAAAATATGTTGAAAAGAATCCTGGCTCTCGTCAAAAAAGAATTCATCCATTTGCGCAACGACTGGTGGCTGCCTGCCTTCATGCTGATCGGCGGAGTAATGGAATTAACCGCAGTCGGCTGGGCGACATCGCGCCCGATCAACAATCTACCTTTGATGGTGCTTGACTACGATCAAAGTGCCGCCAGCCGTGCCTTCATCATTTCGCTCGAAAATACCGAGACCTTTACCATCGAAGCCTACGTGGATGATATGCAAAGCATCGAATTCGCTATGGAACACGGCACGATCAACGCTGCGCTGATTATCCCGCCCGATTTTGCCGAAGAGATGGATGACCCACACGGCAAACCTTCGCTCTCGGTTATCTTGAACGGCGCGGAAAGCGTCCCTGCGACGGCTGCTCTACGCGCCGTGGACGGAGTCGCACGGACAGTCAACGAAGAGATCGTTATCAAACGACTGGGCCTATCGCCCGATGAATTCGAAGGCTTTGCGCCGCGTCTGCGAGTTTGGTTCAACGAAGCCCTCAGTGAAGCACTCTACACCACACCCGCTGAGATGGGATTAATGCTCGAATTCACCACCCTGCTTTTTGCCGCGTTGGCTTTCTCGCGTGAAAAAGAATTGGGAACCCTTGAGCAATTGCTCGTAATGCCCTTCTCCTCGCTGGAGATCATCATCGGCAAGGCAATTCCCGTTATCATCGTGGCGTATACTGACTTCCTGCTCATGCTCGGGATGGTGCACTTCGTCTTCAAGGTTCCCATCCGCGGATCGCTCGGGCTGCTTTTCCTGCTCGGCTTTGGCTACCTGCTCGTCGAACTCGGTAAGGGCATGGTGCTTTCGGTCATCTCCAAAACGCAGATGCAAGCCTTCCTGCTCGTCCTCGTGGTCGGCATGACGGACTTCATGTTCACGGGCTATGCTGCACCCGTCGAATCGATGCCGCAAGCGCTGCAAACCTTCGCCAAGATCATTCCCGCTCATCACTGGCTGGAGATCGTACGCGGAATCATGCTCAAAGGCGCAGGGATAGACGTGCTTTGGGAGCATGTCGCGGCGTTGGGTGTGCTCGGTGTGGTGATTATGGCCTTCTCACTACGTTTCGTCAGGAGGGCTTTGGACTAATGAACACAAACTCCTCTGCAATTATTGTTTCCAATCTCACTAAAAAATTCGGCGATTTCACCGCCGTCAACGACATTAATTTTGAAGCCAAACGCGGCGAGATATTCGGATTTCTCGGCCCAAACGGGTCGGGCAAAACGACTACCATCCGTATGATGCTGGGGCTGCTATCTCCTAGCACGGGAGAAATTCAGGCGCTCGGAATGTCCGTCAACGGCAACCAGGCCGAATTTCAGCGGCGTGTCGGCTACATGTCGCAGCGCTTCAGCCTCTACAACGATCTGACCGTCCTGCAAAATCTGCAATTCTACGGCGCGGCCTACGGTCTTGACAATCATGTTCTGAAAGAACGCATTCAAGATGCGCTCGTCATGGCGGGGCTGGAAGGGCGCGAAAACACCAAAACCAGAGACCTTTCGGGTGGCTGGCGGCAGCGCCTAGCACTTAACGCGGCGGTCTTGCATCGCCCGGAGCTGCTCTTCCTCGATGAACCGACCGCAGGCGTCGATCCAATCTCACGGCGCGCCTTCTGGGATCTGCTCTATCAACTCGTCGGCGAGGGCGTCAGCGTTTTCGTCACCACCCACTACATGGATGAAGCCGAACACTGCCACCACCTGTGCTTCATCCAACGTGGCAAGATCATCGCCGATGGCTCCCCCGCCGACATCAAAGCCGAGATCATGCAAGGGCAGGTGCTCGAAATTTCGTCATCCGACGCGATCAAGACCCTGAAAACTTTGCGCGAGGCACAATCCAGCCTCGATCTGCAAGAAATCGAACTCTACGGAGCGCTCGTCCACGTGGTAGCGCCCGAGATCACAAAAAAACAAAAAAAGATCCAAAGACTGCTCAAAAAAGAAAATATTCAAATCAACGATATGGCTGTGGTTGAAGCCTCGCTGGAAGATGTTTTCATCGCGAGCATGAAATAAGGAGAACGAGATGAAAAAAACTATCTACATCACCCTACTACTGACCCTGCTCTTAAGTGCCTGTGCCACCACGGACACAAGCGCACCGCTCGCCGCCTCAGGCGTGATCGAAGCCGATGAACTTTTGATTACCCCCGAACTTGGTGGTGCCATTGTCGCTATTCAGGCAAATGAGGGCCAAGCCGTCTCCGCTGGCGACTTGCTTTTTAGCCTCGACGACAGTCTCTATACCGCCGAGATGAAGGGTCTCGAAGCTGCGCTTGATGCCGCCAACGCGCAAGTCGATTTGGCAGACGCCGCGCTCAAAACCGCACAACTGCAACACGAGCAGACTCTCACAGCCGCCCTGACCGCCGAAAGCCTGACGCGCACCGCAGTCTGGGATGAATCCAAGCCCACTGAGTTTGACCGTCCGCTCTGGTATTACACCAAAGCCGAAAAGCGTGAGGCCCTGCAAGTTGAGATAGCAAACGCCAAAGATAATCTCGACAGCGCGCTGGAGAAACTTGCTAAAACAGAAGATAAAGTCGGTGCGCAAGAATTCATCGATGCAGAAACCGCCCTCTCCGAAGCACGCACCGCCTTTGATGTCGCGGATGGCATCTTCCAAGACGCCCCCACCGGCGAACTGCGTGATGCCGCCCAAATCGCCCTTGACGATGCCAAGATCGACCTGAACGATGCCCAGAAAGACTACGATGATCTACTCAACACCGATGACGTCAAAGACATTCTAGAAGCTCGCGCAGAAGCCACAGTGGCGCAGGAACGCTATGATCGTGCCATGGATATGTGGCGTGTCATACAGGTCGGTGAAGACGCGCCAGAAGTAAAAATGGCAGCGCAATTGGTAGATCAGGCAGAAGTCGCGCTCAAAGCCGCCAAGACGGCTGTGACACAGGTAGAAGCGCAGATGGCATCGCTTGATGCGCAAATGGCGAAACTCGACACCTACTCCCCCATTGACGGTACCGTGCTCACGAGCAGCATCGACATTGGCGAAGTCATTCAGCCCGGCCTGACCGCAATGACTGTCGCTCCGCTTGACAAATTGACCGTCACTGTCTATATCCCTGAAGACCGCTACGGCGAAGTCAATCTCGGCGACAGCGCCACTCTAAGCGTGGACTCCTTCCCCGATCAAACCTTCACCGCGACAGTGATCCGCATCGCCGACCAAGCCGAATACACGCCGCGCAACGTCCAGACCAAAGAAGAACGCCAGACAACCGTTTACGCAGTCAAATTGGCTGTCAATAACACTAACGGCAACCTAAAACCCGGTATGCCGGTTGATCTGATCTTTGAATAAGAAAAATCAAGCGACTAAATTTAAAAACTCATTCAAATATCGCTTGACCGATATAGGGTCGGATGATAGAATATCGGTCGCTTGATTGCCCGCCTCCATCGTCTAGGGGACTAGGACGTGACCCTTTCAAGGTCAAGACCGGGGTTCGAATCCCCGTGGAGGTACAGTCAAAAAAAGCCGCTTATTCAGCGGCTTTTTCTTTTAATCCGTATTTCGCACTAGCCCCATTTTAACACTGCCAAACCGGCGACAACGCGCAAAACAGCAAAAACAAGCAGAGCAACGCCCAGCCCACTTAGACCGGCTAATAACGGCCCAATGAGAGACCCAATCAAGATTGCGACATTGAGGACGATGTTATACCACGCCAAATGAGCGGGGCGATCTTCGGCTGGGACTTTTTCCAACAAATAGTTAGGCATCGCCCCACCGGTCATCGCCCAGACAGCACCACCCCACAATGAAATCCCAACAAATGGCGGGAAAGAATGAGAAAGCGCCAGAAGCAACGGGTAGATTCCCATAAGGGACGCACCAACGCCAAATACAATCTTGTTACTGAACTTTTGGCTTAAGTGTGCCAGTTGCAGGGAGCCGACCAACACAGCCAAATAAAAAATCGCTTGCCCAATACCAATTTGCTGATCGGTTAAGTACAATCCACGTACAAAGTAAACAGGAAAAATCGGCAATGCCAAATATTGTCCTAAATGGAAAACTAGCAATACTAGCAAAACCCGATAAAAGGGGGAGCGCAAAATATCGGTCCGCAAAAGTTTTTTCCATGTACTCCGCGCCAAAAGTCTAAGCCCAATACTGGGACGATTACTATCACCCAGCATTCGCATGGTACCGGGGCGTGCCCGGTCACCAATCCGAGCAGCGGTTCTAAGTGTGCCTGGAGGCAAAACGGAACGGACATGATAAAGATGGTAACTGCTCATTGCTGCACCGACCACGCCCAGCGCAAAAACGATCTGGTAACCTACAGGAAAAACAATATGATCAAGCAGCCAGCCTGCGATAAGCGATGTCAACACGAAGGTACCTGAAAGCATCACGTTTCGAATTCCAGCAACATAGGCACGCCATTCAGGTGGAACGGCTTCTGCAAATAGCGCATTGAAGCCAACTGCCAGCACGGTTCCAGGAATCCCCATCAGCAGTGTCAGACCGATCAACCCCCAAACTTGTTGCTCATTGTTCAACAGCCAGGGCAGCGGAATCCACAACAAATACCCAAGTCGAAAAAGTACTGAAGTCCAGAAAACGGCTTTGTCGATGGGTGCTCTTTGCAAAAATTGACTGGCAGGTATGGCAAACGCCAAGCTCATTACAGCTGGAACAGCGCCCAACATACCGATCTGGAAAGCGCTTGCGCCAAGACGTGTGGCATAAATGGAAAGAAAAGAGATCGAACTCCCGCTCAAAATGCCATACCACCCAATATCAAAAAACAAGTGACGGAAGTTGGCACGATATTCAGAAGGAATCGGCTCCGGTGGTAAAAAAAGAGATCGGATGATAGACATGGAAAATTTATTTGTTCGATGGACTCGTGTTTATACTCGTTTTCATAAGCAGTAAGAAACCGGTATTATCCTATTTAACCAGCATGTCACATGGAAAATAAAATACTATCAACCAATTTTACAGATTGCCTTCGGGCGCAAAAAATGCCGCTGTTTAGCGGCATTTTCTTCTCTTATGTAAAACTCTCATCTAATACCAAATCCTGAACGAAGTCGTCGTATGACCACGCAGCCCCCCATGTTGGACATTTACATCAACAGTCACCAAGCCTCCATAAGCTTGGTTCACCACCGGCAGGGTCAAGGTTGAAATACCGGAATCTCCTGTTAGAACAGGCAATGCCTGAACAGTCCCATCAGTCCAGGTAACCGTTGCCTGGCCTGATGCACCATCGATGGCCTGCAAGGTTTGGTTCTGCACCACAACAAAGATCAATTGTTGATCGGTCGAGTAAGTAACCGCTTTCCACGGGAAGGCACGCACGTTCAAAGAAACAACTTCTGTTTTGGTAAGATTATTCAGAGGGGGGACTGGATCAAGTCGAGCAGTATCTTCACCAGCGGTATAAAAATAGGATGAGCCCAAATTTCCCATCACAACGTGCTGCCCCTCCGGGTTGGATGGGCGCCATTCCATGCGTCCATTCTGGAAATACTGAACGATGAGATTATCCTCAAACTCAAAGGGCGAAATCGGATATCCGAAGAAACCCAGGCCCCCATTAGCATCAAAGAACTCTAAAAAAGCGTAGCAGACTGAAAATCCCGTATCATAGGCACGGCAAGCCATCGCGTTATCAATTTGCAATTGCACACCACTTTTATACCCCAAGGTGCCCAGAGGACTCAGCTTAACCTGTCCATTCACAAGTTCAAGGCGGGCACGCTGGAAATACTGTACCAGAATATTTTCCTTGTTATAGAATTCTTCTGTAATGGGGTAGCCCAAGGTAGATTCCGCACTCGGAAGACTCTGATAATACTGCCAAAAATTCCCTTGCACATTGTGGCCTGTCTGACTGAAAAAGTTAAACGCTGTACCCTGCTGAGCATGTACAGGTACTACAGCCAGCAAGCTGAAAAGTATAACCAGCCCTAAGAAAATTCTTACAGATTTTGTCATAGTTTATCTTACGGATAAATGAAAAATGGCGTTGAAAGAAGCAATTACATTGTACACGAAAAAAAACAATATCGCTCCTTTCTTTCTCTACATTTTCTCTACACTTTTGCAAAACTCAAAAGAGCATCCACAATTCTTTTTGCAGAGTCCCCCTTACCAAAGGGATTAACTGCTTGCGCCATTGCAGCGTGGGCTTTCGAATCATCCAGTAAATAATTCGCTTCATTCAAGATCTTCTGCCAATTCGTCCCGACAAGTTTCAACGTTCCCGACTGCACACCTTCAGGGCGCTCAGTCACATCACGCAATACCAAAACGGGCACGCCAAAGGCCGGGGCTTCTTCCTGAATACCGCCAGAATCGGTTAAGATCAAATCAGCATTTTTCATCAGATGTACAAGCGGCAAATAATCCAGAGGGCGCAGCAAGAGAATATTCGGCACATTTCCCAATAAACGTTTGACCGGCTCCTGAACATTCGGATTAAGATGTACCGGATAGATGATTTGCACATCACCACGTTCAGCAAGGGATTTCAGTGCTGCGCAGATGTTCTCAAGCGGCTCACCAAAACTCTCACGCCGATGGGCAGTCACCAGCACAATCCGCTTCGACTCGTACTTGGATAATAGGTCTGCCACCGTTGTGGGAACAGGCTGCTCAGCAACAAAATATAGAGCGTCAATCACAGGGTTCCCCGTCACATGGATCTGCTCATCCGGCACCCCTTCCTTGAGCAAATTCTGCCGCGACCAGCGCGTGGGAGCAAAGTGCAAATCCGCAGCAACACCCGCCACACGCCGGTTGATCTCTTCGGGGAAAGGCTCCCATTTATTATGCGTGCGCAACCCTGCTTCAACATGTCCTACTCGAATACGGCGATAATAAGCATTCAAGGCTGCTGCCATCACGGTGGTCGTGTCACCCTGCACTAAAACCCAATCCGGCTTCATCTCCGCCAAAACAGGGTCAAGATGTGTAAAAACCGCTGCTGTTATCGCAGCTAAAGACTGATTCGGACGCATCAGGTTTAAATCCACATCAGGCTTAATCTCAAAGAGATCCAAAACCTGGTCGAGCATCTCGCGATGCTGGGCTGTCACGCAAACATGTGACTCAAGGCCTGGGCGTTTTTCCAACTCACGCACGATTGGAGCCATCTTGATGGCTTCGGGGCGCGTACCAAATATCGAAAGTATCTTCATGCTAAAAACTCACTCCGAGACGCGTCAGCTTGAAGCCCGCAGTTTCCCACGCTTCAACATCCCAATTATTAACGGCATCCACTGCCACACGTCCAGGCATAGATGCGGCCACTGTAACGGCATCCAACAACTTGAATTCACCGTGCGCAACAAGTAAGACGACCGCATCAGCTTCATCAAAAACTTCTTCCAAATTAGGCACGGTCTTCACATCCGGCAATACCGCGTTGGGCGCGAAAGGCTCGAAGGCTTTCACACTCGCACCCGCTTTCTGAAGTAAGTGAATCACTTCAACAGCAGGGCTTTCGCGAAGATCATCTACATCCGGTTTGAAGGCCAAACCAAGCGCAGCGATCTTTTTACCTTCCAATGAACCGAGCGAACGCTCCACCAAATTGACCACAAACTCAGGTTGTGCATCATTCACTTCACGCGCAGTACGGATGAGAGGCGTCAGATCAGGGGCGGCTTCAACGAAGAACCACGGGTCTACACTGATACAGTGCCCACCTACACCAGGTCCTGGGCGCAAAATATTAATGCGCGGATGCAAATTTGCAAGCGAGATCGCTTCCCAAACATCCACGCCGAAACGGTCGGCGAGACGGGAAAATTCATTCGCAATCGCGATATTCACGTCACGAGTTGTATTCTCCATCAGCTTGACCATCTCGGCCGTAGTCGCATTGGTTTTGATAATCTCACCCTGCACAAAAATGGAATAGAGATCATACCCTGCTTGCGCCGACTCAGGCGTGATACCGCCAACCACACGCGCATTTTCGATCAGCTCGCGTAAAATTTGTCCAGGTAAAACACGTTCAGGCGAATATGCAAGATAAAAATCGACGCCTGCCTTCAAGCCCGATTTTTCGAGAATAGGTAAAACCAGATCAACTGTGGTGCGCGGCGGGGATGTAGACTCCAAAACCACCAGATTGCCCTTTTGCAGATACGGTGTAATCGCCTCAGCTGCCGAGATAACGGCGCGCATATCGGCACGTTTGTCGTCATCATAAAAGGGGGTGGGCACCGCGATCATGAAGGCATCAGCCGGTTCGGGCTGGGTAGCGACCCGCAAATTCCCCGATTGAATCGCATCCTGTACCAAAGTCTGCAAGCCGGGTTCGTGAATATGTAATCCACCGCTTTGTAGCGTTTCGACTACTTTTTGATTAACATCTACGCCTACAACATCCAGGCCGTGCGCAGCAAAAGTACTGGCAGTGGGCAAGCCTATATAGCCTAATCCGAGAACACAAAGTTTTTGAAATTTCACATTTTCTCCAAAGGTATTGCAAAGTTTAGCGCGCCTATTATACAACCAACCAGCAGGAAAATCGTAAATAGTATTGTATAATGAATTTGGCTTTTCTAGAAAAGAGGAGAAAAATGGACACCGTCTTGTTAAACCCCAATATCGCATACTTATTTCTGGCGGGCGGCGTTTTGTTGACCTTTTTTGCGTTGGTCACACCCGGCACAGGCTTCCTGGAAGTAGGTGCCTTCTTTTTGATGGCATTAGCAGGATATGCGATCTACAGCCTGCCCATCCATATTTGGGCGTTGATTGTGCTCTTTGCGAGTTTACTTCCCTTTGGGATGGCAATTAGGCGGAACGCACAACGCAGTCTTTATCTTGGCATAAGCATCGTCGGTGTAGTGATCGGATCTGCGTATCTCTTCCGTGGGGAAGGCTTGGCTCCGGCTGTGAACATCTGGCTGGTGACAATCGTTTCTCTGCTAACCGGCGGATTCTTGTGGTTGGTAGTCACCAAAACGCTGGAAGCTTTGGAAGCCACCCCGGCCCATAACATTAACGGGTTGATCGGGCGCACCGGGGAGGCAAAGAGCGACATACACGATGAAGGTTCGGCGCAGATCGCCGGAGAGTTATGGTCAGTGCGCAGCAAAACCCCGATTAAAGAGGGGACACATATCCGCGTAGTACAACGCAACGGCTTTATTTTAGACGTAGAAGCCGTTGAAGAGTAAGTTTATTCGCAAAGCAATATAATTATTTCAGGAGGTAGTAAAAATGGGAACAACTGTATTATGTCTTGTCGGTGGTGTTGGCGTTATCCTCGTTGCGGTTTTAGCCAGCGCAATCCGAATCATCCCCGAATATCAGCGTTTGGTCGTCTTCCGACTGGGACGTTGTGTCGGCGAGAAGGGCCCGGGCATCGTTCTGCTCATCCCCGTCGTTGACCGCGCCGCCCGCGTAGACCTGCGTGAGCAAGTCCGCGAGATCCCGCACCAAACCGCGATCACCAAAGATAACGCCGGTATCTCCGTCGATTTCCTTTGGTATTATAAAGTTCTCGACCCAACCGAATCTGTCTTGGCCGTTGGCAACTTTGAATCCGCTGCCCAGGGTATGGCAACCACCACCCTGCGTGCTGTCATCGGTGGCATCTCGTTGGATGATGTGCTTTCAGAGCGCGAACATATCAACACCATGTTACGTACCCGTCTTGATGAAGTCACCGAGCGCTGGGGCGTCAAAGTGACCAATGTTGAGATCCGCGAGATCATCCCGCCACGCGAGATTCAGGAATCGATGAACCGCCAGATGACCGCTGAACGTATCCGCCGCGCTGTCGTTACCGAAGCCAGCGGTACGCGTGAAGCTGCCATCGCTGTTGCCGAAGGTGAAAAGCAGTCTGCGATCTTGAAAGCGCAAGGCCAGAAAGAATCTGCTATCCTCGAGGCAGAAGGCCAGAAAGCAGCTCAAGAACTCAAAGCTGCCGGTTACGCATCGGCTCTGGAAAACATCTTTGCCGCTGCAAAAACTATCGACCAGAAGACGATGACCCTGCAATATTTCGATGCACTCAAAGAAATGAGCAAGGGCGCTTCGACCAAGTACATCTTCCCGATGGAGTTCACCAGCTTACTGGAAAACTTCGTCAAGGGCAAAGAGTAAGTTAACCCTACTTTAGAGAGATACCGGGTATCTTTGGATACTCGGTATCTTTTTTGTTATGGATACAAATTACACCATCATCCCCGCCACGCTCCGTGATTTGAACGCGTTACGCGATTTGGAAAAGATCTGCTTCCCGCTTGATGCCTGGTCGATCTTTGATCTGGTTGCAGTGCTCACCTTCCCCAACGTGATCCGACTGAAGGCAGAAGAAAACGAAAAAATGATCGGCTTTATTGCCGGAGACCCGCGCCCATCGCAGGGGTTTTCGTGGATCGCCACTGTCGGCGTTTTGCCGGGTTATCGGCGGCAAGGCATCGGGCGGGCACTCCTGAATCAGTGCGAGGAGCAACTCCCCACTCCGCGCGTGCGTCTTTCCGTCCGCAAGGAAAATGTAAACGCCATCCAGCTCTACCGTGACGAGGGCTACCAAACCATCAATGTTTGGAAAAAATAGTATAAAGATGGCTCAGACGCCGTCATCATGGAAAAGAACCGCATCGTGCAAGGGTTTTGAGCAAAGAGAGCGTCTTCAAGGGGGTATAATGTGCGTATGACAAAGCAAAAACTAGCGCCACCCACGTGGGTGGCTACCAAAGCAGCCCTCGATAGAAT
>JBNKMO010000247.1:0-10716 GCA_050293165.1 Anaerolineales bacterium | reverse complement strand
CCTGTGTTTTGGGTGTCGCGCGGTTGATCTCATCTGCGAGTACGACCTGTCCCATTAGTGGTCCTGGGCGAAACTCGAATTTGCGGCTTTCCTGATTGTATATCGAGACGCCGGTTACATCGCTGGGTAGCATGTCGGGCGTGAACTGGATACGATTAAAGGTTGACGCCACAGATTTGGCAAGACTGCGCGCAAGCACCGTCTTCCCGACCCCAGGCACATCCTCGATCAGGATATGTCCCTGCGAAAACAAGCCGATTACGATCAAATCTAAAACTTTGGGTTTTCCAATAATCACTTTCTCTAAATTGGTGATGATACGGTTTCCAAAATCCTGTAAATTCATTTTAAATTCCTCGCAAGCTGGTGTTTGAAATCTTCATCAATGTAGACGCCTTTGATTGTAAGGGCTTTCGATGGCTTGAGCAAGTTTGGCTTTTATGATTAAAGATATTTAAATTTTTTAGCCATAAAATATCTTGCAATTTGCTTCCCTCTCGTGTATTCTTGAATTTATCTTATTCTAAAACTTCCCGAATGCTTTTTCGTATAAGCAGTACAGCAAACCAACTTTTCGGTAAAACTTATGAACTCAAAAACTACCCTTTCATCCCCGCGCTGGGGCACGACCACCAAACTCGTTATCGCATTGACGACCGTCGTTTTAATCGCGGCATTGCTTATCCGCTTCCAGACGATGATTATTCCGATTGCGCTGGCGTTTATTTTGGCCTACCTTTTCCAGCCTCTTGCTGCGCTGATTGACCGTGTTCCAAAAATCTCATGGCGTTTGGCGGTTGGGCTTACCTATATCTTGCTAATCCTGATTTTTGCCAGTTTGGTCACTTTGAGTGGGTGGGGGATTATCTCGCAAACCCAGAGCTTGATTGATTTGCTGCAAAACAGTCTCGATGAAGTCCCAATCCTGCTTAATGATTCGGCGATCTGGATTACTGAGCAATCGCAGGCTTTCCCAATTCCCATCGACTTGAGTGCTCTTGACCTGCAAAGCGTCACGCAAGAATTGCTTTCCTATGTTCAGCCACTACTCGGTAGTACCGGTCAGGTGCTCGGTTCCTTTGCTACTGGCGCGGCAGGTTTCTTCGGCTGGTTTGCCTTTGTGCTGCTGATCTCTTATTTTATTCTTTCTGAGAGTGGCGGCTTGCGTGAAAATTTGCTTAAATTCTCGCTGCCCGGCTATGCAGAAGATTTTCATCGTCTTAGCAAAGAGCTTGGACGCATCTGGAATGCCTTCCTGCGTGGTCAGATGATCGTCTTCACGCTCGCATTTCTTTTCTATTTCTTTGTTCTCAGTGTCTTGGGTGTACGTTACGCCATAGGTCTGGCGCTTTTGGCGGGCATCTCCAAGTTTCTGCCTTATATCGGTCCGGCGATGGTTTGGGTGGCGTTGGCTCTGGTTAGCTATTTTCAGGCCTTCAAACTTTTTGGCATGGAACCCTGGGCATATACGCTGCTTGTGATTGCTATCGCGTTGCTTTTCGATCAAGCTCTGGATGGTCTTATCACCCCGCGCATTTTGGCGCAGGCGCTTAGTGTTCATCCGGCTGCGGTCTTGGTTTCGGCCTTAATTTTTGCGGATTTGATTGGGATTCTCGGTATCATCATTGCCGCGCCGATGTTGGCGACCTTCGTGCTTATCGGGCGTTATGTGATGCGCAAGATGTTTGATCTCGATCCTTGGGAAGGCTTGGATCGGAAAAGCGCGGCGCCTCCGCTGAAGATTGTGGAAACGGTACGCACCTTTTTGGGCAGGTTTCCGTTATTTCGCGGAGCTGCCCAAACCGAACCTGAGTCCGTTAACCCGCCCGAGGAGACGGAGTAATGCCTAAAGATGAGCGTCGCGTCGTCTGGTCCTCCTCCGCTGGGGATCAGCGTCAAAAGCAGGGCGCATCCGCTCCTGTAAAATCTCTCCCGCCCAATCAACAAATCGCCTACCTGCACCGCGAATCAAAAGGGCGTGGTGGGAAAGGTGTTTCGCTGGTCAAAAATCTGACGCTCTCAGAGCGGGATATGAAGGCGTTGGCGAAGAAACTCAAACAAGCCTGTGGTAGCGGCGGAACGGTGAAAAACGGCGTGATTGAAATTCAGGGTGAGCACCGCGAGAAGATGGCAGAGACCTTGAGAAAGTTAGGATATAAGGTCAAAATCGCTGGAGGATAAACACGAAGGAAGGTATAATCTGCCCCGCGCACCCGTAGCTCAATGGATAGAGTAGCTGACTTCGAATCAGTTGGTTGGGGGTTCGAGTCCCTCCGGGTGCACCAGATATGCAGGGGTAAATCTCCTGCTATGACCCATATATATGGGTCAAGGCCTGCCAAAACCGGCAGGTCTTTGTTTTTGCGAGCAGTTCGCGAGCAATTGGCGAGCAAATGCGAGCAGTTTTACCTTTCGGCAGGGAGCTTTTTTTCGAGAAATTCCCCAAAATCAACCGAAATTGGTGTCACAATTTCATCCATCACTCGGGCTGCTTGTTCCTGCATTACCGGAATAAGATGCCCGTAGATGTCTAATGTTGTGCTGGTTTTGGAGTGTCCGAGAATTTTTGATACCACAATAACCGGCACCCCATTGTTTAACATCAATGATGCAGCAGTGTGACGTAAGTCATGGAAGGAATCTTTTTGACGCCAGCTATTTCTAATTGAGCTTTGAAATCTTTGGAAAGATTGCTGCTGTTGTTCTAAGCATTATTAGCTTGAGACATGAATGTTTTGTGTGATAGCTTGTAATGAAAGTAATGCAAAAAACAAGGTGATTTAAGGCGGTTTAGGAGACCGCCACCATATTCATCAGCTTTTTTCTTTTATTAGCCGTCTTTGCACCAAAACATGAGCCCATATACCTTTCTAAGTTTTTTCAATGGGATGAGACTTCTCTGTTTGGTTGGCGTTGTACAGAGATCAATGGGATACCCAAATCACGGATGCGATTGAACAAGCCGTGCAGTGCAGATTGGTCAAACTCGCCGTTGATGATCGTTTGATCGTCAGGACTGGATGTAACATTCAGCCCCTCGAACCAACGCAGCCAACGTTTATCGAGTTTTCCCTCGAGATAGATTTGATAGTGAGTGGCTCGATCTGTAGATTTCATAGTTTTTATCTTCCAGTTTTATTAAATCGCTTGGCTGATGCTCGTGCCAACTGCTTCGGGCTGGGGATTGCCTTTCTTTTCCATGTTCATCACAGCGGGGATGAAGAAACCGGTCACCGCCATAAGGATGCACAGAATGCCTCCAAGCAGGAACCAGGCCTGGATCCCGACCCGATCCGCAACGGGACCAGCGATCATCAATCCGAGCGGGACTATCCCTGTGCCAACGCTGGTCAGCAGAGAGAAAATGCGGGCTTGTATATCGGGGTCAACTGTGGATTGGATGACGGCGAAGAAGGGCCCCATCGTCATGGGGGTCATAAATCCGATCAGCAACGCCCCGCCAACCGCCAGGGAAATTGACGAGGCAGGCGCCAGCGCCAGAATCAGGGTGCCTGCGCCCATCCCCATCAACCCAAGCAGCGATGTGAGTATCTTGCGTGAGAAGCCACCCCAGATGCCCAGCAGTGCACCACCGAGGATCATGCCAGCACCCATGGCTGATTCCACCCAACCCAGCTGGACAGCGTTTCCGCCAAAATAGTCCTTGACCATGAGTGGCAGCAACGAAAAGGCAGGAATGATCGTGAAATTAATGCCCACTGTCATCAGTCCAATAATCAACAAAGCGGGCCAACCGACCATATAACGTATGCCTGCTTTGAAATCTGTCCAAACGGTTGTTTTTACTGTCTCTACCGCACTTTGTTCTGGTTGTGGGATATGGATGAAGCACAGCGGCAGAATGGCAAATAAAGCTGTGATTACGTCAATCGATAGGATACCCTGCATGGACAGAAGTCCCAATAGTAAAGCGCCTAACGGTGCAGCAACCACATTCAGCCCACCTTCGAGCAGTTGGTTGAGTCCCTGAATACGGGTCAGGTGTTCGACCGGTACCATCAGGGAGGTGGAAGCGTGCATGGCGTTGACATGGAATGCCCCTGCCAAAGAGCGGATAAAGAGGATGACGAAAATATGCCAGATTTCGACAACATCCAGCGCAAATAGAACTGCTAAAGCGATGGTTGCCAGCGCCTCGAGGCTGTCTGCCAGTAACATGATCCTGCGGCGGTTCCAACGGTCGACCAGTGTTCCAATGAACAGACCAAGAACGACGTTGGGCAGCATCCCGACCAGGGTGGCGGTCGCTAGAACGGTCGCTGAGCCTGTCTGAACCGTCAGGTACCAGATCAGCGCGAACTGCACCAGTTGGCTGCCTAAAATGGAAATTGCTTGTCCGCTCCAGATGGTAAAAAAAGTTTTTTTCCAGGGTTTATTGTCTTGAATTGAGAATTGGGTTGCCATGAGAATACTCCTTCGTAGGTAACAGTCAATTGGTAAGTGACTGTTACCTACGTCGACCGATAATTATCCGGCTGTTGCGGAAAGCGACTTTTGCGCAGTTTCCTCCGCATCATAGGTTATTTCACTTTCATGTTCTGGCATGAGAACATCGGTGACGCCAAATCCTTTTTTGAACATCGTCTGCCGATTGAGAACAACGATGACTACCGCTGCGATGCCGAAAACGAGATTATCCCAAGGCTGCGTGTCAGGAAAGATAGGATTCATCATCTGAAAGTGCCACAGGTAAGCGATCAACAGACTGCCGCGAGAGGCATTGAACAGGGGCGTGATAATGATATTGAGAGCGATGACGCCGCCAATATATGGCAGGATGGACCAGGAACCATATTGAAGCCCACCGCCTATCAGGAACGCAGGGAAGTGCCAGACTGCGTGAATGACGCCCAAAGTTAAGCCAGCCCAAAAGGGAGCCATCTTGCGTTGCAACAGAGGCAGGGCGATCCCTCGCCAGCCGAATTCCTCAAGTGTTCCCAGAAAAAAGGAGTGCGCCAGCGCCGGGAATACCAATGTCCAAGGGGAAAAAGGAAAAGGATCGCCGATCGTACCATTCAGTGCGGCGGCAAGGTAAGCGAGGGCAGGAATGCCCAAGAGTAAGAATGACCACCATACTCGGAGCATCCGCGATAAGGTCAATCGCCGAAAGAAGCTTCCCAGCCCTTTCAGACCGTACGTACGCCAGACCAGGAAAACGGCAGCAAAGCAAGGTGCATATACAGCAAGAATAAATAAGGGGTTGCTCGAGGTGATTTCACCAAAGATCGCTACAACCTGGTCGTTGAAAAAGATCAGCAGTGCAGCGATGCCCCAGGTAAGCCCGAAGGTTAGTGCCAGAAAGGGTTTAAGGGTTTTTGTTTTCATTTTTTCTCCTTGTTTCGTTATATTTATGACGACAAACACAGTTTATAGTTTTATACGGCCTTTGTCCCCTATCGGAGGATAGGTTGGGAGGGTAGGTTAGGTAGACAGGTTAAATAAAAAAAGAGCCGCGAAATGCGGCTCACAAGGATAAGAAGACGGTGTTTTAAAAACCCAACTCCCTCGCCCGGGCACTGGCCTCCGAACGATTACTCACCCCCAACTTTTGCAGGATATTGTGAACGTGCCACTTGGCAGTTCCCACACTGATAAATAATTCATCGGCAATTTCACGGTTGGTTTTGCCTGCCACGATCAGGCCTAATACGCGCAATTCTTGCTCGCTGAGTGGGTCAGGTAACTGTTCAAGGGGTGTGGGAGGAGAATCGCTTCCAGCCTGCTGAATGCCCAAGATGGCATCCACAAGTTCGGGCGCAGCTTGTCTCGCTTTGGGTAACAGATCGAGCAGCGCTTCTCCTCCATCCAAAAAGATGCGAATAAAGCCTTCGGGAGCAGCCAATTCCAATGCCTGGGATAGCCAGTCTACGGCGCTGGGGATGTCTTTTTCGGCGCGATGGAATAAGGCCATCAGGATCATGACCTCCATGCGGATCCGAACTTGACCCTGGGCCTGCCCACGTTTAAGGAGAGCATCCAGAATGGACGGTATATTTTCGCGATCGCCCATCTTCAGCAGGATGCGCACAAAAGTCAGTTCCGCGAATTCGTGTGGGTGCTCACCACGGACAGCCTGATATTCCCGCGCCCATTGTGTTGCCGCCTCTTCTTGTCCCGTTAAGAGTTGCAGGTTTGCGATGTGGGCTGCCGCGATCATGGACATGCGCGCTACTCCGAAGCCTTGTATGATCGTGTTCACTTCCTGGGCGGACTCGAATGCCTTCGCCACATGTCCTTGATAGACGTGCACACGGGCGAGATACGATAGCCCTAAGATCACATCATCGATCAAGCCGCCTCGACTGGATAACTCAATCCCATTTTCCAGGAATTCCTTAGCAGCGGAGAGATCGTTTCGTTCGAGAGCGATACCGCCTAGAATGGACGCTGCCAAGCCCAATGGAGGCAATCCTTTACCATCTGCGATCCGTATTGCATCTTGGCAAGTTTGCCCGGCCTGACTTAACTGTCCCTGGCTGATCTGCACTTGTGCAATGGCGCCAAGTGCATTGATTGCAAGAGAAATCACCTCGGCGGATTGCGCTTCTTCGCTTGATCTCAAATAGTTTTCTTCAGCAAGTTCGGTTCGACCGGAAAGTTCATACGCCAACCCCAGACTGAAAAAACCGCGTGCATGCTGCAAATGATGCGCTGGAGGGATTCGTTCCTGGGCAAATGTGATCTTTTCGATGGCCTGTTGCGTATCCCCACGCACAGCGGCAATTGTGCCACGATACAGCGATGCCAATGCCAGCATTTGCTCCTTTTCAGGGGCGGCAGGCAAGGTCTGCAATCTTTCCTTGGCCTGGTCAATTTTCTTTTCAGCGAGGTCAAAACGCCCTAACAGGTAGAGAATGTGCGAAGCATTCAAACTCAATGCAGGGCGGCTTTGAAAAGCTTGCGGGGGGAGCGCATCCAGCCAGGTTGCATACAAGGTCAGATTGCCACCCGACCAAGCCGCATCTTTTTTTAATCCCCGATCGATAACATCCGCCAAAAATTCAAGATCGCCACTTGCAATGGCGTATTGCACCGCTTCAGAGAGCAAGTCATTCTGTTCGTGCCAAAGAGCCGCTTTCTTGTATAGTTTTTCAGTTTCCGTTTTGGAGAGTTCCGTTCGCAGGAAATCGGCAAAAAGGTGATGATAGCGATACCAGACGCGCTCATCATCCAGTGGGATCAGGAACAGGTTCGCTTGTTCAAGCTCTGAAAGTAAACTCTGGCTGTCGGGGTTTCCAGAGAGTGCTTCACAGGCTTCGGCATTGAAGCGTTCCAGGATGGAGGTTTGAACGAGAAATTTGCGAAGGTTGTCCCTTTGCTGGCGGATAACTTCCTCCGCTAAATAATCCAACACAAAGCGGTGGCTGCCACGGAATGATTCCACAAAACTTTGTGGGTCAGACAGGTTTTTGAGTGCTAATGCGGCAAGTTGTAAGCCAACCGCCCATCCCTCCGTACGCATTTCCAAAGCTTGAATTTCATTATCTTCGAGTGTGAGCTGCATGGATTGAGTGAGGAAATGATTGGCTTCTTCCTCTGTGAAGCGCAGGTCACTCTCGCGAATCTCAGTCATTTGTCTGCGGGCTCTTAGACGTGCCACGGGCAAGGGGGGATCGGAGCGTGTGGTGATGAGCAGGTGTGCCTGATGGGGTTGGTGATCGAGAAAATACTCCAGCATCTCGTGAATGAGCGGGTTGTTGATGAGATGGTAATCATCAAGGACAAGGATGGCTGGCTCTTCAAGGCGGGCGAGCGCGTTGATGATCTCATCCAGAATATTTTGGAAGGGCGGGAGTTGTGGCGCGTCCAAAAGCTCAAGAATATTATCCAGTTCAAAGTTGCTGATCCGATACCAGGCGCTTGCCCAGTAGGACTGGAAGCGTGCCGGTTCATTGTCGCTTTTTTCGAGGGATAGCCAGATACTCGGCGTTGATTCCGTAAAAGAATAGAGCCAACTAGTTATCAGAGTGGTTTTTCCATAGCCAGCAGGGGCAGAGACCAGTGTCAATTTTCGCTGCTCTACCAAACCCGCTTGCAGTTCTTCCAACAAACGTGGACGTATTAAGCCGTCGGGACGCCAGATGGGCGTATGGAATTTTGTTTCGAGGAGACGGTCAAACATGGTTTCTCTGTTGTCTAATTTTGTATTGCGCTAATTATAGGTTGAATTGAGAATATTAGAAAATCCAGGTTATGGGTAAAAGAAACGGGAAACAGGTCTCATCATCAACCGCATTGACATTTATACGCATGGCAGAAGTGCGTCAATTCTGCGAACTTGATGAATCGGGGCAGCAACTTGTCAAGGCTGCAATGAGCCAGCTCCGGTTGTCCGCGTGAGTCTGTTTCCGCATTCTGAAACTGGCGCGGGCGATCACAGATTTGGCAGGGGATGAGTATATCCAGTCATCCCATCTGGCGGAGGCGTTGCAGTTCAGGCCAAAGGGGATGATGGTGCAGGAGGAAATGGGGGATGTTGGTTTACGGATATAACTTTCGTAAAAGGACGTTGGCAGCAGAAAAGTGTCGTACAGAGGGGAACATTCCAACCAAAGAGCTTCTAAAAAAGCGGCGGAGATTTATCTCTGTTGCTTGTTAATTCTAAAGTTTGTCGTCTTGTTATTTATCATCATACAATGAAGCCAGCCCTTCTCGTAGAGCATACAACGCAGCCTGTGTGCGGCTGGCGAGGTGCAGTTTATCCAGAATTTTGGATACATGTGTATAAACGGTGGCGATGCTCACAACCAGTGTGTCCGCGATTTCCTGGTTGCTCAGGCCACGGGTGATTAGTTTCAGCACCTCCACTTCACGATCAGTGAGTGGATCGGGCGAGGGCGGCTGCTTGGATGTGAGCGCTAGCTCTTTTAGCAATTTCTGGGCGATACTGGGATGCAAGGTCAAATGCCCCTGATGAACCTGCCTGATAGCATGGACCAATTCTTCCGGACTGGTGTCTTTAATTAGATAGCCGAGTGCGCCGGCTTTAATGGCTGGGAAAACTTTGTCATCGGTGGCGAAACTGGTTAGCACCAAAATCTGTATGGACGGATGCCCGGCTTTGATCTGACGGATAGCCTCGATCCCGTCCATGACCGGCATGACCAGATCCATCAGCACTATATCCGGGTTGAGCTTTTCCACATCTTTGATCGCTTCTCGCCCGTTGGTTGCTTCGCCGACAACCTCGATATCTGCTTCCGTTTCCAATAATTGTTTTATGCCACGCCGGACGATATGATGATCGTCTGTGACGTGGACTCGAATGACTTCACTCATAAGGTACCTCTACGCTTATCTGCGTGCCATTTTTTTCGCTATTGATTTGCAAATTGGCGTCGATTTGCTCGGATCGTTCCTGCATCCCTTTCAGTCCCAAGCCGCCATGTTTTTCTACGGTATCGAGATTGAAGCCGGTACCGTTGTCACTTATCTCTAAAATGATTTTGCCCGCCATTTTCCCTAATGAGACTTTGATCTCGCTTGCATGGGCATGTTTCAGGATGTTATTCAAAGCTTCGTTGGAGATGCCATATAGACCGGATTCGATTCCGCTCGGAAGCCTGCCTACCTCTTGTAAGTTGATATGCGTCTTGAGCTCGCTGCGGCTCTCCACGGATTCCAATCTTGCTCGCAGCGCAGAGGCCAATCCCTCCTCTTCGAGAATTGGCGGGCGCAGTTCGAAGATCAGCAAACGGGTTTCTTTCAGAGTTTGTTGGGCGCTCTCGCGGATTTCAGAAAGATAACCTGCTACTTCATCGTTTTTTCCTGTGCTTAGTTTGCGGGAAGCAGCTTCGGCTTGCAGGGTCAATCCATACAGGGTTTGAGCGACAGAGTCATGCAATTCTCTTGCAAGTCGGTTCCGTTCCTTGGCTGTGGCGAGTTCTTCCGCCTGTCCGGCGTATTCTTGCAATTGGCGATGCGCTCCTTGTAGTTCGTCCAAAAGCCGGTCGCTTTGAATCCGCGCCTCGTTGGCACGCATCATCAGGGTCGAGAAAGAAGCGACGAAGAAGAGTCCGGCTAGATAGAGAAAAGTGAACGATAACCCATCTGGCCATCCAAATTGGATGGTTTGTCCAACGATAATCGCAATCCCAAAAATGACAACCCAAATGATGGCGGTTTTTCTGTGGAAGAGGAGCATGGCCTGTCCGCCGAGTGGTAGGAAGAGCAGAGCGAAGAAGTCCAACTCATAATAGAGAAGCATGGCGCCGATAATAAGTGCGGATTGAAGGCCCAGGTAGATGTGCGCCCTGAGCGGAGAGCCTTTTGTAATGAGCGGTTGGAAGACCAGTAAAATGCCAAAGATAGCCAGGGTCGCACTTAGCAGCCATAGATAGGGATGAGACTGCTCGATGAACTCGAGAATCCAACGCAGGGAGACAGCGATCCAGATGGCGAAGCTGACAATGAGGAAAGATGAAGTGGGAGACGAGCGGAGTTTTTTCATCAAAATCATTATAGTGGACGAATTTGACCCAATCAATACACAAAATTATGTAGATTGCTCGCAGGAATGTGGATGTTTTTATGTATCTGTTTTTCCATGTTTATTCCGATGACTTTTGGTATCCCAGATGTCATACTGGTGGCGTCGGTTCAAATTTTGTTTTTGGAGGTTGAAATGAAAAAAATGAGTTGGATTATCAATGTTTTAGTGTTGGTCGGGATGTTGGCAGTTCCGGCAACTTCGGC
>JBNKMO010000246.1:0-13330 GCA_050293165.1 Anaerolineales bacterium | reverse complement strand
GTGAAACGCATGCCAATTTCACGCGCAAACTGAAAATCGTCGATCCAAGGAACTCCAAGCCCATTGCATACATCTGGAATCTTGATCCGCTTGCTGTTATTGCCCGCTGGCATTTCTTTTGTGACAACCACAGCATCTTCTGTTATCGCAAATGCAATAACCCAAGGATCAGCGATTGATCTTTGTTTTATGCTATCGACGAGTGTAGGATAGTCCGCCATTATTTTGCGCAGTTCTTTTTGAACATCATCTGTAATATCTTTAAACATGTAAGGACGTGATTTTATCCAATCAGATAAAGTTCCATCGTTCTGAAGAATTTCACGTTTTACTTCAATTGGAGAAAACACACGCCCCTCTTGCGCCAAGCGATCTAATATCTCCCAATAGCCAGGGTTTAAATCCATTGAATAATATTTGTTCCAGCCTTCAATAAAGATATTAGCATCTAAGCAATAACGCTTTGCGTCAGTCATTTACCTTACCCTTTTTTAACAAAAACTCCTGCTGCTTCACCTAGACGGCGGAAGTGATTTATTTTTGCATTTAATAATGATGAAGCATCCCGACCGGTAATTGCCCCACCGGCAAACGCCCCAACCACGGTTTGAGTAAACGCATACCCATTCTTGGCAACCGTGTTCCTGTAGTAGGATGGCCCACCTTTGGATGCTTTCATCTTTTGACGTTCTTTTTTCTTTATTTCAAGCCATCGTTCCTGGTAGTACTCTCGTAATTCAGCATAATGCGCTTGAGAAATAATATTTCGCTCAAGCAAACGACGTGCTACAACCTCTTCACTGATATTAAAAATCTTTGATATCTGGTGTATTTTTTCGTCAAGAGAGTTTATTGGGCTTTGCTCTTCCCATGCCTGTGCGAAAGCGCTCTCTTCCAAAACAACTTCAGCGGCAACTTGATTGCAAAACACCTCAGTTTTTGAAGCTTCGCTGTCTAAGGTTGTTCCTTTTTCTTCCAAGTTTGAAATACCTGACACGTTTAACCAGATGTGCGCTAATTCATGAGCTAACGTGAAAATTTGAGCTGCTTTACCATCATCTGAATTGATAAAAACAAATGGGGCAATATCATCGGTGATAACAAAACCGCGAGCTTCTTGAAGGCTGATATTTCTTTGACGGAAAATAAAGACACCTGCTATTTCAGCTTTTTCAAGCCACAGGCGTAATGCCTCCTGACGTGTATTACATTCTTGTTGGTCTTGGGGAGATAGCTGTAGCGTTTCTAAAATATCACGGGCTACATCACGAGGGTTTTCATTCAATGAAGCTGACCCCACAAATGACAATGGTTCCTCGCCCTCATCTAGCAGATGTTCTCGAGTCCATTCTTGTCGATATTCAGCTGTTCGAATGAGTAGAGCCAGTTCTGAACTGTACTCACGCAAATTGTTATTGGGTAATGTCCGGAAATCGCGTAACGTTCTGAAATCCTTAGGGGGTTCGGGCAAGTAGAATACTGCAAGCGGTCTGCGGTAAACTTCTGAAGCTTTCCTTGCTTGTGCAATACTAGGGCGCAGCGTCCCGTTTTCCCACGCTTGAATATCTGCTGGGGAGCGCTTAATTTTGCGTGCAGCCTCATCAATGGACATTTTGGCTTGTTCTCTAGCCCATTGAATTACAGATGGAGTAACTAAAGCCTCAACTCGTGGCACGTTATCACCCTTTATAAATGATTACTAATTATTATAATTGTACCCGCTTATTTCATAAAAGCCGCAGCCAATACAACCAAAGTCAAAAAATTATCCTATTCAATATTAAAGACGCCTAACATTTCCTGAAACACTTTCTTTTGGCCTCGCGTTCTCCTAATTCGTTCATACCCTCTTGGCTCAGAATACCAAAGCGCACCGCTGCCTGTCTGCCAGGTCTCTCCGCCAAACTCACGCGGCCAGAGCGGATAGGTTTCCTTGTCCCAATGCTTCGGCAGGCGGTAGACTCCGACTTCGCGTACCGCCTGATGCCAACGCTCCAGGGCCTCAAAGCGCGGACCCCATAAGCTCCAAACTAGATCATGACGAGCTTTCTCATCGCTCCCAAAGCGCAGCCTGCGGGCGCAAGATCGGCAAAGCGGCACCGCATTTTCAGGTCTTGCCAGCCGCCAGGCAAGTTCGGGTGAGAGACCATAGCTTGGTAAGACAAAACGCCAGGTACCGTTCTTCCCGCAACCAAGGCAATCAGAAGAAAACTCTCTTTTCCAGGGGGTGCCTGCCACAGCAGCAGCCAGAAGTTCATCCTGAAATTCATGCTCCAATTCCACCATCTGCTCAGACAGAAAAAGTGCCCCTTCAGGAATGGAAATCCGTGCAGGAACACTGTAGTCAAGAATAAAGCCGGCAGAGGCAAGAATATTGCCTCGTTCCCATGGAGAAAAACGCCTTTGGATGATCTCCGGATCGACCTCCCCGAAACCGTCAATCTTGCAGGCTGCTTTCACTCGTCGAACATCTGCAACCGCACTCGCGAGTAGCGCAAAGATCAAATCCTGCACACCTGTATTGGGGTCGACACCACCCATTTGTTGATGAGACTCTTTGCCTGTTTCAGCGAGAATTTCTCGTACCAGCACATCATCCATCTGCATATCCAGAGCCATTTCCACTACCATATCCGTTTTCGGCAAGGAGACAAATCGCCAAGGCTGTACCACCTGGTCAAAAACAATTTCAGCGCCTTGGGCATCCTTTTTCGCTAAAGCCACGATCCGCAAAGGCGGGCAGAAAACCGTCCAATAAAGCCGGCGTGCCTTGCTCGGATAGGGAAATACAAAGACCTGCTCGCCCAACCCTGGGCGAAACATCACGCCTAACGCCTGAGCGAAGGCAGAATTTAAAACAATGATCTTTTTCATGATGAGTCTCCAAAAAGCTGTATGAGTAACGCTGCTTTTCCAGAAGCAGACAAGCTTCCCAATGCTGCTAGATAAGCCCTGTACTCAACGTCTTCCCTATCCAGGTCATTCTCCAGCATGGCTTTCAGTTGGTAAGGAGGAAGTTTTGCAAGCATTGATACAGCCCCACCAGGGCCACCACGCGGCGATTCAAGCGTGCGGGCGATGGCATTCGAAACCCCGCTGGCATCTCGCAAGCCGGTGCCTGCCGGAGAATAGGCGTGGATCAGCCAGGCAGCGAAGGTTTCACCCTGTGCGCCGGCTTTGCGTAGGTCATTACGCTTGCCAGCGTTCACCCCGTTGATCGTCAATAAATATTCCAAATCCCAATAGGTCATAGACCCCACCCCCGTTTTTTCTTTGGGTAGCGCTTTCTTTTTTTCTTGCGGGGGGATGAGGGGGGAGGGTTTTAAAAGAGTTTTAGAGGGTTTTAAAGAGTTAAAGAGCTTAAAGACTCTGCAAGTCGCGTAAAGATCGTCTGCAAATCGCGTAAAGACGATACTGAAACTCGCGTAATGATCTTCTGAAAAACGCGTAAATACGATACTGAAATCCGCGTAAAGATCAGCATCGTTTTCAAGGGCTGCCTGAACGATCTCCGGTGGTACATCGTTGAGCAAAACTCGGAAGGTGCGTGCACCTTCAGCAAAGCTGACCGCCTTGCCCTGATCGATCACGCTCAGGTAGGCAAGCGTCACAGGAAAGCGTAACTTGCCCGGTTCTTTGGCTTTTGAACCGAACCGTCCATAAAACCACTCATAGACCGTTCGTGGACGGGCGATGCCCAGCCAATCGGCGATCTCCGCATAACCGCCCTGCACCGTGCAAAGATCACGCTGCTCATCAGCGCCCTCATAGCAGCGATCCCGCAGAAGGATATACATCCAGGCAGGCCCTGAGCCCAGATGCGGCAGGACATGCTCCAGAAAAAACAGAGAGATCACGATCCGATCATTCTGCGGCATGATGTGCATGCGCAGCCGTTCGGAAAAAGCATCCAGTTGTGAGGCAGGCAAATCACCTGAAAACAAATAGTGCAGGATTTCGGCAACATCCATCGGTTTTCCATGCTGCTTGATCTGATAATCTGGAGAGAGCAATTCACTCAAAGGAGTTTCGCAGGACGCTGCCAAAACGCCTGCCGGACCATCGTATTTTTCAACCCTGGATTGCAACCAATGCGCCAAAGAAAAAGCATCCGCACCCGTGAGCGGCAGGGTCATGGCCACCGCATATTTCCGCGGTAAGCGACGAGGCTGCGCCCCTTCTGCCCACTCCGGCTGGACTGTCTTCGAGGTCACCAGCCCCGTCAGTTTCTCCCAGGTTTTCGCCTGCTCGACCCTGTTCCAAAAGGTGCGTTCGCTGATTCCACAAAGTGCAGCAACTTGTTTACCGGAAAAACGGGCGGTCTTTTTGCCTGTCCGTCCACCTTCGGAATAAGCAGCCTGTCGAAAGCCAACATACATCCAGCCCAAATCCGGGCCAAGCTGTGCAAGATGCCTGCGAAAATAGCCTGGCAAGTAAACTGCCCGCTCCGGACGAACCACCTGGTAGTACAAAGATGCAATCTCGTCGGCAGAGATCGAGACTTCTTTCTCGTCAGGTTCATCCGGCTCATCAGCGTCCGTTTGGGTTTGGGAAACGACAAATTCAACATCCACCGTCCGGTTCATGATCCCGATCAACAATCTCGAAACCGTGCTCGCTAACCGGCTCTCCAACCAGTCACGGGCATAGGCATTCCGCACCCCAATGGTGAGCAAGCCATCTTCGTAGGAAATGGGTCTGGTGTCGCGTACCCAGGTATCGTACGCGGCACGCGGCATCTCCATTTGCAGTTGCCCAAGGATCGTTTGCCAGGCTTGTTGAAGTTCCATGAAAAACGCCCTTTCTCAGCCCACCCGTCCGAATACTCGTCGCAAGGCTGTCCCGCCGCTCTCCGGGCATCCTGTGACTTCGGCGTAGGCGGCAGGGTAGGCGGGAACGTAGACGGGGCGTAGACAGCAAGTAGGCGGCACGTTGTCACTGCCGCCTACGTTCGATCTTTTCCAAAAAAGTTTTGTTGCAATTTGTGCGCCCATCAAAAATCACCCCCCAGCGCCAAACTGTAACGCGTCACCTTTTCCACCGGCTGAAGCTCGAGATTGCCGGCATCATAGACCTTGAGTGCATATTGTAAAAAAGCGGAGACCAGTTCCCCAACCGGCACATCCAATCCTTGAGCGGATGCCAGCACCCCAATCTCATGTTTCAGTTCCGGCGAGAAATTTCGCCAGGTAGTGATCACCCGCCACGCCTGCTCAGGCGAGGGTTTTCTTTTGGCCACCCTACCTGTTTTCTTCACGGGAGCATCATCAGATGGATAGAGCGTCATCCGCAAGCGGGCAGGGTTGGGGCGTGGGGTCAAATCCATCTCCCCATGACTGTAAGCATCCAATCCGTATTCCAACAGAGCACGCGCGACTTCGCCCGTTGGCACATTCAGATCATCGGCAATTTCGCGCACGCGTAAGGCAGCCTTCGGATCAACCCCGCGATAGACCGCCTTTTTATTCTGATGTCGCCTTTCCCAAGCTCGATCCCGCTGACGGCGTTCCGCCACAGGCAGGGACTCGAAAATATCGGGCGGACCGGCAGGAATGGACTCATCCGAAACTTTTCCAAAGGGATTTCTTCGATCACTCATCTTGCCCTCCTAAAACTTCAAGACCTGTTTGGTCAGGTTCATATATTCTTCAGCGGAACGACACTTGTCGTCATACTCGAAGATCGTCTTGCCAGATGCCGCACATTCTCGCAGGATCGTGGCGCGGTGGATTGGTTCCAGTACGCTCTCACCGAAACGTTCTTGCAAAGCGGTATTCGTGATCTTGCTTTCCCGTGTCTGGGCATCATAGAAGGTCGGCAGGATGCCAAGCAGTGCCCCTTTCCAGCCCTTCTTTTGCTGGAGGATGCTCATCATGTAGGCAACCTTGCCGACCCCTTCTGCAGATAAAAATTCTGTTGCCGTCGGCACAACCACCAGATCAGATGCCCACACCGCCCGTTCCTGGATACCGCCCACACTGGGCGCGGTATCGAAGATGATGTAGTGCAGCCCTTCCTTCATAAAGGGCTTGAGCGCCGCACGAATGGAGGAGACCGGTTGGTTCTGGGCATTCAGTACCGTCTGGGCCGCCATTGTTTGCTGGTCGCCAGGGTAAAGGTAAAGACCTTCTCTGCCAGACGCGCGCACCCAGGATTGCACGAAACTGCTTTCCTGAGCTGATGTGCCCATTGTCAGCAGGTAGAAGACACCGGATTCCGGGCTGCGTCCCAAGGCGGTGGCAGACTGCCCTTGCGGATCGAGATCGACCAGCAGAACTTGCTTCCCTTGCAGGGCAAGCCCATGCGCCAGGGAGACAGCGGTGGTGGTCTTACCTACACCGCCTTTCTGGTTTGCAATACAAATGATTTTTGTTGCCATAATGGTCCTTGTGAAAGTAGAGTGAAAAGATCAGAGAAAAATACGATAAACCAGCGTACCGATCAGCATGGAACCGATAAGAATAGAAACTCCAATAAAGATGGCTTCCAGCATATTAGCCCCCTGTACTGGGTGGTTCGATAAGAGGCTCCGGAAAGGCAGGCTTGGGAAGTTCTGCTTTTGGGGCAATCAATCCGAGACGTTCCAACTCTGTTCGGATGATGAGAGACGCTTGTGCTTTGGTCACGCGGTATTCACGTTGGGCCAGATTGCTAAGTGCAGAGAATTCTTCTTCCCGCAAATAGATGATCAGTTTCGTCATGTGTACCTCGCTTGTATTGGATTTAAAAAAGAGCCGTGCGAAGGCTCTTTTAACAGGCGGGGTTAGAAAAACAGGGTACTTTAATTGGTAGGAATTGGGTAATAAATAGATTCCCCTTGGAGAAAGGGTGTTAGCTCGGGAACAAACTCAGTGTTCAGAGGACAAAAAGGGAAAAGGGTAGGCTGCTTACGGAGAACGGAAAAAATTAAGCGGCTTTGTCAGGTGTACATCATTTTTTCTGTCTCGCATTATTCCCCCGAACTTGCGGTGAGCGACTCGCTCAACGGCGTGCGCTTACCCATCATAAGATGAAGCGCGTGGATGATTGAACACTTCCTGAAAGCCAAGGATTTATGTTGTTATCCTTCTTTCAACTTTTTCTCATAATATTTCTTGAAGAGTTTCAGCAGATAAGGGTCGGTCATTTCGCCGCTTTTTACCATCCGTTTCGCCTCTTCCAAAGCAAGATCACGCCACGTTTTATGGTAGACCTGATCTGTCAAAATCGGGGAGCCATCTGCTGCTACCCCCAGATACTCACTGATCACATCCCCTAAAGAGTAGTCATCCCATAAAGGGTCATGGCTTTCCCACTTAAGGGCAACCGGCACCCAACGTCCCACTGGAAAAGTGGGGCGGCGACCACGCCGGCGCTGTTCGGGTTTGGGTGAAGACGGAGGATTCTCCCGCTCTTCAGCGAGAATATATTTCCTGATTTCTTCAAGGGTGGGAATAGGTTCTACGGGAACTAAATCTGGGGAGGCCTCATTCGGCATGGATGCAGGCGCTACCGTTTTTATCACCGGATATTTTCGTTCATACTTCCAGATCCGTATGATGAAATCCAGCCAGCGCGCACTGGCTGTTGTTTGCACAGGCATGTGATCCTGTTGGATCATTCTGTCCAGTCGGTAACCCATGCGAATTCCTACACCGATCAGAATCAGAACGAAAACAAACGTAATTGCAAAGGCCAGTTGAGCAACGTCGATACCGGCAATATGCCGCAGCTTTTCATAGAACCAGAATAGCGCATACCCTACCCACAAAAGACTGGCAGCTAGTAAGCCGTACAAAACCAACTTTTGGGTCCAGCTATATTCTTTACGGATCAAAGCTCTTTTTCCCATAAGGCGGTATTTTACCAGCCATTGCCGACAAAGGAAAATCCGCCCCCCGATTTATTACCCTATTCCTACCAATCAAAATCGCCTTTTTCTTGCGTCCCAAAGATTAAAAGTAGAGCAGCACTTCTTCTCTACAGGAAAGGACACAGAAATGTCTGCTGGTACTCAACCCAACGATCAAGAAAATATCCCCGCACCCCAGGGCAATCTGCGCCTGCCGGATGTTGATCAGCTCACCCCCCAAGAGCGTCTGCGGCTGGACACCGCTGTCATGCTGCTTGTCGATTACCTGGTCACAGCCAGCGAACAGGAGCCAAAGGAATCCTGAATTTATGCTATGATTTCCCTCATGGACTATCTCACCACTCAGGAAGCAGCAGAAAAGCTGGGCGTCAGTCGGCAACGCGTCGTGGTCTTGATTCAAGCAGATCGCTTGCCCGCGACCAAAGCCGGCCGCGACTGGCTAATCCTGCCAGCCGACCTGGAATCCTTTGAGAGACGTCCCCAGGGGAATCACAAACTCACGGAAGACCAAAGCAGGCTCATCCGCCGCCTGGCAGGAGAGGGGCAGCCACCCGAAGCCCTGGCTGAGCGCTTCAAGGTCTCCGTCCGCACAATCTACCGCCACCTGAATAAATAAAACCCAAGCAACGCCTTTTTCGTTTTTTCTCTCTGGATTCTTTGTGTCAATATTATTGTTTATAAGATATAATAATGACACAAACGTTCTAAAAAAGGAGGTCTGATGTCCATTCCACAATTTTTCAAAACAGAATTTGATGCCCTGGCAAGTAATGGCGTGATCGGTCACCCACAGGGACAGCCTGCCTTTGGTTATCTGCGTGTTTCATCCGCAGGGCAGGCAGATGAGGGTCGCTCCGGCCTGCCGCGCCAGATGATGCACATTCATGAAGTCGCCTTTGAAAACCGCCTGAAGATCTCCTGGCAGCATATCTTTGCCGATGATGATTCCGGCTTTGAATTTAACACCCGACCGAATCTCTCCCGTTTGCGCACCGCCTATAAATCATCCACCCGTCAGGCACACGCAGTTGTGATCGAAGACCTGGATCGCCTTTCCAGGAACGCCGACTGGCATCAGGGCTTTTTACTGGACGAGATGAAACAATATGGGGTTGAGACGCTTTTTTGGAAGAAGTTCTCCTCCCGTATCGAGCGGGCCGTTATGGGCGCGATCGCCCAGGACGGGATGGAACAGGCCAAGCGTCGTATGGCAGAAGGCAATATTCACAAAGCCAAAAGCGGCAGGGTCACCGCCAGGGTGCCTGCCTTTGGCTATAAGTTGGTGGATTCCAAAGGACGGGAAGGGGAAACAGCCAAGAAGGACAGCCATTACGCCATTCGCGAAGATGAAGCCCAGATCGTACGCTTGATCTACAAGCAGGCTATACAGGGCCACCCTTTGCGCGGCTTGGCAAGAATGCTCCAGGAAAAATATCCCCCGCCCAGAAATGCAACCACCTGGGAAGGGCGTGCGATATTCAATATGATCAAAAACCCAGCTTACAAGGGCGAGTTTGCTGCGAACCGCCGCACCGAAGTGAAAGTGCCGGTGACCGTCAACACAGGCAGCCTGACAGGGCCGGTGGTCAAGATGGTCAAGAAGCGCGTTGCTCGCCCCAAGGAGGAGTGGATTACTGTGCCTGTGCCTGCTATTGTTTCTAAGGAAGAGTGGGATTTGGCGAACAAGGTGCTTCGGACAAACAGAAAAACTAGCAAACGCAGCGGAAAGTCCCCTTACCTGTTGACTGGTCTTATTCGCTGTGACTATTGTGGCTATAACTACTCTGGGCACAGGCGGGTTTACAAGCGCAAAGATGGCAAGGAAACCATTGTTAGTAGCTATGGATGTAATTCAAAAGGTTCCCGGATGCCGGCTTTCAAAGAGCGGGTGCAATGTAATAGCAGTCATATTTCCATGAAAGTGCTCGACCCGGCGGTTTGGGAAGTCGTGCATCAGGTATTACTCGACCCGCAAATTCTGATAAACGCTTTGAAAAAAGAATTTATGGGGGAGCGTAACGAACAGACTTCCCGCCAGATTGACTTTCTGGAAAGCCAGATCAGAGCAACGCAGAGCGAGGATGAGAAGCTCTACAAAGCCTATATGGCAGGTGTTTTTGATGAAGTTGAGTTTGCCGAACGCCGCAAATTGGTTAAGAAAAAAGCCGAGAAACTCAATCAAGAGCTTGCCAAACTCAACGGCAGCTTGATCAGCCCTGAAAATTTTGAAGCCCGCAAACAAGCAATTTTGCTGGTATGTCGTACTGCACAGGAAAACGGGCTTGCTAAAGATGCTCCCATCGACATTCAAAGACGGATCATCAAAACAGTGGTTGAGAAAATCACGTTGAATGTCAAGGAAAATTGGTTTGAACTGGAAGGGATCATCCAAGGCAGATATCCGATCCGCCCGAACAAAGAATAGAAAAAGGTACAGGTCAAGGAGGTCGTATGCCTATCCATGATTTTTTCAAATCAGCTTTTGATGCCTTATCGGTCAATGACGCACTTGGACATCCGAATGGAGAAATAGCTTATGGCTATTTACGGGTTTCATCTTCCGGACAGGCTGAAGAAGGGCGCTCCGGGCTGCCTCGTCAGGTTGCTCATCTCCATGAGATTGCTTCCACACAACGATTGAAAATCCCCTGGGAATATATTTTCGCTGATGATGATTCGGGCTTTGAGTTTGTTCATCGCCCGGATCTCTCCCGCTTAAGACAAGAGTATCGCAATCCCGAACGCAGGGCACATGCAATCGTCATCGAGCATTTGGATCGCCTTTCCAGGAATGCCGACTGGCATCAGGGTTTCCTGCTCGATGAGATGAAGCAATTTGGTTTGAAAGTGGTCTTTTGGAAAAACTTTTCTTCCCGCATTGAGCAAGCAGTTATGGGGGCAATCGCTCAGGAAGATATGGAAAAAGCTAAGCAGCGCATGATGGAGGGTAACCTTCACAAAGCTCGCACAGGACGCGTGACTGCAAAGGTAGCGGCCTTCGGCTATAAGTTCGTTGATTCAATGGGGCAGGAAGGACCGGCAGCCAAGAAAGACACACACTATGCCATTCGTGAGGATGAAGCCCAAGCGGTTCGTTATATCTTCCGAAAAGTGATTGAAGGCTACCCCATGCGTCGCATTGCTGTGATGCTTGAAGGCAAGTACCCGCCACCTAAACGTTTTACTCATTGGGAACCTAAAATGGTTGCCAAAATTATCAAAAAGCCTTTGTATAAAGGGGAGTTCATTGCCCATCAGATGATGGAAATAAAGGTGCCTGCTAAGAAACAGCCCAATAACCTAACAGAGGCAACTGAAAAATTGGTCACAAAACGAGTCAAGCGCCCTCGGGAAGAATGGATTATTGTCCCTGTGCCCGCGATTGTTTCTCAGGATGCTTGGGAGAAGGCAAATCAGCTTATCGCAAATAACACGGGGCGTAGAAAGCCAAAACACCCTTTCCTGCTGACGGGTTTGGTTATTTGTGCAACTTGTGGCTATCAATATATTGGAAGACTGAAGAATGAAAGGCGTGGCGAGAAAAAGTATGTCCTAACCAGTTATCGCTGCGCAGGTAGGGCAAGTCGTGTAAAAGCGGTAAGAGAAGCCATCGCTTGCGACCAGAAACAAATTTCCATGAGGATATTGGACGAATCGGTATGGACGGCCATTTTTGAAGTTCTGCTTCATCCTGAAATTATGATTGATGCTTTGGAACGGGAATATCATGGTGAGGCGAACAACCAGCTTCGTGCACAGATCGACTTTCTGGAAAGACAAATGCGAGAAGTCAAACAGGAAGACGAGAAAATGTATAAGGCATATCTTATGGATGCTTTTGACGCTGATGAATATGCCGAACACAGAAGTGCATTGAAAGATCGGTTATATAAACTGCGGGATGAGGCAAGAAAACTCAATGAAAAGCTGATGTCCCCCGAAGAGCTTGAAGAGAAGAAGCAAGAGATTTATATGATCTGCCAAAACGCAATTGAAAGCGGGTTGGTCTTTGATGCACCTTTTGACGTTCGTAAAAGCATCATTACAACGATTGTAGACCAGATCATTTTGGACGCCAATGCAAGCACATTTGAAATTCAGGGAGTGCTTCGAGGGCAGTATCTATTTAATGAGGAAGGGATTATTGATATTGGAAGTGGCGGGGGAGGAGTAGGAATAAAGGGGTCAATTGTGTGTAACCCTAAGGGCATGGGTTCATTGCAGCGATCAATTGAAAATTGGCAGGGAAGGTCAACGAGCCTTGTGCGCGGCTGATGGTGACTTGTTTATCTTCCATCGGCTGGCGCATCACTTCGAGGACGCGCGAGCCAAATTCAGGGAATTCGTCGAGAAAAAGCACGCCGCGATGGGCGAGCGATATTTCGCCGGGACGCGGCCAATTGCCGCCGCCGACCAAGCCAGCGTGGCTGATGGTATGATGTGGCGCGCGGAAGGGGCGCATCTGCATAAGAGGTGTATCGGCGGGAAGTTGATCGGCGACCGAGTAGATACGGGTTGTGTCGAGGGCTTCTTCGATACTCATCTCTGGCAGGATGCCGGGTAACGCACGCGCAAGCAGGGTTTTTCCTGCACCGGGAGGCCCCATCATGATGAGGTTATGTCCACCTGCAGCTGCGATCTCTAGCGCACGTTTGACGTGTTCCTGCCCTTTGATCTCGGAAAAGTCAGTCACGATGGGGCGGGGGAGATCGTCCACAACGGGAGGCGGTTGGGGTGTGATCTGTTCGGCACCGATCAAATGTTGGTACAGGGCATATAACGATTTTACCGGTAGCACGTCGAGGTCAGGGATGAGGGCGGCTTCGGCTGCATCCACAGCAGGAACGAAAATCCGTTTGAATCCATTTGCACGCGCGGCGGCAGCCATCGGCAATATCCCCTTTGAGTGCCGGACGGTGCCATCCAGTGAAAGTTCGCCGATGATCATGGATTCATCCATGCTGGTGGGCGGAACGAGCATCTGCATCAGCAAAACGCCGAGCGCGATGGGCAGGTCGTAGGTGGGGCCGTCCTTGCGGACGGCGGCGGGGGCGAGATTAACGATAATTCTTTTTCGGGGATAAGGGAGACCGCTATTTTTGATGGCGGCTTGAACACGTTCTCGGCTTTCCTTGACGGCCTGGCTTGGAAGTCCGACAATATCTGTGCCCGGCAAGCCTCGAGTTGTATCGACTTCAACTTCGACGACGACACCTTCTAAGCCCACAACGGCGCAAGAGAATACACGAGATAGCATAAAATGAGTTTAGGGGATTTTTGTTTTTTTGTCTATAAAGAGACAAGAAGTTTTTGTTTTAAAGTCTATAAATTGGGGATTCTGAATGAAGAAATATTCATTTTCTACAAATACGGAAATCATCGCTTGCGACTATTTTTAGCTTTTCGATAGGTTTCTGAAGTAAAAAAATGGATAGCGCTTCTTATATGCCAGGAAAGATAGCGTAGACTCTGCCTGCT
>JBNKMO010000245.1:0-2648 GCA_050293165.1 Anaerolineales bacterium | reverse complement strand
TACTACTCCCAGACCGTAGCGAAGCTACAGACCCAAAGATTGCCAAGCTGTTTGGGGATGAACTCCCACTCTCTACTAATAAATAAACACATTTTATGTCAAAAAAAGCCCCTCAAAAAACTGCGGCGCCACGAGAGAGAGCCTTTCTCGTCGGCGTTGAAATTTTTGGGCAGGAAAATATACTGTCCATTGACGATTCTCTCGATGAACTGGCTCTGCTCGCGGAGACAGCGGGATTGAAAGTGATTGGCAAACTAACACAAAAACTTAATCGCCCCAATTCCAAGACTCTGATTGGCAGCGGCAAAGTCGATGAATTAAAAGCCTTCATAGAAGAGACGCTCGCCCAAGTTGTTATTTTCGACGATGAACTCTCTCCGCGCCATCAGCGCGAACTGGAAGTTCTACTCGGCGAAAATGTACGCCTGCTAGACCGCACATCCCTAATTCTGGATATTTTTGCGCAACACGCAAAAACCAGCGAAGGAATGTTACAGGTCGAATTAGCACAATATGAATACTACCTCCCCCGCTTAACGCGAGCGTGGACACATCTCGCTCGTCAAGGTGGCGGTGGCGGTGGTCGCGCCGGGGGTGTTGGTGGTGTTGGTCTACGTGGACCTGGTGAAACCCAACTTGAAGTAGACAAACGTATCATCAGTAAACGTATCTCCTACCTAAAAAACGAACTGGAGAAGGTGCGCTCGCACCGCCTACGTCACCGTGATCGACGGAAAAAATCTCGTCTGCCAATCGTCGCCCTTGTTGGATATACGAATGCGGGTAAGTCAACACTACTCAACCAACTCGCTCAGGCAGATGTTTACGTGGCAGACCAACTTTTTGCCACGCTCGATCCGACCACACGTCGCGTAGAACTACCGGGTGGTTACGAATCGCTCTTCACCGACACAGTAGGCTTCATTCAAAAATTACCGACAACACTGGTTGCAGCCTTCCGCGCCACACTCGAAGAAATCGCGGAAGCGGATCTGTTGTTGCACGTCGTTGATGTGTCCCACCCAAACGCCCTCAACCACTTTGAAGCCGTCGAAGAAACGCTCTCAGAAATTGATGCGTCACATATCCCCGTCATCACAGCCTTGAATAAGGTTGATCTACTCAACGATCCCGAATTAGCACAGGAAACGCTCAAGCACTATCCGCGCGCCATCGCCATCTCTGCAAAAGAAAAGCTCGGCATCCCCGAACTAAAGCGTCTTATCGAGGAAAGTCTTTACGAAACCTACGCGCCCATCTCGGTGCGTCTACCCTATCAGGAAGGCAACTTGATCTCGACCTTTCATGAAGCCGGCCTGATCGAAAAAATCGAACATGAGCGCGGCGGCGTCTTCATCGAAGGACGTATCCCGATGCGCTTACTCGCCCGATACAGCAATTGGGAAGCTGACCTGGAAAATGAAATCGTCGAAAAAGAGGACCTACCATGAAGAAATCCCTTTCTCAGTTTTTAGACAACTTATCCAATTTTCTGGCACCGCGCAAAGGATTGATTCCGCTGCTGGGGATGGGATTAATCGTCGTCAACCTGCTGTTGCAATTTATTGTTCCAGGAAGCTGGCTCGCCAACACGAATCTCTTCCTGCATTTTGGCTTGCTCGTTGCCATCTTTGGCTTGATGCTCGCCTGGGCACTTTAACGTTATCTACTATTTTTATCAGGAGACCATTATGTCTACATCTACCCCTCCCCATTGGGATCTCAGCAACGTCTACCCCGCACTTGATTCTCCCGAGTTCACAGATGCACTCAAAGAATTAACAAAACAACTCGACGCTTTTGACGCTTTCTTTGCCGAAAAAATCAGCAGAGCGGATGCAAGTACCCCTGTCACAACATTGGCAGAAATCGCTACCGAGTTGATTGACCGCTTCAACAAGAGCAACGACCTTGCTGAAACCATCGGTGTTTATATTTACTCGTTCATCACCACCGATTCCTTCAATCAGTTAGCCAAGAAAATACTCTCGCAATTCGATCAGGTTGAGTTACGCCTGCGCATGTTAGGCGTGCAAGGGCAACAGTGGATCGGCTTAATTACCGAAAAACTTCCTGAGGTTATCGAAAACTCAGCCGTTGCCAAAGCGCACGCCTTCTTCCTGCAGGAAACCGCTGAACAGAGCAAATACCTGATGAGCGAAGCCGAAGAATCGCTGGCTGCCGAACTAGGCATTAGCGGCGCTGGGGCATGGGATAAACTGCAAGGCACGGTCACATCGCAGATGAAAATCGAATTCGAGTTAGATGGCGAAGTGAAAGAGCTTTCATCGCCTGCTCTGATCAACCTGCATTCCCATCCTGACGAAGATGTGCGCAAACGTGCCTACGAAATGGAAATGAAGGTTTGGGAGTCGGTTCAGGAACCGATCGCTGCTGCACTGAACGGCATCAAAGGGACAGTCAACACATTGAACAAACGCCGTGGACGTGAAGATGCGCTCCATGCTTCGATTGATGCCGCACGCATCGACCGCGAAACCTTGAACGCGATGCTCGAAGCAATGCAAGATTCTTTCCCCGTTTTCCAACGCTATTTCCTTGCGAAAGCAAAGCGTCTAGGCAAAGAAAAACTGCCATGGTGGGATGTTTTTGCGCCTGTTGGCAGCGCTGAAAAGACTTACGCCTAC
>JBNKMO010000244.1:0-6302 GCA_050293165.1 Anaerolineales bacterium | reverse complement strand
CAATATCCAGAAATCAAGGTCTTGCAGCACTTTGCCGACACGATAAATATTATGGTAAGAGCCGATCACCCAGAGAGTGCCGGTTTCTTTGAGAACACGTCTGGCGGCTTTCAGCCATGCTTCTGTAAAACGGTCATATTGCGCAAAAGAACTGAACTGATCCCAATCTTCATCCACCGCGTCGACCATCGTTAGATTCGGTCGCCACAAAGCCCTTTCGAGTTGCAGGTTGTAGGGCGGGTCCGCAAAGATCATGTCGACAGAGTTTTCAGGTAAACTGTCGAGCATTTCAGTCGCGTCACCGCGCAGGATGGTATTGAGAGGCAGAGTCATATTTTTTTAAGTCCCTCATAGTAACCGCCTCAGCGGTTATTTCTGTATCAAATAAGGGCGGAAGCCCTTACTACAAGGGAGTTTTGAAGTTTTTTTGACTGAATATAAAACCTGTAGAAGCAGGCTTTTTTCTACATCACTTTGATAACTTTCAAGCGATCTTTCTTCGGAAGTTTCTCGTTTGCCTCGTTGATCGCATCTTCAGAGCCGAGCACAATCACATGTCCTGCGTTCTTTGCATGTCCTAATGCAGTTGCGAAGGCTTTGAAGTCGTCTTGCGTGGTGGCAAGCACTTCATCGCGGTATTGTTGCATGGCTTCATCCGTGATGTGCGTCAGATAACGCGTCATCGACGTGTAGCCTTTTGCGTCGGGTAAGCGGTAGCTGTCCAAGCCGCCGACCGCGCCGATGATGACCTTGACGAGTTCCTCGTCGCTCAGTTCGAGTTCCTTCAGGAACTGTGCAGTGCCGTCGTAGTTTTCGATAGTAGCGAGTAAGTTCGGGTCGCGGTACGAGAGATAGTTAAATAAACCGGATTTTTGATCAAAGACCGAGAACCCGCCGTAAGCACCGCCTTGAACGCGGACTTTTTCCCAGAGCCAGGTCATGCCAAGATAGCGCGTGATCGCCGCAATCGTGCCGCTTAACTCATAGCCGAGATAGTAGAGATTGGCACCTTTCCCGACGTAGTTCACTTGTGCAGGGATGGTCAGGCCTTCGGGCTGATTATCAAATTCTTGTGACCAATGTGCTTTATAGGGTTTCTGCTTTGGGAGCGCGGCTGCTAACGCAGAAAGCTGCGGGCGAATCTCGCGCCAATTTGCCGCTTCACAAGTCACATTCAGGAGCAGGTTGCTGCGATTGACGAGCAGTTCGCGCGCGAGTTCAAGGTCTGCAAGCACGCTTGCCCAATCTTCGTCGATCTTTTCAGCCAATTCACGAAGGAAGAAAAGGAAGTCAATCCCCTCCATTTTTTCGGCAAGCCAGCCCGCTTCATGGAATTTTGACTGTAAACGTCCATGCACGACCATGTGCCCGCTCGGGATCAAGCCCGCTTCCAAGCCAGCTTTCTCCTCCAGCACGATCTGTTTGAAGCGTTCGGGGTTGTCCAGCTTGACAGTCAGCAAAACATCACGCAGGATGTCGAAAAGTTTGTCCGCCTGTTCGGTGGTCGATTTGCCGCGCAAGAAAAGATAGGCCGCTGTCTCATTGCTATCTTTGATCGTGGATGTGTACAGGTTAGGGTAAATCCCACCTGTATCACGTCCGATGCGCTGCGAGAGTTTTACGAAATCTTCGCTCTCTGTGCCCATTTCGAAGAAAGCACGTCCCAGTAAGCCCGTGTAGGGCAGTAGATCGACGGGGAGTACATGCAGGTCAAAGCCCATGTCGAGATAGAAAATACCGTTTGTTGCCAGGTCATGGTGCAGTACCGGTGCATTGCTGACGGTTTCTTCAAAGATCGGAATGCTCTTCTGCTCTTTGTCTAGGTCTTCGAGCTGCAACGCAGGCAGCGTCGCCAATGCTTCAGGCGTATCGGGTGTGTTCTGGATTTCGATCAACTCTTTTGTGGTGCGGATGACTTCTTCGATCTCCTCTGCCGACATCTTGGATTGGATGGCTGCCAGCTTCTCGCGCTCGGCAGCTTCGTCACGTTGATTGAGTTCCGTGTCCGGAACGAGTAACACACGTGTCCTGTGCTGGTTTCCGATAAAGTGAGCTTGGATCAGTGCCTCGAAATATTTCTCGCCACTTGCCAATTTTTCCTTGATACCGTTAAGCGGTGTTTCAAACGCCAACGGGGCAATCGGGTCATAATCATAGAGCCAAAATTGGAGCGCACGCAGCATTACGATCACGCCGCGCGGATAGCCGCCGGTATTATTCTCGCGCAAACGGAATTCAACCGTGTTCATCGAGGCCGCGACGGTGTCTGGGTCAATGCCATTAGACGCTAAATCTGTCAGCGTGTCGAGAATTAGTTTTTCGACTTTTTCGGCGTCGTCTTTGTTGATGCCTTTTAAACCTGTCGAGAAGTACATCTGGCGCATCTCGTCTTCGAGTCCGATGCCAGCCAAATCTTCGCCCAAGCCTGATTCGATCAGCGCTTTGCGGAGGGGGGCGGCAGGGCTGCCGAGCAGAATATTGGCGAGTATTTTGAACCCGAGTGCGGACTGAGCATCCCCTTGTTCGGGCAGGAGCCAGTTTAGGGTCAGGTATGATTTCGCATCGGCGTCGCTGGCAGCATAAGAAACGGTGCGTTCCTGCGGGGCATCCATGCTCGGTTGCAGGGGGATTTCCGATTGCGCGGGAGCAAGTTCGTAGTCCGCAAGATACGCATCCATCCGCCGCAGACGCTCATCAGGATCGTCATCCCCATAAAACATAATGCGTGCATTTGATGGGTGGTAGTAGGCTTCGTGGAATCCGACAAATTCTTCGTAGGTCAGGTCGGGGATTACTTTGGGATCGCCGCCTGAAGAGAGTTCGTAAACGTGATCGGGGAAAAGCGAGTGCTGGACGGCATCGCCGAGAATGCGGTCTGGATTGGAATAGGCACCCTTCATTTCGTTGAAAACCACGCCCTTGTAAATCATGGCGTTTTTCTTGTCTTCCAACTCGTAGTGCCAACCTTCCTGATTGAGCGTTTGCTTTTTGAGCAGGGGATGAAAAACGGCGTCGACGTAAACGTCGATCAGGTTGTAGAAATCCTGCAGGTTTTGGCTGGCGCAGGGGTAGCAGGTTTTGTCGGGGAAGGTGAAGGCGTTGACGAAGGTTTGCAGTGAGCCTTTGAGCAGTTCGACGAAAGGTTCTTTGACGGGGTATTTCTCGGAGCCTGCCAAAACGCTATGCTCGAGAATATGCGCGATACCGTTCGATGTTTTCGGCGGGGTGCGGAAGGTTGCGCCAAAGACCTTGTTCTCGTCGTCGTTTTCGAGCGAGAGCAGTTCCGCGCCGCTCTTGAGATGGCGGAAGTGGCGCGCTTTGGTATTCATTTCGGGAATGTCTTGTTCTTTGATTAATTCAAAACCATGAATAGTGGTCATTTTAGTCCTTTGATCTTAGTGATTCGAATGGTCTGGTTCGCTATTGTAGTAACGGCTTTAGTCGTTAAGAGTGAAAGAGCGACTGAAGTCGCTACTACGAGGGTTTCAGGATTAGGAAAGACAGCGCTTTGCCAGTGTCGCGGCGACATCCTGACGATATTCTGCGGATGCCCATTGGTCGCTGGCGTCATGGGTGGCGTTTTTGGCAGCGGCTTCGATGCCGTCTGTGCCTTTCCCGTCCATAGCCAGCGACGGGGATGTGCCCCAACCGCCGAGCACGAGACGTGTACGTCCGCCTGCCCATTGGCTGAGTGCTGCGCAGACGATTGGTTTATCCGCCTGGGTGCGGGCGACGTATTCATAGCCTGTGGTCGCATTGAGCGGAATGGTTATTTTTGTAATCAGTTTGCCCTCGAGCATTTCGTCGCGCATCGGTAGTAGATCGCCGAGCTTGCTGGTTACTGCTTCCTGCTCGCTGGTCACAGTAACTTCTGCATCCAATCCCATCATCATCACGGCGAAGGGCGAGCGTCCATCGGATGCGACCAGTGTCCCTGCAACGGTCGCGCTGTTGCGCGTGTTCAAGCTGGCTTCATGCCGGGTGGCTTTCTTTAGTGCTTCGGGAAGTTCGGGTGTGTTGAGCAGGGCTTCCAAAGTTGCTGTCGCGCCGATCTCGAGGGTATTGCCTTTTTTCGCGATTCCGTTCAGGGCGAGAGCCTGTAGATCAACGACTTCGTATGCTTCGTCACTAAACTGACTCAGCTGAATCCCGCCACCGAGCGGATAGATATTTTCTTTTTTGACAAGCGCAAGCGCTTCAGGAAGGGTTGTTGGACGGTGGTATTGTGTAATCACAGATTTTCCTCCGTGGGTTAATTTAAAAAACAAGCACCCCTATTATACTCGGCAGGATGCCTGTCTTTTGGTTACTTTCTTCTATTCTTTGTCAGGATAGACTTTCCAGCCCAGTTCTTCGAGATTAGCGGAATCGAGAGTCTCTGCCGGAAGATCGACAAGCAGCGCATTCGCTTCGACGAGGAGCTTGCCCTCGCTATTGTAAATACCTGCCCATCCCTCTGCCATGCGACCGCGATCCTTGCCGGCCTTCCCGACGATTTTCAGCGGTACCCCGGTCGGGACGTTGCCGCGATATTTGATCTCGAGTTTAGCGGTATACATGAAGCGGGGCGTATCCCCGCCCATATGGGCGCGCCCAGCCGTTTCGTCCAGAATTGTTGCAGCGATGCCGCCATGCAGCACGCCGGGGTAGCCTTGAAAATGATCGGGAGCGATGTAATCCACTGTTACTTCCCCGGGAGCGGTTTCGTAGAAATCCAGTTTTAAGCCAACAGGATTCTCTTGTCCGCAGACGAAGCACATTTTGGAGCCGGGTTGTTTGGTGTGGGTGTGGGTCATTGTTTTTTTCTCTGCTATACATTTTATCCCAGTGGTTCATCAAAATGCTGAATTTCCAGCGTATAACCATTAGGGTCTTTGAAGAAGAAATGATAGATCTGATATTTAGGGTTGTGAGCGGGTGGGTTGACGATCTCCACGCCCTTCGCGAGGAGGGTTGCGTACCAAATATCCACGCTCGGGGTGACGAGGGTTAGGATGATACTTTTTGTCACGGGCGTTTCGAGATGGGTGCAAAATCCGAGATAGCCGTCCCCGCTGGTTTTGTATATCCGACAGACGCCCTGATCCCGTACAAGGGAGAGTTCCAGAATATCTTCGTAGAAGTGTGCGGTTGCGTTCAGGTCGCTGGTGTGGAGGAAAGTGACGGTTTGGTCGAAAGGCATTCTAACAGAAGGTAGGGGCGGGTCGTAGCCCCGCCCCTACAAAATATCTTTATGCAGGGTCCAAATGCAGCAAATACGGATACTGATTTTCAACCGTGCTGATCATCTTGAGTAATCCCTGCATTTCGGCGTTTACCTGAATTGATTTTTCATCAAATTGAACCGCGCCATCTACCAGCACGAGATCGTAGATCGTCTCGCGGTGGCGCATCTTTAAAGTGTTCTCGCCAGTGTAGACGTAGCCTTCTTGTTCGGTGTATTTATCGAACTCGTTGACATCCCAGAAAAGAGTGAATTTGTCTTTGGCGGGATCGCTGTCGTAGGGACAGAAGACTTCGCAGTTGCCGCACTCGTTGCAGAGCCCTTCGATATGCAGGATCTGGTTCGGATCTCGGAAACCTTCGACCTTGATCGGCAGGTTGGCGATGTTCGGGCAGACTTCGACACATTTGTTGCAAACGATATTACAGGAAAGGCAGCGATTTGCGGATGCGGCGAAATTGAGATCAAATTCCTCATGGCTGACCTTTGGCGTAATGGTCGCTTTGCGTTCGGCGATCTGGATGAGACGTTCCGCTTTGTCAAATTCATATTCCGGTGCGGTCTTGACATAGCCTTTGGTGACGTTTTCTTTTTCGATGATGCCTTCGGCAACAGCACGTCCGTCTGCGATGGCCTCGATGATGGAGGAAGGCCCGCGATAAGCATCGCCGCCAACGTAGACATTTTCAACGGCAGTCTCGTGATATTTGTTGACGGGGATATCGCCTTTGGCATCGGCTACGATCTCGTTGGCTTCAAAGAGTTCATATTCGACTAATTCACCGATGGCGGTGATGACGGTATCGACTTCAAAATTGACGAACTCGCCTTCCACAGGAACGGGACGGCGGCGTCCGCTGGCATCTTTTTCGCCAAGTTTCATTTGCTGGCATTTCAGCACACCATCGTGTAAGCTGACGGGGTTGACCAATTGATGGAAAACAGCGCCGTCATGCGTGGTTTCGATGAACTCTTCACGTGTGGCGGGCATTTCTTTGCGCGAGCGGCGGTAAATGATGGAGACATTTTCGACACCCGTCACGCGCAGAGCGGCGCGCGCCGCATCCATTGCGGAGTT
>JBNKMO010000243.1:0-3349 GCA_050293165.1 Anaerolineales bacterium | reverse complement strand
CGGATGCGGAGCTAATTGCGGTTGCCGTTAAATTTATGCGCTCGGTCGGACTCGGCCCGGAACAGGCTCGCGTTTATGTGAATAATCGCCGCCTGATGGATTCTGAGTTCGATAAACTGGGAATCCCGACAGAGTCCCGATTAAACGTTTCTAACCTCGTTGATCGTCGTAGCAAGATGAAAGACGACGCTTGGCGGGTTTATGCCCTCGAAAACGGCCTCACGGAAAAACAACTCGATGGTTTGATCGCGTTACTTGAAAATAAAGACCTTTGGAAAGAATGGGATGACCTTGTACGTCTCTTTAATGCGCTTGATGCGCTTGGTGTGCGCGAATACGTTGAGTTTGATCCCAATATCGTACGCGGATTGCTCTACTATACGGGTACCGTTTTTGAAGCCTTTGACTTGAGCGGCGGCGTGCGGCGTGCCATTCTTGGGGGTGGGCGTTATGATAATTTGCTCGCTGATGTGGGCGGTGATTCGCTCTCTGGTGTCGGCTTTGCGATGGGCGATGTCGTTATCGGGATCGTTTTGCAAGAGAGTGGCCTTGTCCCTGAGTTTGAACCCTCGCCCGCGCCTGTTTTGGTGACGATCTTCTCGGAAGACCTGCAAATGGAATCGCTGAAACTCTCAGCAGAGTTGCGCGAAGCGGGTTTGGCGGTGACCAACTATCCCGAACCGGCCAAGATCGGGAAGCAATTCAAGTTTGCCAATAAAATGGGTATGAAAGTAGCACTCGTTTTGGGAGCGGATGAAGTGGAATCCGGTCAGGTGGCAGTCAAAGATCTGGTTAGTGGCGAGCAAGTGACGGTCGCGCGCGCGGACGTTCCAGAAAAAGTCCAAAAAGTCCTTGCGAGCATGTAGTCCCAATGATATAATCTGCGGGCTCTAAAAATATGGTGGCTGTAGCTCAATGGCAGAGCACCTGTCTGTGGAACAGGATGTTGCGGGTTCGAGCCCCGTCAGCCACCCAAATTATCAGAATCAATCTGATAATGCAAAACGCAAACGCCGATTTCATACATCGGCGTTTGTGTTTTAACGACTGGTGGTTTGACAAACAAAGTATGACGGATGAAAACCTAAGAAAAATGCTCTTAGGAGATTTGTGAAAAAAAAGCTTCCGAAGTCTCAAGAACTTCGGAAGCTTTTTTGTTTGCAACTTTTCCTTACTTTCCTTGTAATGATAAGTAGAAACGAAAACAAGGAGAAACTATGGCAGACGTACAAATGATCTTCGGTATTTTATTATTACTTGGCATTGCCTTTCCTGGCATGTTGACCGCGTGGTGGCTGCTCTTTCCGGCAACAGTGGAACGCGCGCAAAATCGCCTCGACACAACCCCGTGGAAATCTTTCTGGCTGGGATTGGGATTGCTTTTCATTATCACCATCCCAGTCGGGGTTTTACTCTCTGCAGGTGGCGGGGTAAGGCGATTTCTTGGTTGGGCACTTATCACCGTGACTCTGACTATTAGCGGAATCGGTGCGGCTGGGATCGCTGCCAAAATGGGCATGCTTCTCGCTCGTCGCTCGGATGGTATCTCTCCCGCCGCAGCTTTTGTGCGGGGCGCAATTGCGCTGGAGTTGGCAGCCGTTTTCCCGTTGGTTGGCTGGTTCATCGTCGTCCCGCTGGCAACTGTTGCCTCGTTGGGCGCAACCGCTTTCGCTCTTTTGCGTTGGGCACCGAAAGAAAAAGAAAGTCACCCAGTCTCTGAGCGGAGCCGCAGCGTAGCGGAAGCGTAGTCTTGAAGAACGGCGTTGTTGATAATGCCGTTCTTTGATTTCGCTCAGGAACTGTGCTTTTCTCTATTCTCTTATCTCTACTAATATCCTATGACAAATCTTTCCCGTCGTGATTTCCTGAAGTTGGTTGGCGTCGTTGCCGGTAGTGCAGCACTTTCCTCTTGCGCGTCTGTTTATGAAAATCTGGCAAGACTAGGTGACGATTCTGTGCTTCTGTCAGGGGCAGCGATAAATCCGCGAGAATTCGCGCTTGTTAATCGGCTTACTTTCGGCGCACGCGCCGAAGACTTAACGCGTGTTGCCGAGGTCGGCATCCAAGCTTGGGTACGGGAGCAACTTGAATACACGTCCGTTTCGGATGATGGTTGCGATATCCGCTTGCGACAATTTAAGACTCTCGATCTATCCGCAAATGACCTTTTCGATCTTAGCTATAAGATTTTCGACAACCGCGATCGGCTGACCATCCCGGACGAATTGCGACAGGCAACACTCATCCGGCAAACTTACTCGCGCCGTCAATTTTATGAGCGCATGGTCGAGTTTTGGAGCGATCACTTTAACATCAGTACCGAAAAGAGTGATTGTTATTATCTCAAAACGGTCGACGACCGCGAAGTTATCCGTCCGCACGCACTAGGCTTTTTTAGCGATCTGCTTTGGGCTTCGTCGCATTCGCCCGCCATGCTCTTTTATCTCGACAATCAGTCCAATCTCAAGGATGCGCCCAACGAAAATTACGCTCGTGAAGTCATGGAACTGCACAGCCTCGGCGTGGATGGCGGCTATACCCAGCAGGATGTGATGGAGTTGGCGCGCTGCCTGACTGGTTGGACAATCAAGGAGCATTTTTGGCGTGGTGATTTTCATTTTGATGCAGATCTGCATGATGGTGCGCCCAAAGAAGTTTTGGGGATGAAAATCCCTGCAGGCGGATTGGATGAAGCTGAGCGCGTCATTCTTAATTTGGGCTTGCATCCGTCAACTGCGACATTTATCGCCGGTAAACTCTGTCGCCGTTTCATTGCCGATGAGCCGCCTGCCGCCTTGGTCAGCTCGGTGGCGGATAGATTTACCGCCACCAATGGCGATCTCCGCGCTGTGATGCAAACTTTGTTCCTTGAGGGGATTCCCCACATCCAACCGAAGTTCAAACGCCCAGCAGACTTTATTCTTTCAGCTTTGCGTTTGCTTGATGCGCGCACGGATGGGGGCAAGCCGCTGCAAAAACATCTTGCTCGGATGGGGCAGCCCTACTTCACCTGGCCTACGCCAGACGGTTATCCCGACACCTCTGCGCCGTGGATGAGTAATCTCATACCTCGTTGGCAATTCGCCGCAGCGTTAGTGCAAAATCAGATCAAAGGCACAGAAATAGACGTGCCGCATCTGGTTGAGATCAGCGGTACGTCGGATATTGAAACCTTTACGCAATGGGTTAGCACGCTCCTCTTAGGCGCTCCTTTGCCCGATGAAGATTGTCAGAAAATGGGGGCTGCCTTGCGCGCTTCTGGCGCAGGCGACGAGACAGCAACCGCGCATGTCATCATCGCTGGTTTATTGGCATCCCCTGCGTTTCAGTGGCATTAGCGTATGAATCC
>JBNKMO010000242.1:0-6533 GCA_050293165.1 Anaerolineales bacterium | reverse complement strand
ACGGGCTTTTCTTTTTAATTTGTGATGAGATTAGGGATTGGCAACCGTAACAGAGGAAACCACATTCAGAGCAGCGTCATAGTAGTAACCAGTCGCAGCAAGATCACTGACGGTGAAGGTTGCAGGTGAAGCCACCTTAATGCTCGGTGTCAGGATGGTGCAAGCGCCGCTGGCATCAGTAACACAACTGCCGGAGCCGGTGTAGCTGCCACTCCAGGCTCCGCTAACGGTGACGTTGGGGACAGCGGCACCATTGGCATCCAAAACCTGAACGGAAACGTTTGCCTTCCAGAAACGGCGATTAACAACGGTAGCTGAACCAGTCATGTTTGCAACATACATAGCAACATCTTCGGTGCCGGAACCATCATCAACGGTCACAACGATGCTGTCGCTGCTGGTATTCGCACCAGAATCTGTCACTTCAGCGGTGATAGTATGCGTTCCATCGCTAAGAACAGTACTAAAGGAAGCGCCTGTACCGATTTGCCCGTCCAGGCTGGATGTCCAAATCAGGCTGCTGCTTAAATCGCCATCTTCCGTGTCAGATGCTGAACCTGCGAAGGAGATAGTCGTTGCAGATGCAAAGGATGCACCATTTGAAGGGCTGGCAATATTCACAACAGGCGAGGTGTCACCACCAGTACCACCTGTGAGGGCTGCAATCGCATCATAAGCTTGAACCAAACCAAAGCCATAGGAGTTGTCACGTCCTGCATCACCGAGGTCCTGTGATGTGGCTGCGAGTACGTTACGGATTTCAACATTGGTTGCAGTCGGGTCTGCGCTCCAGACCAAAGCCGCTACTGCTGAAGCGTGCGGGGTCGCCATAGAGGTACCATCGTAGTATTCATAGCCGCTGACCTGTTCAAAATATTCGCTCGAAACAGTGCCAACTACGCCAAGTTTATTTGCTACGAGGTATTGTCCGTCTTCCTGACTCAAGCTCAAAGCAATAATGCTTGAGGAAGCGCCGTCACCAAGTGTACCGAGGAAGTTGCCGGGCTCGTTGTTATAAAGAACAGCCGCTGCGCCGCCGCTATTCTGGACGTTCATCACTTTGTCGTAGAAGGAAATATCACCGCGTTCACAGAGAACAACTTTGCCAGTCCAGGCACCGGTTGATGTACAAAGACCACCATCCACAAGAGCAGCACTCGCCGTTCCACGTGCGGCATATTCAATATGGTTTGCCGCGTAGGTAACGCCATCAACTGTCAGACTGGAAATATCCATATACGGGACAGTGCTAAGAACAGCAACGCCGGGGGCTGCCAATTCAACTTGATCGTTTTTCTGGGAGAAGTCTGCAACCAAAGTAGCTTCATCAATCGCCGCAATCGAAACGACCGAATCGTAGGAAGCTGGGTACGAATAGGCCGTGGTGCCTTCGTTACCCGCAGCTGCAATCGGGAGAATGCCAGCGGCATATAAAGCATCAAAACCTTTGCGCTCCGTATTGTTTGCGCGAGAGCCACCAAGACTCATGCTAATGACATTTGCACCAGCATCTGCACAGCGATTGGCAGCGTCAATCAAAGTGGATGAGTAAGCCCAGGCGCCATCGTCACCAAAAACACGAACGGAATAAACATTAACTGTACCGGGGGTAACCCCAATAACACCCAATGTATTATTCATCGCAGCGATCGTGCCCGCAACATGAGAACCGTGCCCGCTATAGTCACTCGCCCAAGGCAAGTTACCATCGTAGCCATCTACGTTAACGCCAGCCAGATCTTCGTGACCAGTGAAGAAACCTGAATCGATGATACAAACTGTGCGATTGGCGCCAGTGGGGGCACCAGTATCAACCACACCATCACGATCAGCGTCCCAAACATCGCGAGCCTGAACCATATCAACGCCAAAAGGAACGACCTGCTCAGGAAGCTCTACATTCGGCGTAACAGATTCATTGATCCCGACCGGGAAACGCGGGGCATCTTCTTCAACCATGACGATATTCGGATTATGGCTCAAACCAGCCAAGGCTGCTTCTGGAACGGTAACAGCAATCGTTCGCAGCGCATCAAACTCGAAATGAACTTGTCCATTGGCATTGCCCAGAAGCTTTTGCGCTTCAGCTTTTTTACCGGGTGCAAATTGCACCAAAACGCGCACCCGCCCCTCATCATTGCTGGTATAAGCTACAGGTGTAGCAACAGCACTGAAAAGAAAAGCCAAGGTTAGAGCAAATCCTAATACAGTCGTCAAACGTTTCATCTTATCCTCCAATTGGGTTGAATAGGGTGGAACAATGGGAAAAGGCACCTTGCGTAAATGCAAGGTGCCTAATTATGCCTTTGAAGAAGCACAGTGTCAACAATTATTGACGACATTAGAAAACTCTAATCTTTTAATTACGCTCTGTTTTACACCCTCCCTAAGAGATATTTCAATGGTAATTATACTTATCGGCGGCGTACCGCCAACATAGTCAGATCATCGGCCGGGGGCAGGGTATCCATAAATTTTTTCAGATGCGTTTCAATTTCATCGAGACTGGCTTTCAGGCTCCCGTTCTCAACCGAGAAAGCAGCTTTCAAACGCGCTTCACCAAAAAGCTGTCCAGCGGGCGAGAAGGCTTCAGTAACCCCATCGGTATAAAGCAAGAGACTATCCCCTGCCAGCAACTGGATCGTGTGCTGTTCGATCTCCGTCCCTTCCAGTACGCCCAGCGCCATACCTGTACGCGTCAATCGGATTATCTCGCCAGTAGCTTTTTGCAGCCAAAACGGTGGATTATGCCCAGCGTTTGCGTAGATAAATTCGCCAGTATCCAGCGACAAAACGCCATAGACAGCCGTCACAAACATGCCTTGTTGCGTGTCTGGGATCAGGAGATCGTTTACACGGCGCAATGCTTCGGCCGGGCATTCTGTATCTTTAACGGCAGCATGTACCAACGTCCGCGTGAGCGACATGAAAAGCGCTGCGGGGATGCCCTTATCCGCCACATCCGCAATGAAGAGACCGAGACGTCGATCCGCTAATTCGATTACATCATAGAAATCGCCCCCGACCTGTCTTGCTGGTTGCCAACGACCGGCAACTTCCCAGTCCGGATCTTCGGGGAGCAACTCCGGAATGAAGGTTTTCTGAATTTCCCGCGCAACTTCGACTTCATGTTGCAGCCGCTCACGAGCGACCATCTCGACCTGCAAGCGGTCATTCTGGATGGAGAGGGCTGCCTGCTGCGCAATACCGGTAATAATTTCAAGGCGTCGCGCGCGAAAACGGCGCCCGCCCGGCGCCTCTTCCGCCAAAAGAACGCCAAAGAGATCATCTTTGATCTTCAAGGGGACAGCCATAAGCAAGTCGGCATCGCTGTTGATGAACTCGTCCATGCCATCGTCCCAGGGCGGAGAAATATCAAGCCATGAAATCGGCGTGGAGCCGACGCCGTAAAGCCGTAGCAAAATGGTACTGGCCTCCCGCACGCCATCCAAAAGCGGGAATTCACCCGGCGTGTAAATATCTTCCCAGACAAGGAATTTATCGTCTTCTGAAAGTCCGTATTGTTGAGAGCAGGCGTATCGCTGTGTATTTTCATCCCAAAGGTAAAGCGCACAGCGTTCTACGCCAACAAGGATGGGCATCACGCGGATGATCGCCTCGAGAATTTCGTTGAGATCGCCTTTGCTAGCAACTGCGCGCGCAACCTGTAATAAGGCTGCCGATGCATATGCCTGCTCCTGAATCGAGTCGTAGAGACGCGCGTTCTCAATGGCGACAGCTGCATAGCTCGCAAAAGTAGAGGTGATGGCCTGTGCTTCATGCCCATAGCGCCCGGGGGTACTGTGCGCAAGATTCAGTACACCAACTGGCCGATCGCCTACATGCAATGGCGCTGCGATGGACGAATAATTGGCATCAAAACCACCTGCCAGACCAGACGGGTCGATCGCGTCTTCAGGTTTGCGAATAACAGGCTCCTGTGAGAGCAATGCGCGCGCCAATGAGATCGAGGCATCTGCCGATGTTCGGCGCGCAAGTTTGAGAGCGGCCGGTTCCAAACCATGTGCAGCAGCGAGATAAAGATCACCTTCTTCTTTCAACAGCCAAAGTGCGGAGACTTCGCTAGGCAGGGAACGCTCCAACTCGGTCAGGATCGCGTCAAAAACCTGATCGACATTGACATTATCCGAGAGCAAACCTGCGACTTCACGCAAGCTGTCTGCAACCTGACGACGCCAACGCTCGGAGCGATAGAGATCGGCATTGTGAATGGCGACGGCGACATTGTCTCCCAGGGCTTCAAAGAGTAGCAAATCGTCATGCGAAAAGGCATCCAGATGGTCACTTTGGACATCCAAAATACCTTTAATTTCATTGCCAAAAACCAGGGGGACAACGATTTCTGATTTTGTTTTTTCGGGAGGCAATGAGGAAGGGCGATAGCGCGCCTCTTTTGAGACATCGTTTGCTAAAACCGATTCTTTATTACGCGCCACCCACGGAACAAGCCCCTGTGGATCATCCAGATCAAGAGAGTAGCCAGCAAGGGCTTCGCGATGTTTTCCGCTGCCTGCTTCATAGTTAATGCGACGGCGGTTATGATGGACAGTAAAGAGATGTACGTGGGGATAACCGAAACGCTCAGTCAAGAGCGCGGCAACATCATCCATCAGCTTTGCCAGATCAAGGCTCGAAGTTGCCTTCTTGTTGACTTCGGCGATCACGTCCATTTGTTCAGCGCGACGCAGCAGGATAGCGTAGACACGTGCGCTTTCGATGGCAACAGCGACGTTGTCCGCCAAAGCCTGCAAAACGAGCAAATCGTTCGGATGGAAAGCATTCAGTCGGTCGCTCTGGATGTCAAGGACACCCAAACGACGTTCTTCAATCTTAAGCGGGAGTACGATCTCGGATTTGGTTTCAGGCAGGGCAGCCAGGAAACGGAACCGCGGCTCGGCTTCGACATCCGCACAGACGACTTCTTCTCCGCTTTGAGCGACACTGCCGATCAGGCCTTCGCCAAGTTTGATCTCTAAAATGGGAGGCGTCTGCTCTGCGCTGTTGCGGAATGCGCCTGCACTGGAGCGAAAGTGCAAAACATCATTTCCGGCATCAACCGTAAAAACCGCAACATAATAATAATTGAAGGTTTGCTGGATCAACTGCGTGACGCGCTTTGCGAGTTCATCCACTTCCATGACGTTGGCGATTTGGGTGCTAACCTGCCGCACAAGATGTAACTGCCCCATACGCCAATGTTCGACGGCGACGCGATGGGCGGCTACCAGAGATAAAGCGGCGATCCCCGCAATGCCCTCAAGTGCATCCAATTCTTCTGGCGTGAAAGCATTTTCCGCTGCACGGGCAACTTGCAGCGTCCCCATAACGAAGCCATGATCTTTGAAGGGCAAGGCGACAATCGCTTTTTCCGCATCAGAGGCCTGTACCAACCCGCTGCGCTCGATGGCTTGTGCCATCCACGTCGTGGAAGGTTCTGCGGGGAAGATCGGCGCTTCTTCCCAATCAGGCAGGCGGAAGAGGTTTTCGTCCAACCAGATATCAACATCGCCATCCACCAGACGCGCGACCATCTGCTCAATGCGGTTGCGTTGGGCCGCCAATGAGCGCGTATCAAGCAACTTCTCACCGAGGGCGGTTAGTTTGAGCCAATCGGGGGTGCGGGGTACGACATTGGTAGAATCGCGTTTTTTGGTGAGTACAAGAATATTGCCGCTTTCCCCCACGGTTTTGTGATCCGTCTCGTCCATCAGGTTGTTAATCAGGAAAATGCCCAAGCCGCCCACCTGCCGTTCGGACAGAGGCAAGTCTACATCCGGGGGCGTGACGGCATCCACATCAAAGGGCTTGCCTTCATCCTGAATAGTGATCTTGAGCGCATCTGGCGTGATCTCGCAATTGATCCTGATCTCAGCATCTGATTCCCCACCATAAGCATAGTCGATGATATTCGTGCAGGCTTCATCCACCGCAAGCTGGACGGCGTAAACGGCTTTGTCACCAAGTGCAGCATTGCGTGCCGCCTGCGCGACAAAGGTGCGAATATCATCGAGCGATGTGTATTTAGCGTGGAAAGTTTGCATGAGGTGAAAGAAAAGCCGTCCTACCAACGCAAGACGGCTTTTAAGATGTCAGTTAGAGTGGATTAGAAATGTCCGACAGCCGGGGTAACATCATCGTAAATGCTAAAAAGCGGCAGGAAGCCCGCCAAATCAAAGGCGTCTTTAATTAACTCAGGCACAACCGCAAGGACAACTTCACCACGTCCCATTTTTTTGCATTCTTTTTGGGTCGCCAGTAAAATGCGCATACCTGCACTGGACATATACTCAACACCGCTCATATCCAGCACGATCTTATAACGCCCGTCTTTGGTGACGGCTTCAAGCGCTTCCCCTAATTTTGCAGCGGTGGCACTATCAATGCGCCCCTTAGCGGTGACCAGATCACACTGTTTGAATTTTTGAGTTGTGGTTTCCATTCTTCCTCCAGACAAAAAGGTTATTTTATAAAACAAGCACAGGGATAACAGCAAAAATTATAACATTGAAAAG
>JBNKMO010000241.1:0-18165 GCA_050293165.1 Anaerolineales bacterium | reverse complement strand
GCCTGAGCAGCCTGATAGCCCATCTCAGCATCGGGGCGTACATCGGCGCTGCCGAGAGCAAGATCAAAAAGCACCGCTGCGGGGACAATCGGTACGCACTTAACACCCGTCTCAAAGCCGATGCCCTGTTCTTCGAGATAGCGCATCACGCCCGTTGCGGCATCCAGCCCAAAGGCGGAGCCGCCCGATAGAAGAATCGCGTGTATCTCCGAGACGAGGTTGAAGGGGCTGAGCAAGTCCGTTTCACGGGTGCCCGGCGCGCCGCCGCGCTGATCCACCCCTGCGACTGCGCCCTTCCGTACAAGGATGACAGTGCATCCCGTTAGCGCTTCTTCATTCTGAGCGTGCCCGACTTCGATGCCGGGCACGTCTGTAATGCTGTTCTTCACGATTAGCGCAAGCTTTTCAACAACTCTGACAGTTCCTGCCATTCTTCTTCAAAGAAATGCAAGGTGACGTTAGAGAGTTCGATATGGTAGGTGGTTTCGCCATCCGGCTCTTCGGCTTTCCAAATCATGTAATTATTGGTCTCTGCCAGTGTGGTGGTTTTTGGTTCGTTTTCGTCGCTCATTTTATTCTCCTAAGGTTGAATGAAAACCCCAACGGGGCGTGCTTATCTTACTCGAAATTAGAAAAAAGAAAAGCCCCCGCAGAGAAATCTCTGCGGGGGCAGGTGTTTGGGTTAGCATCCCGCAATGAAGGGGAAGAAGGTACACCAACGGTATGTGGCATCAATCCACCAGAAGAAAGCGCCACAGGAACACAAGATCAGCAGCGCGCTGACGCCGATGACAACGGGCAAAGCGGTGCGCTTTCCGGGGACAGCGCTAACAGGCGGAGGAGCTACCGGTACGGGATCAGCCGGAACGTGCCCGGCATAAGCTTGCGGAGGCGCTGACGACGGGGCGACCGGCTGTTGGCGCGGTGCCGCTGCCGGTTGCTGCGCAGCAGAAGAAAGTACGGTTGCATCGGGGTCAAAGCTGATGGCTTCAAAGACAAAGACGATGTCTTCGCCGAAAGAGACCATCTCACCCGTTTTGAGCACATGCGGGCCAGAGATTCGGTTTCCGTTGACAGAGGTACCATTTGTGGAGCCGGTATCTTCGAGAACGATCTTGCCCCCTTGCAGGGTCATGCGCGCATGATGACGTGAGACTTCAGCATCATTGATAGAGATGGTATTGCTGGCGTCACGTCCAAGCGTGGTTTGCACTGTATCGAGAGAATAAGTTGCGCCAGGGTTGGGGCCTGAACGCATAACAAGTTGATAACGAACACTCATGAGTACCTCCTAGCTATAAGTCCAACAATATTTTTAGTGTAACGATTTCAAATGAAAAAGTCAATTCAACCTATTAGGCTATTTGGCAAAAACACGCTGGTAGAGATCAGAGCGCAACAGGTTATCGGGGTCACAACGTTCCTTGAGTTTGCGGAACTTCGCAATCGCTTCGTCGCCGAGGAAGGCACGCGCTGTTTCAGGCGCAGTTTCGCTGTTCTTGGCGAAATAGAAACGTCCACCCGCTGCGATGACGATTTTATCGAAATCCTGCGTCATGGCGGCAAGCTTGGCACGATTGCGATTGGTGATCTTGAAATCGAAAGCCAGCGAGAAGCCATCCAGTGCGTGCGAGAAGAGGAAATTATCAGGACGGTGACGTTTGGTTACACCAAGATAGGTCGGCAAGCCGCGTTGCTGTGAGATTTCGATCATTTCTGTCCACGCGTCCAGGGCGGTCTCTTTAGGCAAGAAGGATTGATACTGGATCAAGCCCTGTCGCCCATAAGAGAGTTCCCAGTCTGGGACGTAGTCAAGCAGGAAGTGAAAGGCGGCGTGTGGCTGCCGATAGGTTTTCTTGCGCCCGACCATATATTTGGCGGTGTTCACTGCCAAAACGCCGAGGTTATTCATCGCCGGGGCCATGAAATAATGCAGCACGGATTTCGGCACCACCCCAAAGAATTTATCAGGCAAGGTCTGGTACGCGACCTGCATATTCTTCTGGGAATCGGGATCTTCGCCTTCGGGGATGTAGTTGGCGGCGTGCATTTGTCCGCGTCCCAGCGAATTGCCTTTGGCGAGACCATCCAACCAGCCGACAATATAGTCGTTTTTCGGGCCACCCTCTTCGAGAGCGGTTAATTGTGCTTTGAGATTCGGCTCATTCCACTCGGAGACTTGCAAATAGCCTGAATAAACTCGCTTCATTTGCATCGTGACGGAGGTAAATATCCCCAACATCCCCATACCGCTAATCATGGCATAGAAAAGGTCACTGTTTTTATCGGGAGAACAAGTCACTTCTTCGCCATTGGGCAGCAAGGCAGTGAACTCAATCACATGCTCGCCGATGGTGCCCATCTTGAAGTTGTTTTTACCATGAATATTCATCCCCAAACAGCCGCCGAGGGTCGTCTTCATTGTGCCGGAGACGACGGGCGGCCACCAGCCATCGGGCAGCACTCTTTGCCAGAGCATTTCCAACGTTAGGCCGGGTTCGGCACGGAATATCCCTGTTTCCGAATCCCACGCCAGGATGCGGGTCAGCAAGCTCAGGTCAAGAGCGATCCCGCCGCCGCCGATTGCAGCATCGTTATAGCTGCGTCCGGCGCCGCGCGGCGCAACCGTCAACCCATTCTTTTTTGCCAACGCAAAAACTTGTGCGAGGTCGGCGGTTTCTTTGGGTTGAAAATGATAGGCAGGCACATTCAAAGAATGCCCGAAGTTACCTAAGTAGGTCATTTGGGAGAGAGAGAGTTCACTCATATTAGAAAGTCATTTTTCTGAAGATAAAGGAAGGGATGTTGCGCACGATCAGCATGATCCAGCGCCAGCGCCCCGACGTGTAAACTTCCTGCTTGCGTTTACGCATGGCTTTGAAAATATCATCAGCGGCCTGCTCGGCAGGGATGGCAAAGATCACGCCTTTGGCATCTTTAATCATATCGGTCTCAACAGGGCCGGGCTTCACAGTCAGGACGTTCACGCCGTAACGCGTAAGACGATTGCGCAAGGCTTCAAGATAGCAAGTGAGCGCAGCTTTGGATGCGTTGTAGGCCGGGTTCCCCACACGTCCACGTTCACCCGCTACCGATGAAACACCAACAATTTGTCCCGCTTTTAGGCTCTGGAAAATCTCCGCTACAGGGTTAAGCCATGCAAGCGCACCGATATAGTTAACTTCGGTCGTCTTGCGATCTTTCTCAAAATCATATTTTTTCAAGCCGACCATGAAAGAAGCACCGGTGTTAAAGATGAAGGTATCCAAACCACCCAGATCGGACATAATCTGACGCAAAAGTGCCGGAACGGATTCATAATCGCTCACATCATGGACATAATAAAGAGCACGCGTCGCCCCGTGCTTCGAATTGATCTCGTTTGTCAGCTTCTCGAGCAGTTCGCCGCGTCTCGCTAACAACGCTACGAGATAGCCTTCATCCGCTAAACGACGTGCCAACGCAGCGCCAATACCGCTCGAGGCACCAACCAGGATGGCGCGTTTTTGGGGTTTCAGCGGCGTCGCCGCAGGGAGTGTTTTAGTAGAGGGGGGCATAGAATCTCCAAATGAAAATTGTCACAAGCATTCTAACATAATCGGCTAAAATGCTATATAAGCGCTTGTGGTTGAATTTAAGATGGTATAAAAGTATGATTGTTTATAAAGTCTATTTCCTGTATCGTTGGTGGTATTAACTAACGCTATACAATACAGGGACTGAGAGAAATGTTGGCATTACAAACAGATATAACCCGAATTATTAAAGAAACCCTGAGGGAGCGTGGAGTCGATTTCATAGACCAGGAATTCATTATCAACCTCTTTGATGCGACGCTGGCGACCTTTGAATTAGGCACCACCCTTGACCCTGAGCGCTTGGAAGTGATCGCTGAACAAGTTGCTGCTGATTTATTCGATAATCAGCACCTGCTTCTACAATTACGCCAACAAAAAGCAGAATTAGACACACTCCGAAACCTAAGTCTGCATCTTTCGTCCAGTTTGGATTTAAAATCGCTCTTAAGGACGATTGTCACTGACGCGATGGTGCTGGAAGAAACTCCCCGTACCGCACATATCTTTTTATACGACCACGAAAAAGACGAGCTCACCTTTGGCGCAGCTCTGGATGAAACCGGAATTAAAGAGGAAAGTTTTTCCAAACCACGTCAAAATGGCTTAACATATAAGGTTGCACGCAGCGGGGAATGGGTTATCGTGCCTGACATGAAACAACACCCCCTCTACAAAAACGCTCCCGCTGAATGGACAGGCTCTATCGTCGGGATTCCGCTTAAGGTTGAAGATCGCGTTGTCGGGGTGATGAGTCTTTCCCGCACAGAGGTCGGCGGCTTCTCAGAAGCGAACCTGCGGCTTTTAGAGATACTTTCAGAACAAGCTGCTATCGCCATCTCTAACGCACGTTTGCACGCACAAGTCAGCCACGAAGCCAAGAGCGACACGATGACCGGCCTTCCAAATCGCCGTGCGCTGGATACACGTCTCGAAGATGAGATCGATCATGCACACCGCACAGGCTACCCGTTTGCGGCGGTCATGATGGACCTGGACGGCTTCAAAAATGTCAACGACAACTACGGTCACCCGGTTGGCGATCAGGTGTTGCGTACAGTTTTCAATTATTTGAATACCGGCATACGCAGCAGCGATTTCCTTGCTCGCTATGGCGGCGACGAATTGACCCTGCTTCTGCCGAAAAGCGACTTAAGCACCGCTCGTCTCGTCACTGAAAAACTACTTGAACGCTTGTCGCAATTTGTTTTTCCCCTCCCTGACGGAAGAAACGTGGAATTAGGAATGTCTGGCGGGATCGCAATTTACCCCATACATGGCAGAACGCCGTCGCAATTACTGCGCGCGGCTGACCAAGCCCTTTATCGAGCAAAAAAACATCATCGTGGCACCTTTCAGCTATCGACACCTCCCACTGGAGAATTAGAAGAAAACTAAATCTCTACGAAAAGCAAAAACAGAGACGACAACGTTTCTGTTTTTTGATTCTGGGGGTTATAATTTCACATCAACTTCCCCGAGGAGAAAGTCATGACGAAAAAAGTAAAACTGATTCTGAATCCGATGGCGGACATGGGCGCGGCATGGAACGTGGCACGCGATCTGCGTCCAATTGCGAATGAATATCAAGGCAAACTTGACTGGAGCGGTACCGTCTATCCGGGTCATGCGATCGAGTTGGCGAAACAGGCTGGGGAAGATGGATATGATCTCGTCGTGGCGTTGGGGGGAGATGGTACGGTGCATGAAGTTGTCAATGGTCTGATGCAAGTTGAGGCTGAGAAGCGTCCCGCAATGGGCGTTGTCCCAATTGGCTCAGGAAATGATTTCGCTTTTGCCTGCGGAATCCCCACAAATCCCAAAGAAGCGATGGCGCTTGCCCTGAACGGCGAAACAGCACCCGTCGACTTGGGGCTGATGATCGACGAAAACGGGCGACAGGAATATATCGACAATACGCTTGGCATCGGCTTCGACGCAGTTGTGACCATCCGCTCGCATAAGCTGCCGATCGTGCGCGGCTTTCTGATGTATCTCACGGCTGTTATCCAGACGATTTTGCTTAATTCCACAGCGGTTCAGATGAAGATCGAGAGTGAAGAAAAAAGCTGGGAAAAAGAGATTTTCATGCTCGTGCTCGCCAACGGCCCACGCGAGGGCGGCGGTTTCATGATGACGCCCAAGTCAAAAAATAATGACGGCGTACTCGAATATATGATCGCCGACAATGTTTCTCGCCTGATGCAATTCCGCCTTTTGCCCGAGTTTATTAAAGGCACGCAAGAAAGCTTCAAAGAAGTTGAAATCGGGCAATTCAAAAAACTCTCTCTGAAATCCGACGCGCCGCTTTACATCCACATCGACGGCGAAATTTACACCAGTTTTGGCTCTGATTTGCGCGGCATTTCTGTGGAGCTTGCACCCAACGCACTCCAAGTCGTTAAACCTGCATAAATTATGCCATCCCTGTTTCAAAGCCTTCTCAATCGCGATCTCGGCCATCTGCGCATCGTTGCCAAATTTTGGGGCATCGAGTTGCAGGCGGGCGAGCGCAAGACTGCCCATAAAGAGCTCAGTGAGCGCCTGCTTGATCGCGACTTGGCAGAAGAAGTTCTCGATGCCTTACCCGAAGATGCCCAGCGCGCGTTAAGCGCCTTGCAGCAAAATCAGGGCAAACTCCCCATCGCAAGCTTTGAACGCCAGTTCGGACAGATACGTGAGGTTGGCCCCGGCAAACGCGACCGTGAAGCCGTGCATCTCAATCCCGTTTCGGCAGCCGAGATGCTTTTCTACCGCGCCCTGCTCGCCCGAGCATTTTTCGACAGCGATAGCGGCGCGCAGGAATTCGCCTATATCCCCGACGATTTATTGGAATTTATTCACAACGAAGAGCACGAAGTTCATGAAGAAAAACAGGAATATGGTCGTCTTGCAAGACCTGAAGAACGGGCGCACATAATCCCGTCCAACGACCATATTCTGGATGACCTGACGACGCTGCTCGCCGCCCTGCGCACAGGACAGGACGAAGATGCCTTCGCGCTGGAAACATCCCCCCGCTTCGTTCGTGACCTTGGGCTGGCTGCTCGTTTAATGGGCAACGAAGGCGGTCTTCAACGGGACACCGTCAAATCTCACCTCGAAGCGGATCGCGCCGAAGCCTTCGCGCAGCTACGCCAAGTCTGGAGCGAAAGCACCAGCTTCAACGAATTGCACCAAGTGCCCACCATCCTCTGCGAAGGCGAGTGGACGAATCACGCACGCGAGACGCGCGAGAAGCTGCTTGGCTTCGTCGATGCACTACCCAAAGGCAAATGGTGGCATCTCAACTCCTTCATCGCCGACATAAAAAAATACACACCCGACTTTCAGCGCACAGCCGGAGAGTACGATGCATGGTTCATCCGCAAGGCAGAAGACCTGACAGGTTTTGCTGATAGAGAATCCTTAGAAGAGTCTCTGCTATCAAAACCCTCTTCTCAAGAAGACCTGCAAGAAAAACCTATCAGGTCTAATTTACGCGGCTTCGAACATTGGGACGAGGTCGAGGGGGCACTGATCCGCTATTTTGTAACGGGTGTGCTCTTTTGGCTGGGCTATGTTGACTTGGCTGCGGGAGAGAAAGACGGGGAAGTGAAATCCTTCTTTATCAAAGAAAATCGAGTCCCTGAGCGGAGCGACCGACAGGGAGCGCAATCGAAGGACGGTGTTGACAAAAGCCGCTCTTCGACTGCGGGCTTCACATCCGTTCAGCCCTCCGCTCAGAGACTGAGCGGCATCATCGTTTCATCGAGCGGATTAATGACCGTTGATCGCTATGCGCCGCGCGCGGTGCGTTATCAGCTATCGCGTTTTGGGGATTGGATAGAGAGCAAGAATCCTAATGAGTTCAAATATCAGGTTACGACCACATCGCTGGAGCGCGCCTTAAGGCAAGGATTAAAAACATCGCATTTAGTGGCGTTGCTGGCAAAGTTTTCTGAGACGAAAATTCCGCCTTCATTGGGAAAGGCGCTGCGGCGTTGGGAAGTTAACGGGACGGAAGCACGGGTGAAACAAATCTCCATTTTGCGTCTCAGCAAGCCGGAGGACTTGGAAGCGTTGCGCAAGTCGAAAGCCGGCAGATTCTTGGGGATGGTATTAAATCCGACCACGGTGGAAATCCGAGAAGGGGCATCCCAAAAAGTGATGGCGGCATTGATCGAAATGGGGATTTTGATGGAAGAAGAGGAAAGTGACGCCTGAGAACGTAAAACGTGATACGTGACACTATGCACAACGGGGGATGTCTCTATAATGGATTTGCGAAATTCGTAATCTGATTGTAAAGGAGAGAAAATGTCCAAAATTGACTGGATCAAGGAAGAAATCGAGGGGCTGCAAAGCGCCGGCTTGTACACCAATATCCGCACGCTTGGCTCGGCACAAGGTGCCTGGCTGATGGTGGACGGAAAAAAGGTGCTGAATTTCTGCTCGAACAACTATTTGGGCTTGGCGAACCACCCCAAGATCGCCGCCGCTGCGAAAGCTGCCATCGACGAGTACGGTGTGGGCCCGGGTGCTGTGCGCACCATCGCCGGCACGATGGATTTGCATGTCAAACTCGAAAAGCGGTTAGCTGAATTTAAGCACGTCGAAGCAGCAGTAACGTTCCAATCCGGTTTCAATGCCAATACCGCAACCATCCCTGCGCTGGTCGGCAAAGGCGATGTGATTTTCTCTGACCGTCTGAACCATGCCAGTATCATCGATGGTTGCCGCCTTTCGGGCGCGAAGATCATTGCCTACGAGCATAATGATGCAGCTTCGCTTGAAGAGATGTTGAAAGAGCATCTTTCAAGCTACAGACGTGCGCTGGTCGTGACCGATGGCGTCTTCAGCATGGACGGTGATATTGCGCCGCTCGACAAACTTTATGAAGTGACCCAGAAATATGATGTGCTCCTGATGGTCGATGACGCGCACGGTGAAGGCGTACTTGGTCATGGCGGGCGCGGCATTGTGGATCATTTCGGCTTGCATGGCAAAGTGGATGTAGAGATCGGGACAATGTCAAAAGCCTTTGGCGTGGTCGGCGGCATCGTGGCCGGGAAGCAGGTCATCATCGACTGGCTCAAACAGCGTGGACGTCCCTTCCTTTTCTCCTCGGCGATGACCGTGCCGGATGCAGCGGCTTGTTTGGCGGCTGTAGATTTGCTCGAAGAATCGACCGAGTTGGTCGACAAGCTCTGGGATAACGGACGTTACTTCCAGGCTGAGATGAAGACTCTCGGCTTTGATACGGGCAAAACCCAGACCCCGATCACGCCCGTTATTCTCGGCGAAGCGACGCTCGCACAACAATTCAGTAAGGCTCTTTACGAAGCGGGTGTCTTCGGCACCGCGATCGCTTTCCCGACCGTGCCGCAGGGCACTGCCCGCATCCGCGTGATGATCTCGGCGGCACACCAGCAGGAAGACCTTGATAAAGGTCTTGAGATCTTCGCCGAAGTTGGCAAGAAGTTGCGCGTGATTTAGGAATCAGGTATCAGGGATTAGGAATCAGTAGGGGCGGACGGTTGTCCGCCCTTTTTTCTTTAAATTAAAGTATGGGATAATACGCCCTATGACATTTAAAACCATCTTTTTCGACCTTGATGATACCCTCTACCCGCACGATTCCGGTCTCTGGGTCGCCATCAAAGACCGTATCCAGCTTTTCATGCACGATGAACTCGGCATGGATTGGAACGAAATTTCTGCCACGCGCGACCATTATTTTGAAACCTACGGCACGACCTTGCGCGGGCTTCAGGCAAATTACGATGTCGATGAACTCGTTTATCACAACTATGTGCACCAGATCGATTTAGGGGAATATATCGCCCCTGACCCTGAGTTGAGTGCCGTTCTCGAAAATCTGCCGCAACGAAAGATCATCTTCACCAGCGCGGATTCAGCACATGCGGAACGGGTGCTCGCCCACATGCAGATTCGTGAACACTTTGACGAAGTCCTCGATATCTTCGCCCTGAAACCACATGCCAAACCGCAACCCGAAGCCTTTCGACGCGCCCTCCAACTTGTCGGCGAGAGCGATCCGCAACTTTGCGTGATGATCGACGACCTGCCGAAAACCACACGCGCCGCACGCGCCTTCGGCATGTTCAGCATCCTGAAAGGGAATAAGGGCAACGGTACAGATGCGAACGCACGCCTTGAAAATTGGAAAGACCTTCCCGCAATCCTTGCGAAAGAATAAAACGGAGACCCTATGCCACAAGCACAACTTTTGATGATTATCCTGAATGATGCCAAATACCTGCCGGAATTGCTCCACGCCTGGCGGAATGTCGGCATACCAGGGAGCACCATTCTCAGCAGCGCAGGCGGCCACCGTACACGCAACCTTTTCAGCCGCATCGGACTAAACGCGCTGGATAACCTCTTCGAGCGTAAAGAAGTCGAAGGCAAGACCCTGCTCGCCACCTTCGATGACGAGAAACTACTCGCCAAAGCCATCGGTGAAGCGGAACGCGTTGTCGGCGGCTTCGACCGTCCCGACAGCGGCTTGCTGATGGTACTCCCCGTCACACAGGCATTAGGCATCTACAAAGCTCCGCCCAAAGAAGAAGCAGCCCCGCCTCCCGCTCTGCGTTCCAACTGGACCGTTATGCGCGAAACCCCCATCGAAACACTGAACGAAATGATGGATCTCGAACCCACCATCGTCAACCTCGACACCCCGCTCGAACAGGTTGCCAGTGCGATGATCGAGCATCCGCGCGTGCATGTTGCCAGCGTCGTCGCGAAAGACGGCAGGCTGGTCGGCTTGCTAAGCTTGCGCACGCTTGCCAACTCGCTTTTCTTTAACATCCTGCCCGAAGAATTCATCAGCGATATCACAGACATCGAAAAAATGATGGATTTCGCAAGCAGAACCCGCCGCCGCACCGCCGAAGATGCCATGAAGCCAGCCGTTTGGGTCAAGAAGGGCGAAGCCGTAAAAGACGCTTTCATCCGTATGCACGATAATGAACTGCCCGGCCTGCCGCTCGTCGACGAGCGCTATCACGTCGTCGGGTACATCAATATGCTTGAGTTGATCGGTCTCTTCCTTGAAAAAGATAAAAAGGAGAGCGCATGAATCAGGTCTGGCTCGCAGGCGGGATTTTCTTTTTTACCTTCGCCCTGATCGTCAGCGAAAAGATCGACCGCACCATCTCAGCCCTGCTTGGCGGTCTCTCGATGATTATCTTCGGGATCGTCTCACAGGACCAAGCCTTCGAGTCCGTCGATTGGAACGTGATCTTCCTGCTGGCAGGCATGATGGTCATCGCCAACGTTCTGAAAGAGACCGGTCTCTTCCAGTGGATCGCCCTCAAAGCCGTCCGCCTGGGCAAGGGAAACCCGATCCGCATTTTAGTCATTCTCTCCATCGTCACGGGTCTCACATCCGCCTTTCTCGATAACGTCACCATCGTCGTCCTGATCGCGCCCGTCACGCTCTTTATCGCATCCACACTCGGACTGAGTCCGATCCCCTTCCTCATCTCGGAAGTGCTCGCCTCCAACATCGGCGGCATGGCAACCCTCGTCGGCGACCCGCCCAACATCCTGATCGGCAGCGCCGCCGGAATCGACTTCCTGACCTTTCTCGCCAATATGGGGCCGATCGCCCTCATCATCATGATCGTCTTCATCGGCATGATGGTGCTCATGTTTCGCAAAACGCTGCACGTCCACCCTGAAGACATCATCGATCTCAACGCCCTCGATACCGATTCGCTGATCACCAAACCGACCTTGCTCAAAAAAGCGCTGATCGTGATGGCGCTCGTCGTGATCGGATTTTTAAGTCACGGTGCGCTCCACCTTCAACCTGCTACCGTTGCCCTAACGGGTGCCACCATTTTGATGTTGTGGGGCAAAAACGATCCCCATAAAATGTTCCGTGACATCGAGTGGACGACGCTCTTCTTCTTCATTGGCTTATTCATCGCCGTTGAAGCCGTCGTCGAGATCGGTATCATCGAATCCATCGCCGAGCAAGTTTTAGCGCTGACCGGTGGCAAAGTCGCCAATGCCTCCATGCTCCTGATCTGGTTCTCGGCGATTACATCCGGCATTGTCGATAATATTCCCTACACCGCCACAATGATCCCGCTCGTCGAGCAGATGGGTGTCGTCATGCCCGTCTCCGTACTCTGGTGGTCACTCGCACTGGGTGCCTGCCTCGGCGGGAATCTAACGCTCGTCGGCGCAGCAGCAAACGTCATCGTCGCCAGCCTCGCCGAAAAAAGTGGACATAAGATCGGCTTCTGGGTCTTTTTCAAATACGGCGCATCCGTCACGATGATGTCGCTGCTTGTTGCCAGTTTATATATTTGGCTGCGATATCTATAATAATCACCCCATCCCTGCCTTCCCCCCATAGGGGAGGGCGGAGGGTAGGGCAAACGGGTAAAAACTTATGAACATCTACCTGGTAATTCTCATCATCATCGCCATCGTCGTTTTCGCGAACCTCGCCATGTTCGGCGCGGTACGCGGCTCACGCGGCATGAAGTTTAATTGGCTCAACACCACTAAAGAAGGCATCCGCAAACCCTTCCAAAAAGAAGATGATCAACTTAGCGAACTTCGTCAGCAAGTCAAGAAACTCTCCGAAGCTCGTCAAGAGACCAGCAAAACGCCTGACGAATAGACCTTTCGGACTATTTAGGCCTCCTTCAGACGAAATATATACAATTTTCATACAAAACGGGACTATGATTTCAGCATCCTTTAATCCCGCAGTGATATGCTTTTAGCGTTTGAACTACAGTTAACAAAATTTTGGAGCTTCTTATGAACAAAACCCTACGTTACCTACTTATCGGCATTGTCGCCGGTATACTCATCATCAGCGTCTTTTCGGGCGGTTTTGCTGCGGGTTACCTCATCAACGACACCTTTGCTTCATCCGGCGAAGGATTTACTCCGGCAATCAGCGTGCCAAGCGCCCCCACACCCCTGCCTGAAACCGGCAACGCCACCCCCGATGAGCTAGAAACTACCTTCGCGCCCTTCTGGGAAGCCTGGCAAATCGTCCACGATGATTATGTCGATCAACCCGTCGATGATACCGAGATGATGCAAGGTGCCATTCGTGGCATGATGGATTCGCTCGGCGACCAGCATTCATCCTATATGGACCCCGGCGAGTATTTACAAGCCAACAGCAGCATCGAAGGCTCATACGAGGGCATCGGCGCGTGGGTTGACTCGACAGGCGACTATCTTGCCATCGTCAGCCCAATGTCCGGGTCTCCCGCAGAAGCAGCGGGGCTGGAATCCGGTGATCTGGTCATCGCGATTGACGGCGAAGACATGACTGGCATCCCCGGCGACCTCGTTATCAAAAAAGTATTGGGGCCTGCAGGTTCAACGGTAGAACTCACGGTACTTAGAGAAGGTGAATCGGAGCCTCTCAAATTCGATGTCACGCGCGCCAAAATTGTCGTCCCCAGCATCGAAGGCGAAATGCTTGAAAATCAAATCGGCCACATCCACATCTTCACCTTTGGCGCAACCACCGCATCCGACTTGCGCAACGCCATCCAGGATTTACTCGATCAAGACGCGCAAGGTTTGGTGATCGACTTCCGCAATAACGGTGGCGGTCTACTAAGCACAGCCGTTGAAGTTGCATCTGAGTTCCTGCCCGAAGGCGACGTGGTGCTTTACGAACGCTACGGGGACGGGCAGATGGATGTCCACGAGGCGATTGCCGGTGGACTGGCAACCGATATTCCGATTGTGATCCTGATCAATGAAGGCTCCGCCTCCGCTTCGGAAGTGGTCGCTGGCGCCCTTCAAGATCATGAGCGTGGACAATTGGTCGGCGTAACCTCCTACGGCAAGGGATCGGTACAAAATTGGGTTCCGCTCAATAACGATCAAGGTGCTGTGCGTGTGACCATCGCCAAATGGCTGACCCCCGACGAACGCACCATCCACGAAATCGGCTTAACCCCGGATGTAGTCGTCGAGATGACCGAGGAAGATTTCAACGCAGACCGCGACCCGCAATTGGATAAAGCGGTTGAAATTCTACTCGACGAGATCAACGGCAAGTAGAACCTTACGCAAGGTTTTGCGTAAATAAAAAGACAATATTTCCTGTCATTGCAAGGCGGTTTTATCGCTGACCTGTGTCCCGAACGGGGTAAGCATCTCCAAGATTATGCGAGAGCTTGCCGCGCTCCGTAAACTCTGCTCGCAATGACATAGTAAAAATCAGGAGTTCAACATGTTTTACTCTGGCTCTTACTTCATTTACATGATCCCCGGCATGTTGCTGGTCATGTTTGCTTCGTGGTATGTCAAATCTGCTTACCGCAAGTGGAGCAAAGTGCCCGCCCGCAGCCGCATTAGCGGTCATGAAGCTGCACAACGCTTAATCACACGCGCCGGACTTTATGGCGTGCAGATCGAAGGCATTCGCGGCGAGATGACCGACCATTACGATCCGCGCTCGAAGACCTTGCGTCTTTCACAGGGCGTTGCGCAGAGCACATCTGTCGCCGCGCTGGCGGTTGCCGCTCACGAACTCGGCCACGCCATGCAGGATGCCGAGGATTACATCCCCCTAAAAGCACGCGCCGCGATGGTTCCGCTGGTCAACATCGGCTCAAATCTCGGCTGGATTATGATTATGGCAGGTCTCTTTCTGAACTGGATCAACATCGCCTGGTTGGGCGTCGCCTTCTTCGCTGGTGGCGCGCTCTTTGCGCTGATGACCCTACCCGTCGAATTTGACGCATCTGCGCGTGCCAAACGTTTGCTCGCAGAAACCGGCATCATCCAAACTGAGCAGGAACAAAGCGGTGTGAACAAGGTGCTCAATGCTGCCGCGCTGACCTACGTAGCCGCGCTCGTGACGGCCTTGCTGCAAGTGCTCTATTACGCCAGTCTGCTAACCGGACGTCGAAGATAAAATCTCAAGTTACCAAGTTTCATGCAAAAAGTCTCTCGCCAAAAGCGGGAGACTTTTTATATCTGTGCAATATCTTCAGTATTGCCAAATTTACCTGCCAAAATATCTTTTTCGTTCAGTGGAGTCCAAAATCGCCAGATTTTGGTGTGTAAAAAAACAGGCAATGATATAAAGTAAATGATGCTGCTTTTGCGAGCGGAGCGAAGCAATCTTCTTCTTGAGCGGCTAGACTGCGTCGTCGCGAATGCATGCTCCTCGCAGAATCACCTGAGCATTTAGTCTGAGCTACTACCAAAAAACAAAGTCAGGAGACTTTGGACTCCATATTTGAAATTGATGGCAACATCTTTACCCCTCGAATCCAAAGTATAATCCACGCTATTATGCGGAAAATCTTTTGGATCGCCATCGTCTTCCTGACAGTCGGGTTTATATTTTTTAGTTTTTCTGAGTTGCAGAGCATCACCGAAATCCTGCGACAAGCAAATCTTGGCATCCTGCTGGCCGCCATCTTTGTCCAATTATTCTGGGTCTACAATTTGGGGCTTACCTTTCAGTCCATCTACTGGCTGATGGGTCTCAAAGAAAACAGTTTCTATTTGGCAAAACTAGCCGCCGCCACCAATTTCGTCAACGTGGTAGCACCCACTCTGGGCCTTGGCGGGATGGCGCTCTTCGTGAACTACGGCAAGAAACGCGGATATCCCGGCGGCAAGGTCACAGCAACCACTGCTATTTTTCTCCTTCTCGATCATGGGTCTTTTATCGCCATTTTGCTTTTAGGCATTATCGTTCTCATTCGACGCAATAATTTGAGTACAGGAGAAATTGGCGCAGCCTCCTTTTTATTGCTGGTCTTTTCTGTTTTTTTCTCACTTATTCTCATCGGGATGCGCTCCGCGAAAAAATTAGAGGCTGTTCTGCGCTATCTCACCCGTCTGGTCAACCGCATAACAGCACCCTTTATTCATCGTCCCTACATCAATGAAGCACGCGCCACCCATTTTGCAAATGAAGTCGCAGAAGGCCTGATAAATATTCGCCGCTATCCCAAACGACTGCTCAAACCCATCTTTTTCTCACTGCTAAACAAAAGCCTGCTCGTTTTCGTCGTCCTGATGATGTTCACGGCCTTCAAAGTCCCCTTCTCAGCAGGCACGATTATCGGCGGGTTCTCAATTGGCTATCTATTCCAACTCGTCTCCATCACCCCTTCTGGTGTGGGCTTTATGGAAAGCGCTTTTACCCTTGGTCTAAAATCCTTAGGTGTAAACTGGGGCCATGCGGTGATCATTACGCTTTCCTATCGAGCCATCACCCTTTGGTTCCCACTCGGATTAGGCGCAATCGCTTTCCGAAGCATAGAAAAAGAGAGCAAAAAAGAAAACTTATGAAATCACAGGAATACCTCCCCGTTCTTATCTCCATCGCCATTATCATCGCCGTCGCTTTTCTCCAACGGCAAAGTAAACTCGCCGCGGCCATTATCTCCACCACGCCTGTCCGTGCAGCACTCGCCATTTGGGTTGTTTACGCCGCAGTCGATGGTAATAAAGAAGCCGTCGTTAAATTCAATGGCAGCGTTGCGCTCTCGCTCATCTCCACGATGCTTTTTGCACTTGGTGCCTGGTACGCCGCCAAAGCCGATATGAAAATCGGCGGCATTCTGCTCTCGGGCTACGGCGCTTGGGCGGTTTCAACGGGGATTTTATATCTCTTCAGGCAATTTTTGGGGATAGGATAACGTGACGAGTGAAACGTAAAACGTGATTTTTTGACTCACGAATCACGTTTCACGTCTTCACGTTTTAGGACACCAAACTCATGCCCCTCGAAAACTTACTCTCCCGCTGGCGCACGGACGGTCAAACTGCTCCCAATATCTCGACGTGGCGCACGACCCCGGCGCGTCCCGCCAAATACGCCCCCCTCCCCAACGATTTACCGCGCCCCTTGGCAGATACCCTCCACCAACGCGGCATCGAACAACTCTACAGCCACCAAGCCATCGCGTGGACACACACCCGCGAAGGCAAAAATGTCGTCCTCGCCACCAGCACCGCCTCGGGGAAAACGCTTGCCTACAACCTCCCTGTCCTCGCTGAACTCAGCCAAAACCCCAACGCAACCGCCATCTACCTTTTCCCCACCAAAGCCCTCACCCAAGATCAACTCAACAACCTTTCAACATTCCAACTTTCCAACCTTCCAACGTCAATTTACGACGGCGACACTCCCGCCTCCCACCGCCCCACTATCCGCGAAAACGCCCGCATCCTGCTCACCAATCCCGACATGCTCCACACAGGGATTTTGCCCCATCACACCAAATGGGAAGGTTTTCTCGCCAACCTGCGCTACATCGTCATCGACGAGATGCACACCTATCGCGGGGTCTTCGGTTCACATGTTGCCAATGTGATACGCAGATTGAAAAGAATTGCAAATTTCTACGGCGCAAACCCGCAATTTATCCTGACATCCGCCACAATCGGCAACCCCGCCGAACTCGCCGAAAAGCTGATCGAAGCGCCTGTCGAATTAATCGACGAAGACGGCGCTGCCCAAGGCGAAAGACATTTCTTAATTTACAACCCGCCCGTCATCGACGAAGCCCTCGGCTTGCGCAAAAGCTCGTTGATGGAATCGATTCGTTTAGCAGGCGACTTAGTTCAAAAAGATGTGCAGAGTGTGGTGTTTGCGCGTTCGCGAAGAGCGGTGGAAATCATCTTGACTCAACTCCTCGAAAGAGACCCGAAAGGTTTCAATCGCGCCGCAATTAATTTAGAATCCTTTCATCCTGATGAATCTAATCAAAACAGCGAACCAATAAAACCTTTCGGGTCTAAAACGATTCGCGGTTATAGATCGGGTTACTTGCCATCCCAACGCCGCGAGATCGAAAAAGGTCTCCGTGAAGGCGACGTGCGTCTCGTCGTCGCCACCAACGCCCTCGAACTCGGCATCGACATCGGCGGGCTGGGCGCGGCGCTGCTGGTCGGCTACCCTGGTGGGATCGCGTCCACATGGCAGCAGGCGGGACGTGCGGGTCGCGGCGATGACCCTGCGGTGACAATCCTCGTCGCCTCCGCTACGCCGCTCGACCAGTTCCTTGCCCATCACCCCGAATATTTCTTCTCCCGCTCGCCTGAGCAAGCGCTCATCAACCCCGATCACCTGCTGATTCTGCTCAATCATCTGCGCTGCGCCGCCTTCGAGCTGCCCTTCAAGGATGGCGAAGGATTCGGGCGTCTCGACGCCGAGATGCTCGGGGATTTTCTCGATTTTCTGGTGGCGGAGGGCGTGTTGCATGCGTCCAGGCAGGCATATTTTTGGATGGCAGACCAGTATCCAGCCGCGGGCGTTTCGCTCCGTTCCGCATCCCCCGAAAACGTACTCCTGCAAGTCCACGAGGGCGGCAATCCGCGCACGCTCGGCGAAGTCGATCTGGCATCCGCCACCTGGATGGTGCATCCGCGCGCCGTCTACCTGCACGAGGGGCAGCAATATTTTGTGCAGTCGCTCGACCTGGCGCAAAATGTGGCGGCGCTGATCCCCGTGGCGCTCGACTACTACACCCAGCCCCTGCGCCAAACCGAAGTGACGCTGCTTTCCGTATTAAGTTCCCCGCCCCCTTCGGGGGAGGGGCTAGTGGAGGGGGGAGCGTAT
>JBNKMO010000240.1:0-38814 GCA_050293165.1 Anaerolineales bacterium | reverse complement strand
GTGGCGGCATCTCATACATAAATAGCAAATGCCGGTCGTCATAGTCGCTCGGCTTCCAATCGGGAAAATCAAACGCAATCGCCACCACGCGTGCGCCGGGCTTTAACTGCCCTGCCAAACGACCCTGCAGGCGGGATGCGTGCGCAGGCGTCAGATAAGCAAAGATAACATCTGCATCCGACAAATCTGCCTGATAGAAATTCTCGCGTCGCACGCGGATATTGGGCCTGCTCCCGCTAAAATAGCATCTCAACCACGTGAAAATATACTGCAACGGACTCGCCTCGATGCCGACGGCCTGTGCCCCAAACTCTTCTGCCCCCATCAAAAGGATACGCCCATCCCCCGCGCCGAGATCATAAAGCACTTCCCCCTGTTGCAATTTTGCCATCTCCAACGCTCGGCGGGCACGCGCTTTCGCGGTCGGCACCCAGGGAAGCTTATAAAAGAAGGGCACAATTGTCCAAAGCCCGTAGAAGAAGGCAATAAATGCCGCAAAATAAATTAACAAGAAGAGAATTTTCAGGATCATTTCTGCCCCAATCTGCGTAATGCCAGCAACGCAAAAAGATTGAATATAACTGTTCCAACCACGACAACGGGAAAACCAAATCCGTAGAGAAAAGTTGCTATCGGAGCCCCGATTCCGCGCCCCAAAGAAAAAACGCCCACGTTGAATGCCATCAGCGTTGCTCGCGCAGTAGGCATAACCTCGGTCATCATCGGGATGGTGCTGACAAAGGTAAATTCAAAAGTGATATAGAAGAGAAAGAGCCCAATCAATGCACCAACAGTGTTTTGCGCCAAAACGGGCAGCAGTAAGGCCATAGCTGCATTGACGGCCAGCCCATACCCGACAGCGCGTTCCTTTCCCAATTTATCAGAAAGCAATGCGACCAACCCTTCACCGCCAACTTCTGAAAAACCGATCACGGCAGCCGATGCGCCCAAGGCAGCGATCTTTAGTCCAAAAGAATCTTCCAGCCAAACGCCAAAGATCAGGTTGACCAGTTCATTGCCGATCGTCGCCCACAAGGTGATGCTGAGCCCCGCCATTGCCGGTACCGAGTTGAAGACGCGCCCAAAATTTAATTTGGCGGTAGCAGCTTTCTCCACGGGCGTTTCGTCTTTGGGGAGCATGACGATGAGCAGGATGAAGGTCAAAAGCGCGAGCAACGCCAGCAACGGGAAGGGAGCCATCCATCCAAAATGTGAGATGAGAAAGCCCACGAGCGGAACGCCGACAACAAAGGCCAGCGACCAACCCAATTCTGTGATGGCAATCGCGCGCCCGCGTTGGTCGTAGGAGGTGCGGTCGCCGAGATAAGCTTGCATGGCAGGGTCAAAAATATATTTGGCAAGGGTGGCGAAGAACATCGATATCCCCAACGTCAGGAATGTGGGATAGATGACGACCAGCGCCATGCTGAGAATAAAAAGCCCCAAGCCCAGCAACATACCGAACTTGCGTCCGCGATAATCGGCAACGGGGGCGATAAAGGGCACCAGCGCCCCACCCAGCGAGCGGATGCTCATCAGCATGGACATCTCTGCCAGATCAACACCAAGCGCACGCGCAAAAACACCCAGAAAGGGGTAGATCATGCGATAGGCGGTGTTGAAGATGGTACGAACGAAAGCGAAAAGGGCGAGTTGCACGGGCGTTATAACATTGTAGCGCTAAACGTTTTTTGGCAGCAAGAAACGGGTTACAAAAAATGCAGAAAGCCAAACCAACACATTCAGCATCACAAAATAGCCGATGATCGTCCAGTTGCCAGAGTTGAAGATCGGGGATGGCGGCGGGTGCATGATGTTGGCAGCATTGGCAAAGATAACGCGCAAGGTAACAATGAAGGCAATATTCGCCAGCGCGGTCAGCCAGTTGATATTGAGCAGCCACAAGCCGAGTTGCAGCAACAAGCCGACGACGGCAAACATCATCGCCAGACGGAAGCGCGGCTCGGCGAGAAAGAGACCGTTCCAGTTGGCTTCCATCGCCCAGAGTGAGAGCGGCAGATAGGTGATCCAGTAAGCGGTGCCGCTGCGACCGAGGGAGGTTGTCCAACGGTAGAAGGCGTCCTTGCGGCTGATGAGCGCGACCAAACCTGCCAGCGCAGCGAGGGCGAAAAGCAGTTCGGCGGTTAAGACCCAGGCGCCGTGCAGGTAGACGAGACGCACGTTTGCACCGAGCGTGGCTTCTTCGGGACCGAAGAAAGTCATCACGACGATGGCAAGCAGGGTCAGGATGAAATAAAAGAGGGGGGATTTTCGGAGTTTAGACATGGGGTAGATTTTACCCTTGTTTGACCACAGAGAACACAGAGTCCACAGAGTTTAAAAAGTAAAACCGCCGCTTCTCATGTTTTTACAAGAAGTAGCGGTTCACATCTTTAATCAAAAATTATTCTCTGGCAACATATATTCCACGTCCGAAGATGCCTTCAGGGTCATACTCAACTTGCAATCCGGCCTGCTCAAAGAAACCCAACATCTCATCAATCATGTAGAGGGCGAGATTATGGTCTTCGGTGAGATGCTCAACGCTATCCGATGTACCTATCAAATAGTGGAAGTGGATTTTCGAGATAGTTCCATCCACGCCGCTGGTATTCATGCGGCAGATCTTGAGATCGGGCAGGTCAACAGTGGTCATGTGCGGCGTGCCAACTTTCCATTGTTCGGGGCTGAACCAAGGTTCAACCAGTATGATGCCAGCGGGGTTCAGATGATTCTTGAAGCAAACCAACGCATCCACGACCTGTTGATCTTCCAGCAAATAGCCGATCGAGCTGAACAAACATTGCACGACATCATAGCGTTTATCAAGCGAAAAATCGCTCATATCGGCGCGGGTAAATTTTCCTGAGGGAATCTTCTTCTGGGCGATCTCGGCGAAATCAGGCTCCAAATCAATGCCGTCGATCTGAAAATCTTGCGCGAGATATTTGGCATGTTCCGCTGTGCCGCAAGCCACATCCAGAATGCTTTTCGCTTCGGAATGTTCTTTTTGGATAAGTGCCGTAATTTTGCCCGCTTCTTTTTCGTAATCTTTGAAGCTGTAGATCAGATCATAATATTGGGCAGTTTTTGAGAACATGGCTCTCCTTATAGCGTTTCGAGGTCACTAACGGTTTTCTCTGAAATCTCATTCCCTGTATTGAGCGTACTGATCGGCTCAAATAGAAGTACATGCACTTCTTCTTCTGCGACGGGCAGATGCTCCACGCCGCATGGGATGATATAGAACTCGCCTTCATTCAATTCAACATCTTCATCTTTGAACTTGAGCAGCAGCTTTCCTTTGACAACCAGGAACATTTCATCTTCGTGGTCGTGATGATGCCACAGGAACTCGCCCAGCAACTTGACGAGCTTGACATGCTGCCCATTCAACTCGCCGACAATCTTGGGGGCCCAGTAGGTGTCGAACTGAGAAAACTTTTCAGCCAAATTGACTTTTTTCATCACATCTCCTTTTATATCGGAGCACACAGTCTCTGAGCGGAGCATCGAACGAATGTGAGATGCGTAGTCGAAGAGCGATTTCTCTGTTTACGCCGTCCTTCGACTGCGGCTTCGATACACCCTTCACTTCGTTCAGGGCTACTCAGCCTCCGCTCAGGAACTGGATTAAGGTCGCAGCAACACTTTCAGCACATCACGCGTGCCCGCTTTTTCGAAGGCTTCCAAACCCTTCTCCAGCGGATACTCTGCGGCGATCATACCAAGCGGATCAACCAAATTCTTTTCCAGCAGACGCAGCGCGGGCGCAAAGGGACCGCAGCGCGAGCCGGTGATGGTCAACTCGTCGACAACGATCTGCGAGAAGTTGACCTGCATATCGCCCTTATACGTCGATTTCATGACCAACGTGCCGCGCGGACGAATGGCTTGCCTCGCTAAAGAAAAGCCAGATGCCGAACCCGTGACATCGACAACGACATCCCAGCGCCAGGGCTGGACGTCTTCTTCCTCGATTAGATTGATTCCGCGCTCAGTCAGCAGCCAGCGTTGACGGGGATGACGCGCCACGACATACAGATCGGCACCGGTCAGTTGCAGGACTTGGGCGATCAACTGACCAAAACGCCCCGCGCCGATGACGAGTACTCTGTCCGTCGGGCGGATGTGGACTTCTTCGGTGATCTCTACGGCGGCGGCGACCAGTTCGGTGAAGACCGCTTTCTCATCGGGCAGACTGTCGGGAACCGGTAGCAAGTTACGGGTCGGGAGCGTGACGTATTCCGCAAATACCCCATCCCGATTGTGGATACCGAGCGTCGTCCGATTTTCGCAATGCGTCGAACGTCCATTCAGACATTGTTCGCAGGCCCCGCAGGTGACGTTGATCTCGCCGACGACGCGCTTGCCGATCCAGCTTTTATCATCCGCTTTGATGACTTCGCCGACAAATTCGTGACCGGGCACGCCCGTGAAAGGATAGTAGCCCTTGACCATTTCAAGGTCGGTGCCGCAGATGCCCGCCAGCCGCACGCGGATGAGGGCTTCGTCCGCGTTGCTTGGTTTGGGGCGTTTGGCGTGGCAGCTGAGGGTTTGATCTTCAAGCCAGAGTGATTTCATGGGAACTCCAGTTTTTAGAGGGGAATTATTCGTTGTTTTTAGCGTTCTACTTTACCCAATTTATGGCGTCGCGGTTGCTGTTGGAACTTCGCCATCGACGGTGATGACAACGTAAACTGCTTCGCCAAAAATTGTGCCTTCAGCATTGGTTAAACGCCAATAGCCAGCATATGAGCCAGGCGTATCAGGCGCGACCAGTTCTACAGAGAATACGCCTGTCGCGCCACTGGCTACTGTTGTATTAATGACGTGATCTGTACCATTCATTTGATCCCCGCTCGAAAAAATAAGTTGAAAATCAGCTTCCCACGCACAGCCACCTGTGTTTTTGATCTCCCAAGTTTTGATAAATATATCTCCAGGATCAAAAAGCGTACCATCCGGGATGGTGACATCGCTGACATAGGCGCCATCATAACAACCAAATGCCGTCAGACTCGAGGGTTGCTTTGTTGCAGTGTTTTGCGGCGTGACTGTATCGACCGGTGTTATCGTTGGCGCTACAGTAGCTGTTGGCACAGGAGTAGCGGTCTCGGTTGGGACAAGCGTTGCCGTTGGGATCTGTGCGAAGGCCGTCATGGCTGCGGCCGTAAAAATGGCTTCGGCTGAGACACTCTCTGCGGCAGCGGTCGGGATTGCGCTTACTTCTTGTTTACATGCAGTGAGTAATAAAGCAAAGGTTGTAAGAATGAGCACGAGCTTTTTCATAGGTTTCTCCAATTAGACCATTTCAAGGTCGGTGCCGCAGATGCCCGCAGGGCTTCGCCCGCTTTAGCGGGGGCAGGCTGATCGGGGCGGTAAGTGAGTTTTTCGTTTTCTAGCCAGAGGGTTTTCATGGGAACTCCAGAGAGTAGTTTTCAGGGGATTCTATCAGAGGACATCCACGAAGGGACACGAAAAAAGACATCCATCTGTGGATGTCTTGATCTTCCAGCGCCGCATGGACGTGAACGTCCACGCTACAAAGCCCAAGCCCGCTAAAGCGGACTCTCGTAGCAGCCGACTTCAGTCGGCTTTGGCTTTGTAGCACGGCGGATTTATCCCCGTGCGGTCTTCAAGCCAGAGTGATTTCATACGTCACCTTTCTTTCTTGGACGGCGTAGAATTTTCTTAACATCAATTGATTTACTATATTCACCAGTAACTACATTAAACATTAGGTTTTCCGATTGACAGACAAAAACTTCAGTTTGCAATCTGGGTTTCGCATCGAAAATTTTGTCTATTTTCATTTTAGCTATTTTAGGATACAGAAACTTATTGATTTTTTCTGCAATATAAAAAGAAAAAATGATGATGAGAATCATCAAGAAAACTAGCACTACCCAAACAGGAAGCGGAAGGCTATCAGTCAGGTTGGCTGACACATTAGAGTAAACAGCCATTAAAAACCCCAAAGGCAAAAAAATGACAAAGAACATAAACGTCATTCCCTTATGTTTTGCAGATACCAAAAACTCTAATAAAGATATACCAAATGAATTCAAAGATAGTTGTCGGCTAAATCTTTTATGAATAGCAGGACGTTTATACATTGCATCTTCTAGAGAAATAATATTGTCTGTTTGGCCACAGGATGGGCACTTGATTGGTGTCATAGAAGTTCTCCTTTTTGGGGTTTCTTTATTATACGGCTCTTTCCAAAGCGGTATACTATCCCAACCAGACATCCAAAGTCTCCAAAACTTCGGAAGTCTCACCACCCCACACCAAACAAAAATTCGCACCATTCGCACATTCGCGTCATTCGCGTTAAAAACAAGGAGCACCCCATGAAAGGCATCATCGCAGGCGGAGACAAACAAACCATCGCAGCAGGAGAAGAAATCCTCGCACAGGGCGGCAACGCCATCGACGCAGCCATCGCAGCCGTATTTGCCTCCTTCGTTGCCGAAGCGACCATGACCAGCATCGGCGGCGGCGGCATCGCCCTCATCGGCGACATCCGCACCAACAAAGCCCAAGTCTACGACTTCTTCGTCGACATGCCCTCCACCCCGCCCCACCCCAGCATGGACTTCCACCCCGTCACCTCCGACTACGGACCCGCCCAAGACGAACTCTACATCGGACGTGCCAGCAGCGCCGTCCCAGGCATCGTCCCCGGCTTGGCAGCCCTCGCCGCCGAACACGGCACCCTCCCCCTCAGCGCCCTCGTCGCCCCCGCCATCCGCATGGCAAAAAACGGCGTCGAACTCTCCCCCTCCCAGGAATACGTGCTCGACTTCCTCCAACCCATCTTCGAAGCCACGCCCGAAGTCAACCAAATTTTCAAAAAACGGGATGGGACAGACTGGAAAACTGGCGAGAAAAATCGCTTCCCCGCCCTCGCCAATGACCTGACCCAAATAGCTACAAACGGACCGCTCTCCTTTACACAGGGTACCGTTGCCCAAGCCATTGCCGCCGACCAAGCCGCGCACGGCGGCCTCATCACCCCCGAAGATTTAGCCAACTACAAAGTCAACATCCTCGACCCGATCCGCATCCCCTACCGAGACGTCGAACTGCTCTTCCCTGCCATGCCCTCCAGCGGCGGCGGGCTGATCGCCTTCACGCTCAAGTTGCTCGAATCTGTTGATCTCGGAGCAATGGAACACATCGGCAACGACCATATCCGAGCGTTGGCGGAAGCGATGCGCCTGACCAATACCGCCCGTCCCGTTTGGGATGCGGTACCCAGCTCGGAGCAGGAGCGTATCGAGCGGTTCCTCGGCGACGACCATGTGCGGGCGTATCAAGAAAAATTGGGGCAGATACTGGCTGGGGCACAGCCGCCATCCGAACCGCTTTTCCCAAAAACACCGAATAATACGACGCATATTAGTGTGGTGGATGCGGCGGGGAATTTTGTCGGCGTGACGACCACGGCGGGCGAATTTGCGGGCTACCTGCCTGCGGGGACGGGCATCCACATGAACAACATGCTCGGCGAAGCGGATTTGCACCCGCAAGGCTTCCACAAAACGCCCCCCGGCACGCGCCTGACGACGATGATGTCCCCGACCGTGTTGCTGAAAGATGGCGCCCCGCAAATGGTGCTCGGCAGCGGCGGCTCCAGCCGCCTGCGCTCGGCGATCCTGCAAGCCGTCGTCAACGTGATCGACTTTGGGCTGCCGCTCGAAGAAGCCGTGCATCGCCCCCGCATTCACTTTGGCGCAGGCACACTCCAACTCGAAGGCGGCATTCCCGAAGAACGCGCGGCGGCGCTGGAGCATTTGGGCTATCAAGTAAACCGCTGGGACGGGCTGAATATGTACTTCGGCGGCACTCACGTCGTTGCCCTGATCGATGGTGAGTGGGTTGCGGTTGGGGATCGGCGCAGGGGTGGCGCTGGGGCGGTGGTGAGTTAGCCCCCTCTGTCCTTCGGACATCTCCCCCAAATGCCAAAAGCGTGGAATTTGGGGGAGACCAGACGATAAGTTTATTCTGTCCCCCCATTTTGCTTGCCAAATGGGGGGAAGCACGAGCGAAGCGAGCGGTAGGGTGGCTAAACGTTCAGTTTTCAAAAAACGCAAAAGTAATTAGAGATGCTTCCCCTTTTTTCAAAAAGGAAAAGGTTAGGATAGGGAAAGATAAAAATCCACCCAAAAGCATTTCCATCATAAACTCACCCCACAGGTCACGCTTTAAGCGTGACCTGTGTTTTTAATCTATGCTCCCGTATGGGGGAAGGCTAAGATGAGGGCGGTCACATACCAACATGACCCCGCACATGACCTCCAGCACTGTTAAACATGACCCTACGCCTACTATAGTATGGTCACTTGAAAGCGAAACATCATCTAAAGGAGTAAATCTGATGAAAAAAGGAAATATCACTGGTGGTTTGATCTTGATCCTGCTCGGCGCATGGTTCCTGGCTGTCCAATTCGTCCCCACACTCGAAGCCTGGGCGCACGGACAATGGGCCCTATCCGTGATCGGCGTTGGCGTCATCTTTCTGCTGGCCAGCGTCCTGACCAATACCCCCGGCCTCTCCATCCCGGCCTTCATCGTCGGCGGCATCGGCGGGTTACTCTACTACCAGAACGTCACCGGTCGCTGGGATACCTGGGCATACGCCTGGACGCTCATCCCCGGTTTCGTCGGCTTGGGTTTGCTCTTCTTCAGCCTGCAAACCCGCCAAAAAGACACAAGCAAAGCCGGGTTTATCCTTGTCTTCCTAAGCATGATCTTCTTTGCTGTCTTTGGTTCCTTCCTCGGCGCACCCAAAGAAATCATCCAATATTGGCCCCTCATCCTTGTCATCGCAGGGTTGTGGTCAATGTCTAAAGCGCTTTTCGGCAATCGTGATGAGCGCCAAGCAGTCAAAGCCCCGAAGATAAATGTCACCGTCGACATAAGCGATGAGAACGAAGAATCCACCATCGAAACTTTGGATGACTAAGGAGCACAACATGAAAACAAAATCCGCATTCTGGGGCACCATCTTTATTCTCGCAGGCGCACTCTTACTGCTCAGCAATCTCGGCATCCTCAGCATCAACGTCTGGAAATTGGTTTGGCCCAGCTTCATCATCGCCATGGGCGTTTGGACGCTCTGGGCAGCCACCAAAGGGCCTGAAGCCCTCGAAACCGAAGAACTCTCTCTGCCGCTCGAAGGCGCAACCAAAGCAAAACTCACCGTTGCATTCGGCGCAGGACAATTCCACATCAATAGCGCTGCCAATGCAAACGAACTACTCAGCGGCAGCTTTGTCGGCAGCGTTGAAGAAAAAGTTACCCGCGATGGCGACTTTACCAAAGTCAAACTCCAGCCGCGCAGCGACGATTTCGTCCACGTCATCATGCCTTGGTCATGGGGCGCACGCAACTGGAACTTCGGTATCAACAAAGACATCGCCTGGCAAATCGTCTTGGAGATGGGCGCATCCGATGCACAAGTTGATCTGACGGATGTCCGCGTCACCGACCTAAAAGTCGAGACTGGCGCCAGCAACACCGAAATCACCCTGCCCGCCAACGCCGGGCAAACGCACGTGGACCTGGACGGGGGCGCTGCCTCCGTAGCCTTTACAGTCCCCGAAGGGGTTGCCGCCCGCATCCATGTGGACAGTGGCCTCTCCTCGATCGACATCGACCGCACCCGCTTCCCGCGTGTCGGCGACTACTACAAATCAGACGACTACGAAACGGCTGCCAACAAAGTCGACATCAACGCTGACTTCGGCGCAGGCTCACTGAGTATTCGATAAGGATTTTGCCAACTCGCCCCCATCCTAGAAGGACAAAGGCGGCGCGGCAGACAAGAAAGGAAATCACATGAAACAACGTTTTGATATGCGCATCGTCTTTGGGATCGTACTGATTGCAGCAGGCGGCTTATTCCTGCTCGAAAACCTCGGTATCTTCCACGGCGGTCTCAACCTCCTCTGGATCACCATCCTCGGCGGTGCGGGCATTACATCCCTGTACGTCTACGCCAACAATCGCAACAACTGGTGGGCACTCATCCCCGGCTCAACCCTGCTTGCCATCACACTCAATATTGCACTCGATATGGTCGCCCCTCGTCTAAGCAATGCGCTTGGCGGCGGCATCGTCCTCGGCGGGATCGGGCTTAGCTTCTGGCTGATCTTCATCACCAATCGCAATTTCTGGTGGGCCGTTATCCCCGCAGGCGTACTCAGCTCCATAGCAATGGTCTCGGTGCTCGGGGGGATATTCCCAAGCTGGCAAACCGATGGGCTCTTCCTCATTGGACTGGGATTGACTTTCATACTACTGGCAGTCTTACCCGGTTACGAAAATCGCCTGAAATGGGGCTTTATTCCCGGCGGCATCCTGACCCTGATCGGCGTGCTGACCATGCCCATGCTCGATGGTATCTTCAATATCTTGTGGCCCCTTGCGCTGATCGGTGCTGGCGGCTACGTCATCTACAAAAATTTCAAGAACTAACAAAAACACCCTCACCCATTCTCGTTCCACTCGAATTTTCCTCTCCCGCCTTGCGGGAGAGGGGGAGCGAAGCGGGGGTGAGGGCAAAAGGAGAATGCAATGAATACCGTACTTTATCGAAGCGAAAGCGACCGCATGCTCGGCGGCGTCTGTGGCGGGTTGAGCAATTACCTCGGCATCGACACGACCCTCGTGCGTCTCTTCTTCGTCATCTTGTTTTTTGGCAGCGGCATCGGCGTGCTCGCCTACCTGGCCCTGTGGATCGTCACCCCAGACGAATCATCCGTCAACAAAGACCTGACCTGGAAAGAAAGCATTCAGGACACCACCGAAAACTTCGGCGAACGCGCCCAGAACATGGGACAAGAGTTCTCCGCAGCCGTGCGCCAACCACACCCCAAATCTGGTGTCATCATTGGCGGCGCATTGATCGCCCTTGGCTCGCTGCTCTTTATCGAAAACCTGAATATCTACTGGCTACGCTGGCTCGATTTCGATATTCTTTGGCCCGTACTTTTGATCATCGCTGGCGGCGTTATCCTCGTCCGCCGTTCGCAAGAAGGAGTTTCTAATGAGTAACAATCACAACCATCGAACCAATATTCTTTGGCCCGCAATTCTGATCCTCGTAGGCTTAGCCTTCCTCTTCCAAAATCTGGGCTTGCTTGGCAACGATCTCTGGAACAATATCTTCAAATTCTGGCCGATGCTGCTGATCTTGCTCGGCATCAACGACATGGTGCAAAATCGCGGCATCGTTGGCCCTACCATGACCATCAGCATCGGCGCGATTTTCATGGCAAGCAATCTCGGCTTTCTTGGTTGGGATGCGTGGATGACCCTTTGGCGCTTGTGGCCTGTTGTCATCATCGCTATTGGTCTTGAGATATTCCTCGGGCGCAAAAACATCTTACTCTCGATGTTTGGCGTGGCACTCTCCCTTGCCCTGCTCGTGGGCGGATTATGGCTCGCTGGCGGCGCTGAAGGCATGACCGGACTTGTTTCCCCTGCGGCAGGCGAAGTTGTCATCGGGAAAGATATTGAACAGCCCCTAGACGGTGCCGAATCTGCTGAAGTACGCATCGATTCATCCGTCGGCCAGTTGAAGGTCGAAGCCCTCAACGACAGCAAGAATCTCATCGTAGGCACAATCTACTCGGTGGAACGTGAGACCATTCTCGAAAGCTACGAGATGACTGGCGATAAAATCAACTACTACCTGCACAGCGAATGGGAACCGGGCGGTTCGTTCAACTTCAACGAAAAGAATACCCGTCTATCATGGAATTTGGCACTCAGCCCGGAAATCCCGCTCGACCTGAGCATATCACTCGGTGTGGGCGAATCTGATCTTGATCTAAGCGAACTGCAAGTCAGCGCAATTGATCTGAATATCGGTGTTGGACAAACGACCGTCAAACTGCCTGGTGGCGAGTACGATGTCAAGGTTGACGGGGGTGTGGGGCAAACCACCATTAGGCTACCTGATGAAGGGCAGATCAAACTCAATGTCGATGGTGGTGTCGGCGAGATCGTCATCTACATTCCCGATGGCATTGCTGCCAAAATCTATGTCGACCGCGGCATCGCTGGGTTCAGCATCCCGTCCGGCTACAGCCAGAACGATAACGTCTACACGGCAAATGGCTACGAAGACGCTGAAAATCAGATCGAGATTCATGTCGATCAGGGTATTGGCAACATCGCCATCCGCGAACGCTAAACACAAGAGGTGACTGTCACTCTCAAAAGTGACAGTCACCTTCAATTTAAGGTATCATCTTCTCATGAAAGAATTCATCGAGCGCTATCCCTTCCTGAAACAGCTCACCTTCACCAACCTGAGCGGCGGCGTCACCACCCTCGCGGTCGCCATCCCCAGCCTTTACGATTATTTCAGCACCACACATGAGTACCGCTGGACCGCGCTCGGTCTCTATTTCATGATTATCTTTTTTGTTGCGGTGCGCCAATTTGCGCTCGCCAACAGCCCCTTGCCCTCCAGCATTTATCTCGGCATCCAGACTGTGCTCGTCGTTAGCCTGCTCGCACTGCCCCCGCACCACCAATATGTCATTATTCTTTTCTTTGTGCTCAGCGCTGAAGCGACCACCCTGCTACACGGCCGCAGCGGCTATCTCTGGATATTACTTTTTATCATCATCACCACGGGTGCCCTTTTTCTGCTCGAAGGCGGTCGAGCAGCCATCTACAGCGCTCCGATCTATACCGGGGGCTATCTCTTCTTTGGCGTTTTCGCCTCCGCAACAACGCGCGCCGAAGTAGCCCGCAACGAAAGCCAAGCCCTGCTACAGGAGCTGCGCGAGGCCCATGAAAAATTGCAAGTCTACGCCGCTCAGGCAGAAGAGCTTGCCGTCGCAGAGGAGCGCAATCGCCTTGCGCGTGAGATGCACGACACACTCGGACATCGCCTGACCGTTGCGATTGTCCAACTCGAGGGCGCAGGACGCCTCGTCAAAGAGAATCCGGATCGCGCGGAGGAGATGGTTGCTACCGTTAAAGAGCAGATGCGCGCTGGTTTAAGCGAGTTGCGCAGCGCCGTCGCCACCTTACGCGAACCCCTTCAGAGCGATCTCTCGCTGAAAAGCGCGCTCAAAGCCCTTGGGCAAAACTTCCAAAGCGCGACAGACATCAAAGTCGAAATGGCATTCGCCCACAAACTCCCGGACTTCCCCAACCAATATCGCGTCGCCATCTATCGCGCCGCGCAGGAAGCCCTCACCAATGTTCAGCGTCATGCACAAGCAACACAAGTGCGGATGACACTGGGCATCATAGACGACGAGATCAACCTGACCCTGCGCGATAACGGCGTCGGCTTGCCCGGCAACGCCGACAAACTCGGCTTCGGCTTGCGAGGCATCCAGGAACGTGCTGCCCAACTCGGCGGCAGGATGCAGCTTGAAGCCAATCCCGAAGGTGGTGCGCAGATCTGTATCTGTTTACCGCTGCCTGAATAATTTACCGACAAAACCATCACCACAGAGACACAGAGAGCACAAAGTTTTTTTAACCTTACTGATCTTACTATTTCTGCCATCTCTGTCCTTCGGACATCTGGTGAAGAAACTGCTTCGCATCCCCCAAATTCCAAAAGCACAGAATTTAGGGGAGAAGATGGTAAATTTTAAATACTTTCCTTTCCTTATCCCCCTATTTTGCTTGCAAAATGGGGGGATGCCCCAGCGAAGCGAGGGGCAGGGGGGCTGAGTGTTTGACTAACAATCCATCCTAAAAACACCTCGTAGTGGCGACTTTAGTCGCTTTGAACGGCTAAAACCGTTACTACAAAAGAATTTTAGGATAGACACTAAGATAAAAAACTGACTTTTATTCTCTACGGAGGAACCCCATGATGATGCCTAACCTGATCCGCGTCCTGCTTGTGGACGATCAACGTCTGATGCGCGACGGCCTGCGCACCCTGATCGAACTAGAAACCGACCTTGACGTCGCCGGTGAAGCCGAAGACGGTCTGCAAGCCATCACCGCCTACCGAGACATGGGTCCCGACATCGTCCTGATGGACGTGCGCATGCCCAACCTGAACGGAGTCGAAGCGACCCGCCGTATCAAAGCGGATTGGCCTGAAGCGAACATCCTCATCCTGACCACTTTCGATGACGACGAATATATCTTCGAGGGATTGCGCGCAGGCGCATCAGGCTACTTACTGAAAGATGTTTCGGGGAAAGAATTGGCAGAGGCCATTCGCACCGTCGCCAACGGCGGCACGCTGATCGCCCCCTCCGTGGCACGCAAAGTTGTCTCGGAATTTGCACGGCTAAAACCTGCGCCCAAAGAAATCTCCGAAACCCTGCCCGATCCGCTTTCAGAGCGTGAAATCGAGATACTTAAAGTTGTGGCACAAGGACACACCAACAAAGAGATCGCCGATCAGCTCTATCTCGCCGAGGGGACGGTCAAGAATTACGTCACCAGCATCCTGCAAAAGATTGGCGCCCGCGACCGCACGCAGGCCGCCATCCGCGCCAGAGAGTTGGGGATTTTGTAGGGCGAGGAAAGACAAAAGATGAAAGAAGACGGCAGTGGGGGCTGTCGTCTTTTGTTGTATAATTTTTCTACTAGGTGTTCAGGGAAAAATTGAATTGCGGGATATTTATATTATGAGTTTGAATTCTCTCATTACTAAGAACAACTTACATTTAGCTTGGCGACGAATTGTTGCATCTAAAGATGCTCGCTATAAAAATTTCTTTCGCTCTTTATTGGAAGCTTATGAATTAAGCCTCGATGAAAATATCCGAGACTTAAGACAAAGAATAAAAAACAATGTCTATGTTCCACAGCCTCCTCTTCGTATTTACAAACCAAAACCATCAGGCTTACAAAGACCACTCAGTTTATTGCATATTGAAGATCAGATAGTTCTACAAGCAATAACAAACTTAGTTGCAGAAAAGATAAGGAGTAGAAGGACAATTCTTGAGAATAAATATGTTTTTAGTAATAAGTTAGGGAAAAAGGCGTCTCCTTTCTTTTTAGAAGACTGGGCAATTGGTTATAGTTTACAAAGAAGAATGATTCAGCGAGAATTTCCAAACGGATATGTTTGGATAGTTAAATCGGACTTATCTTCATTTTATGATTCTATCCCCCATGATTTGTTACTAAGGTTTTTAGCCCCTAGACAGAGTAGTGATTTATACAATAAAGCATTGGAGTGGTTTAGTGTATGGAGTTCGGGGCAAAAAAGTACACAGCATAGACATGGAATTCCGCAAGGCCCTATGGCTTCAGGTTTTTTAGCAGAAACAATATTGTTAGGCATAGACGAAAAGATGTCGCAAAACTATAAATATTTTCGCTATGTCGATGATGTGATTCTGCTAGGGAAATCCGAGCTTGAAGTGCGGAAAGCTTTAGTCGATTGGGATATTTTATGTAAAGATATTGGTCTAATTCCAAACTCAAGTAAAACCAACCTCCGAAAAGTACAACATGCTTCAGAGTTAGTTATAGGCTTGCATGATATAAAAAAATATTCATATTCAGGTAAAGTTAGGACAATTAAGCAGGGAAATGCAGAGCAAAGAATCGATAAGGCAATAGACTTGTCAAAATCTAATGTTATTTTGGATAAAACCTTGTTTAGATATGTTCTCTTTCGTGCACCAGCATCTCCTAAGATACTAAAAATAATTCTTACACTTTGGTATCACTATCCAGAGCATACCGATGCTTATATTACTTTCCTTGAAAATTATAATTATGATAAAGATGTAATTGATTTAGCTATAAAAATGATTGAAGATGACTACCCTTATGATTATGTTTTGGGAGAATTATGGAAACTTGTGGCTAAAATGGGGAATGTTAATGATTTGAAAAGACTAGTTAGAAAAGCTATTAACACAATCAAAAATGGTAATACAAAAAATGCAGCAAGAATCGGTGTCCAAGTGTTTTTGTGTAGATGTGATGTTTCAGGCTTGGGAAATTATCAAAAATGGATAATGTATGAAAACAGCTCTTTGATACAAGCTTTTGTAGCCCCATATTTGAATTTAAAAACAAACAGCGGGATAAACGCAGGCACACAATATTTATCGAGAACCTCCATTGATAGCTATCTTGGCTTAGTAAAACCAATCTTGAATCATGGTGTAAAGCTGTCAAATTTTAATAAAAGCGTGCAACAATTTCCCGTTGTCGCACAGCATGTTTTCAAAGAGGCTGGGATAAGCGGGCATTTAGTGTCAAAAAGGGATGATGTTAATATTTTGTTGAAAAAGCGATACAGCATTCGTGATTGGGACAAATGGAAAAAATTACTCCAAGGAGAGTATCAATATGCCTATAGGCAACTGAAGTTTTCTGATAAATACTTTGATACGCACTTTTCGTCTTGGCTAAGTTATCAAGATACATTTAATGAAGTGGTATTTCGTGCATTTCAAAACTTTTTAAGAGCAAAAAAGGCTATAGGTTGGATATCTCTTTCTAAGGGAGGACAACTAAAAGACTATGGAGGATTACTTTACAATCAAACCTTTATAAAAGCATATCCTCGCACGCAATCAGGATTAAACAAAACTCACAAAAGGCGGAATAGATTACCAAATGTTCACCCATATGATAAAAGAACGGGGCAAAAGGCAATTCCCCTTAGCAAAAGAGAACAAAGAAATTTGATACCTTATTTAGAGGATGCAATCAATGAAATTATAGACGTGGTTGAGAAGTTAGGCATCTAAAATTAGCAGTGCTTTCAAAGAAAACCTGAAGCTCCCTTAGAAGGTCATATTTCATATTTTCGGTTTGATATCTTCTTCACCGCACGCCGATAGACGGGACGCATCAACAACGGCAGCGTAAAATCCGACGATAAATACGTCAGCCACGGTAAAAGGGAACCGGGCTGGTCGCCGCGCGGCTGTTCTTTTGACGGTAGCAGGTCGATCTCCGCGAGCGAATAGCTGTCCCCTTCGCTTTGTGTCGACTCGCTTTTGACGATCCCATCCCTATCAACAATTTTGTTACCCTGCACAAAATCGCATTCCAGTTCCATTTGGCTGGCCTGGGGCAGATATTTAATCAGTGTAGGCACAGCAACTGCATAGGAGAAAAACGACAGAAATGCGCGCGGAACGGCCGTACGAATATGCCCGCTACCGCCGGTCTGCACAGTGGGGACACCCAGCCAGCCAGTTTGTTGATTGACCATATCGCCAAAAAGCAAGCGACCGGTATCCTTGAGCAGCTTGCCAAGAGGACCGAAATCGTCGAGAGTCAACTTGCCGCCTTTGGGCAGCATATAACTGGGATTGGTAACATCCGGAGGGCAGCTGCTGACCGCCATAAAATCGACCTTGCCTGCGTACTGTTTCCAGAGCTTTGGATGCGAAACATCCCAGCAGATCAACATGCCGATGTCCCCCAAGTCTGTGTGCGCGACAACGGACTTTTTCCTGCCACGAAAATAGGCCCGCTCCCAGCCCCAGGGATACTGCTTGTCGTAGCGCCACATGCGCCCATCGGGAGCAAAGAGCAGCAGAGCGTTGTAAATGTCACCTTCATCCCAAAGCATCAGGCTGCCGCCAAGGTGGATGCCATGTTTGGCAGCCATCTCCCGCAGCCAGGTGACGGTTTGCCCGTCAATGGCTTCGGCGTTGGCATAGTTCTCGTCGATGTAACCGTAGCCAATATTGAATAACTCAGGCAAAAGCACGAACTGTGCGCCGTCGTTCGCCGCACCTGCAACGAGTTTCTCTGCACGTTCTAAACGCTCTCTTTTGGGCGCGGGGCTGGCATCCATTTGAATGGCAACGACTTTGAGTTTTCGTTCCATTTCAGATTCCTTCTTTTCACCCTCATCCTCCCCTTCTCCCTCAAGGGAGAAGGGACTCTGCTCCCTCTCCCCTTCGGGGAGAGGGCTGGGGTGAGGGGCGATTCTATCTCACCACATTAAACACCAACGTCTCTTCCGCCGAGTTCCCCGCCCGATCATAGACGATCACCTTCAGGCTGTGCTTTCCGGCTGATGTAGCCCAGGTCCACGCGAAGGGCGCTTCGGTCGCCACACCGATCTGTTTGAAGTCAATATAGTATTCGACACGCTCCACGCCGAGATTGTCGTTTGCCTGCACCTGCAAATCGATCTGACGGTTCTTCACATAATCGATCTCTTCGCCTTCCTGTGGGAAAAGCACGCGCACCATAGGCGCCTCGTTGTCGATACTGATTTGTGTGGTCGCCATCTCAATGCGATCATCCTGATGAACGACCATCAACTGCACAGCGTAGAGACCGCTCAATTCACTGGCATCCCAGGATACGAGCACGCCATCCTGAATCGGACTATAGACATCATCCCCAATCTGCGTCCAGCGTTGGGGATTAAGCCCTTGCCCAACCAAGACACGATAATATTTAAAATCTTCCCCTCCGGCCGTACCGATGATGGCAAACTCACCCTGTACATCCGCAAATATCTCCGGTTTTGTGATGGTTGCATTCGGCAGGCGCGCAGGTAATTGGATCGCATCATAAGCGGTCGGCGGCATCGGCAAACCAGCCCCATCCGCCCAGACACGTGCTTCGGCAGGCACGATCATAAACTTCTGTTCTTCGATCAATTCCAACGGTGTGAAGACTGTCGCCAAATAACCCGTCTCACGGTTGATCTCAAAGGTGCGATACAAATTATCGTATTGGCTCGGCTCCGACCCGTTCAGGAAAACTTCACGCACGATATTCGGACAATCGGCAGTCGGCAGTAAACCGGATGGGTCGCAGACTCCCACTTCGGTAATCCCGACGGGCGCATCCCAGCCATCAGCGGGTACGCCCTCGCTGGCGCGGATCATCACAGCATGCCAAATCCCGGCCGCCGCTTTCGGCGAAAAGGCCGCATCTGCGCCCAGCCAGACCAGCGTTACACGCTGCGGGGTTGCACCCACTGTCCACGCTTCGCGCCCGTCCAGCACACGCCCGATCTTTGCGGCAACGGGTCGCCCGATCTCAAGTGCATTCGGCGTGCCAAGGCTCGCCCAGCGCGCGGTCTCGTCACTCAGTACATCCGTCATCAGGTAGGCCAACTGCGGCGTCACCACCGCTTGCGACTGCGGCGTCGTCCAATCGAGCCAAAGCTCGCCATCTGCGCCACGCACTTCGCGCACACTGACGGGCTGCAAACGCTCATCGACAAGCTGCCCGTTTAGCACGCCTTCGGCAGCAAAAACACCGTACGCCGCCGCCAAATCCAATTGTGAAACGAGCGCATCTTCAAAAGCGAGCACATCAAAATTCAAACCAAAAGAGCGCGAAATACGCGTCACATTTTCGCTGCCCATCTGCGCCAGTACACCCTGCACGGGCACGCGATAATCGTTCGCCAGCGCCGTGCGCAGACGTAGTGGGCCATGAAAATCACCATCGTAGTTTTGGATGCCTGTCTCGCTGGGAATATCCCATAAAAGCGATGCTGGACTCAGCCCGCGCGTGAATCCCGTTAGATAGATGAACGGCATCACACTCGACCCGGCCCTGTGTGGCATCAAATTGGCGGATGCCGCGTTCAGATTGGTCTCGCCAACCGCCGCCAGAATTTCGCCCGTCTGCGGATCAAGCACGAGTGCGCTGGCTTGCGGATTTTCGAGTGCATCCATCGTTGGGAGAATTGATAACAGACGAGCGGCATCGCACTCGTTGACGGTACGTTTGTTCAGGCGCGCAATTTGCGCAGCGAGCGCACAGGAGGCATCCGCTTGCAGATCAAGATCGAGGGTCGAGATGATCGTCAACCCGCCACGCTCGATGCGCTCGCGGGGATAGATGGATTCCAGTTGAGCGAGGATTAAACGGGTAAAGGCTCGGGCCGGGTTATCCGGCTCAATAAATGAGGGCAAATTGAAAGGCGAGCGACGCGCCGCATCCGCTTGGTCTGCATCCAGTAAATCCAGTTCCTGCATGATGTAGAGCGTCTCCTGACGGCGTTGATAGGAAACAGTGGGCGCGTCGATGGGGTTGAAGGCAGGGCTTTGGCTGGCAGCCGCAAGCGTCGCAGATTCAGATGTCGTCAGCTCGGTAACGGGTTTGCCAAAATAAAGCTGCGCGGCAGATTCGGCGCCATAGGCGTTGTGACCAAAATTGGCGCTGTTAAGATACCACTCGAGGATTTGCTGACGGCCATATAATTCAGTCAGTTGGGCTGCCAACAGGCGCTCACGGATAGCACGGCGAAGCGTGGGCGGCTCATCCCAAAGCAGGAGGTCAAAAACGAGTTGTTGTGTAAGCGTTGGGTGGATTTCAGGATTACTCAAATCAGCGAGTGTGTAACCCGCATGATTCCAAAAATCAGGATCGCGCAGGGCAAGCGTTGCCCGCCAGAGATTTATCGGGAGATGCTGCGGGTTCTCGATACTGAGCGGAATGTAGCGGCGCGGCGCATCTTCGGGCGCGAAGACTTGAATGAGTGTCTCGCCATCGCGTGCGTAAACACGCGTGGGCTGAAGCAAACTCCCATTGCGGGGGTTGAGCAGGGTTTCAATTTCAGCAGGTTCAGGGAGATCGTTGGTGATGCTGCGATAGGAAAGAACAAAGGAGAAAATCAAAAATAGCAGAGAAAGGCTCAGAAGGAAAGCACACCCGAATCCTGCCGCGCGCCCCTGTGCTTGCAGGCGGGCTGTTGGTTCGTTCCGGCGTCGTCGCCGATTGCGGAGGATGTTGAGGGTGGAAGACATGGGATGATTATATTCGGTTTAACGACGAAGGACGAAGAATTGATTTTCCGCTCAATGCCCGCATCTGTCATATCGGACATCTCCGCCCGAAGGGGTAGGCTAGAAAGGATGACTAAAAAATCTCATCCAACCAACCCAAAACTCCCCCGTTCTTTTTATTTGTTTTCTTATTATCCTTTGGTAACTGACCATGCACTGCACCGTTCTGCCCATTGATGAGCACGTGATACTCATCCTCTCCATAGGGATAGGTGGTAATCCAAACCGGTAACATAAGCAGTTTGTAGGAATCAATTGCCATATTCGCAGAGGATGTTGTCAAGTTCATCAGCTCGCGCATATCGCGTTGGAGTTTTTTCTTGTAGAACTTATAAGCGCGGCTGCGTGCTTCGAGCGAAGCGTCAGCGAGCGCAACCTCATAGGCTTCAGCGGCCCAGTTAGCGAGATAACGCGCATCATAAGGCTTTGACTCCCTGAAATTGTAGGTCTCAATCAACTTCAAGACCATTTGGCGATGCTCATGGTTGGCGGGCAGCACAAGATCATCAATATAAACGGGATATTCGCCGCGTTCTGTGACCAGGACACGTTTTTTCGTACGCGATTGAAAGGGATTATCTTCATCTTGATAATGCTGTCCACTATAGGAAATAAAGCCAGCAAAGTCAAAAGTCCAAACCGGCAGATAAAATCCGCGCGGAGGCTGCACTCTGCCTTGCGGCACAAAATTATTTTCCTTGACCCATTCAACGAGAACTTGAACGGTATCTTTCTGATTCAACGCGTGCGGAATAATCGCATCGGGGTCAAGCAATTCACGCGTATCTTCAAGACTGATCACATGCGGGGATGCACAATAAGCACAACTCGCCGAAATCTGATCGGGCGGCAAAATAAATTCTGCGCCACAACCTTCACAGTGGAAAATCTGGCGCGCGACAGGTTTACTATGTCCACGCAAGGTCGCCATTGCCCCAAAGAAATCCTGCTCTTCGCTCAGTTCACCTTCTTCAGCGATGGCATCCCCGCTGCTGGCGCAGAAATCGCAGACCAAAGTCTGCCCATCAGGGGCAAAGCTCATCCGCGCGCCGCAATTCGAGCACATGAAACGGTCGGCATTGGCTTGGGCATCGTCCGTCAACGGCGCAGGGATCGCATCCGGGTTGATCACATCAGCTTCTTTGAGTCTGCCATCCAGGACAGCCAGTGCACGGCGCGCACGCGCGTGAGTCATGCGATACGAAAGTGCCTGCTCAAGGGCTTTGCGTTTTTCAGCAGGGTCATCGCTGATCTCACTCATGTAAAACCAGCCGTCCGCCAATTGGTCGTAATCACGCGAAGACAAAAAGAGACGCTCCAGATAACGGCGCGCCATATTCTTGTCGCCGTCTTTGAGCGCGATCTCTGCATTTTTGAATAAATTACGGTTATAGGTTTCGTCCATTAGCGCACCAAAGCATCCGTCATGCGCGCGATGCGCGTCATTTCTTTGACGTCATGCACGCGGATGATATCTGCGCCGCGCACGATCCCGACCGCGACCGAAGCCGCTGTCCCCTCCACACGCTGGTCGGCGGGCAGGTCGAGGGTGTAACCGATGAAAGATTTTCTGGATGGTCCCAGCAAAACGGGATAGCCCAACGCCCGGATTTCATCGAGCCGATTATTTAATTCCAGATTTTGTGCAACCGTTTTCCCAAAACCAATTCCCGGATCAAGGATAATCGACTCACGCTTAACCCCGGCTTGCTCGGCGATCTTGACCGATTCGAGCAATTCGGCTTTGATCTCTTCGAGTAAATCCCCGTACTCTGCGCCGATATAGGCATTCCCCAACTGTTCACGGACTTCAACGCTGGCCGGGTTCGAGCGGTTGTGCATCAAAATTACGGGGCACCCCGCAGCCGCCACAACGGAAGCAAGTTCCGGGTCCGCGCGCAGCCCCCAGACATCGTTGACGATGTGAGCACCTGCATCGAGCGCAGCCTTCGCCACCGAAGCCTTGTACGTATCCACAGAGATGAGCGTTTGCGGCAACGCTTCCGAGATGGCACGAATGATCGGGATCACGCGCCGCAGCTCTTCCTCCGCATCCACAGGCGCAGAGCCGGGACGGGTTGACTCGCCGCCCACATCGAGAATATCCGCCCCAAATTTGACAAATTCCCACGCCTGAACAAGGGCAGCCCCTCCTCTATTTTCTTCGAAAAAAGGGGGGGAATCAGATGGGGGCAAAAGCCCATCACCCGAAAAACTATCGGGCGTGGCGTTGAGAATACCCATCACATAGGTGCGTTCACCCCACGAGATGGTTTGATTATTGATTTTGAGAGGGAGCATATTAAATCTAAAACGTGAAGCGTGAAACGTAAAATCCATCACACTTCACGTTTTACGTTTCACTTACGCAAATTGATCGAGCGGCTGCACCAACCAGGCTTCGGCTTCCTCGACACTGGTGTAAATATGGATAGCGGCAGCGAAGTTCGTATCAGCAAGAGCAGCAACCTTGCGGATGCCATCGGCAACGGCCTCGCTTGCAACAACCACAGCCAGGCGAATTTTGCGCGCCGAGGGGTCGCTATTCAGGCGGATGGCACTGCGCATCGCTTCTTCGGGAAAATCCTGTACATCGCGCAGATCATACAAGTTACGGGTCAGGCGGTCAGCTTCAAAGAGATGCTCTTCGGCAAACTTTTTCCAGTGTGCCACCGTCGGGGGCGTCAGATCGGTGAAAACATAATTCATCCCGCCATCTTCGCGGCGTGTCACGGTGTATCCAATACCAGGTTCAGCTTTCCAGTTCAGGGGTTTTAGGTCAGACATGAGGGTCTCCTTATAATAGCTACTTGATTTGTGTAAATTGATTATACCGAAAAAGGATTAATTTCATCGGTATTCAAGGCACTTAGCAGAGTCCTAATATCCTGCCTTAAAGCAGGATGTACCAACTCAGGCGCTAAATCCGCCAGCGGCACAAGCACAAAAGCGCGCTCATGCAAACGTGGGTGCGGGATCTGTAAATTTTCTTCATCCAGAACGAGATCATCATAAAAAAGGATATCCAGGTCGATATGACGCGGTCCATACCGGAAGTTTTTAACACGCCCCAATTCGTCTTCCCGTTTCTTGAGATACGCCAGTAACGCTCGTGGATGTAGACTTGTTTCCGCTTCAACGACCATATTCAGAAAAGCAGGTTGATCGGTGTAACCCCAGGGCGGCGTTTCGTAGATGGTCGATTCTCGTAAAACGGTCACATCGGGCGCAAGGGCGTCGATGGCATCGCGCAGGTTAGCGAGACGGTCGCCGAGATTGGTGCCAAGGGCAATATAAATTTTAGGCATGATTTTACGGTAAGGGCGGGTCTGAGACCCGCCCCTACAATTTACACCCTTTCGATAATCGTCGCAATCGCCATGCCGTGACCAATGCACATGGTCTGTAAACCAAAACGTCCGCCCGTGCGCTCGAGTTCGTGGACGAGTTTGGTCATCAGGATCGCGCCTGTCGCGCCGAGGGGATGTCCATGCGCGATGGCGCCGCCGTTGGGATTGACCTTCTCCATATCGACATCCAATTCTTTTGCCCACGCCAGTGCAACGCTGGCGAAGGCTTCGTTGATTTCGATCACGTCCATATCGGCCAGGGTGAGTCCTTGGGTCATTTCGAGTGCTTTCCTTGTTGCAGAAATCGGGCCATCGAAAGCAAGAGTCGGGTCCGTGCCGACGACCGCACGAGTCAGAACGCGCGCACGCGGCATCAAGTTGTAGCGTCCGACTGCATCAGCAGATGCTAGTAAGAGCGCAGCGGCCCCGTCGCTGATCTGGGATGCGTTCCCAGCCGTGACGCTGCCATCGTCTTTGAAAACGGGTTTCAATCCGCGCATCTTTTCACGGTCAGGAGGACGGCGAACGCCTTGGTCTTCAGAGAAGATTTCTCCGTCGGGGAGAGTTATCGGAAGAATTTGTCTCTCGAAGTAACCCGCGTCCATCGCGGCGGCAGCTTTTTCGTGAGAGCGATACGCAAAGTCATCCTGCTCATCGCGCGTCAGGTTCCACTTTTCTGCCATCATCTCGGCGCTAACGCCCTGATGGACGAGCTGTTCGGGCATATCGGGATGCCACTCGGCGGGATAATCCGCACCCAGCATTTGATGCGACATCATCTCCGTGCCGCCCGCGAGAACGAGATTTGCGTCGCCCGCGAGAATGGCTTGCGATGCAAAATGAACCGCCTGCTGGCTGGAGCCGCACATGCGGTTGATACTAACGCCCGGCACGTGGACGGGGAAACCTGCCTTGAGCGCAGCAAGACGTGCCATGTTTGCGCCCTGATCGCCGATGGGCGTGACGATGCCCCAGATTACATCATCGAGACGTTGGGGTTGAATGCCCGCACGCCGAACAGCAGCATCCATAACTTGGGCGGCGAGGTCAACGGGAGCAAGGGGATAAAGTGCACCTTTCGGGCTGCCTTTGGCTATCGCGGTGCGTACGGCGGAGATGATAAAAACGTCGGTATCGGGCATAGGTTTTCCTTTTATGGGGTTGATTTATCAATCGTCACAGAAGTGACCAGAATGCTATTACAGCCTGTATCCTTCCAATAGCCGAGATCCTGTCCAGCGGCATCAAATTGGTTAATTCGTAATATCTCTCTTCCAGTGATGGTGATCTGATCCCATTCCTTGATTTCGAGCAGTTGATCGAAAATATCCTCGGTTGCGGGAAAGATGTGCAACAGGTTGATCGTACCGGAAGGTTTTTGTTCTTGAGACCGCCAATGGAAATGATGGTTGGAAACCGAGGTGCGAACAAGGTCTGGATTTGCAAAATCGCCCGTCGTAACCAGAATATCATGCGACATAAAGGGCGCAGCAGAATCATGCCAACGGGATGTGTGGCGCACAACACCCGAAAAGGTAGAGTTTGCCGTATACTCGAACTGCACTTCCCAGGTTCTGCCATCGGGATCAACAATCTGCTGATACCCGTCAGAAAAAGTCAGCGATTTCTGGAAAGGGACATTCACCGAAAGGGACGCAAAAATAAGCCCCAAAACAGCAAGAACGACCGTGCCAAAGATAAAGTTGTGCAATTTCATAACTGTAATTCCAAATATGACTCCGCGAGGAGATTGCTTCGTCGGAAGTGCATCATCCTCGCAAAATCATCCAACTTTAAAAATGCTCATTTTCATAGGCAATTCCTTCTCAGAAGGTTTATTATAATCGTCCACCCCAAAAGGAGGCACCTAGACGATGAAACTGCTCACAACCATCTACCGACATGAACAGATCAATACCAAAGGAAAAACCTTCTTCCGTGAGGCCGTACGCGGCATCATCTTCCGCGAAGATAAATTGCTCATGATCTACTCGCCCGTCAATGGAGACTATAAGTTTCCCGGTGGGGGTATCGAAGCTGGTGAACCACATCTCAAAACCTTGCAGCGTGAACTCTTGGAAGAGGCTGGCGCAACGCTGACACAGGTCACAGGCGAACTCGGTAAAACGCTCGAATACGCAAATGCTTTCGACGAGGATTTCGATACCTACAAGCAGGTCTCTTATTATTACTTCTGTGAGATCGACGGGAAAATGGGCGCGCTCAATCTGGAAGATTATGAAGAAGAGTTGGGTTTTCAGCCTGTTTGGGTGGATGTCGAGAAAGCGCTCGAGGCGAACAAGCGCATACTAACGGAAACAAGCCCAATTCCACGCTGGACGCGGCGCGAAGCCTTCATCCTTTCGCTGCTGCTCGAACGATCCAATAGATCATAAAGTACTTGTTTCCCCTATCGCAAATTCAGCATTCAACTATACTAGCGGGAAATCTAACAAAACAACAGATGATATGGAAAGCATAAGCCGCAACCGCAGCGTGATACAGAAACTGGAATCCCTTCTTGAGAATCCAACATCTCAGGAAATGGAAATCGATACGCTCGCCACCTTAGCGTGGGAATTGCGCATGATCTATCCCGAGCGTTCAAGAAGATACGCCCGCAAAGCCGCGACCCTGGCGCAGAGCGGTGACTTTGAAGCATCTCCATACATCGAGGGGAGTGCTGCCGCAGCGGTAGCTCTCGCTTTCTTTTACATGCAAACAGGCCAACTGCACGAGACCACGCGACAATGCTTGAGCGCCCTAAAGATGCTTGCAGGCAGTCCGCATACAAAAACGACACTCCATATTTGGTTGATCTTAGCCAACAACAGCTTTTTCCTCGGCGGATTTGAGACCGCCCTTAAAAATGCGCAGAAAACACTGAACCTTGCCGAAGCGCTTGGTCTCGTTATCGAAAAAGCTTGGGCGCTCGACATAACCGCCAATGCTTACGGCATTATGGGTGAATACGAGAAAGCATTCGCAGCGCATCACAAAGCGATGGACATCTTCAGAGTCGAAAACGATATTGATGGCATCCTGCGTGCGGGCAATAACATCGCGATGACCCTGTATCAAAAAGGCAATCTGGAAGAAGCGTATGAACAAATTCTGAAAACGCGAGGGCTTGCCCAAGAACGAAAACGAAAATCTGACCTGCTGAATATTCACTGCACCGCCGCACAAATCGCGATCGACCTATCCCTTCTTGATGAAGCCGAAGAACATCTATTGGCCGCCTTTTCAAATGGCGAAGTGCTGGAGTATACGCATACCTATCACGTCTTTGTGATCATGGAGTGGGGACGCCTCTCCCTCAAGCGCGATGAGGTGAACAAAGCCAAGTCCTATTATTTACAGGCTCTCGTTCTCGCAGAAGAAAATGACCAAATCGCGGAAATGGCACAATGTTATCAGGAGCTTTCGAGCATCTATGCACAAGAGGGGGACACAGAACGAGCCGAGAAATATATGGAACAGGTGCGATTCTTCAGTGATGAATTGGAGCGAAAACTAGCCAAACACCGCAAGATCATTCAGGACGGCACACAGGGATTAGAAAACTAAAGGCCTCTCGAAAAAACGAGAGGCCTTTACATTACAGAAGAAAATCCTGCCCGATGCATACAAGGCGGGATATTTTTATATTGATGGCAGTAAAAAAACAGACCAAATAAACTATAATTCCTGCGCTAATATTGAGTGGATAGGAGCTACTATGATTTTTATTTCAGGGACAGAAGAGTGGAAGGCGATGCATCCCGGGGCGGTAATAGGTTTGCTGGAAGTATCGGACGTGGATAACACACAAAAGTGCCCTCCACTAGATAGCCGCAAAAGAAACGTGGAGATGATGCTGAGAGAAAAATATGGCAAATTTACTCGTCAGCAGTTAGTTGCTCTCCCGATCATGGCTGCCTATAAAAGTTACTATAGCCGTTTCAAGAAAACGTATCATGTTCAACTTCAGGTCGAATCAATTGCGCAGAAAGGGAGAAATTTACCAAATATGTCTCCTTTGGTTGATGCAAATTTCGCAGCAGAAGTCGAGACATTCATCCTGACAGCAGGGCATGATGTAGCAAAATTACAGAAGCCAATTATTATGGATGTCTCAAAAGAGGGAGATTCCATCACGCAACTAAATGGTGAGAGCAAGCCCATCCGCACGGGCGATATGATCATGAGAGATGCTGATGGCGTTAGTTGCTCGATACTCTATGGGCAGGATAACCGTTCTTATATTTCGCCAGAGACATCTCACGTCCTTTACGTTGCTTATGCACCCGATGGAGTTCCGCATGAAATGGTTGAGACGCAGTTAGAGAAAATTGAAGAGAATATTCGACTCTTTTCACCGAATGCAATTCTGGAGCAAAGACGTCTACTGCGGGCTGATGACTAAAACTGAAAAAGGGAAGTCGTGATTTTTTTAAACTATAAGCCACTAAACTAAAGTTAGCCCATAAAAAAGGAGTACGAAGATGGCAGAAAACTTATCTTTCGATGAGATTGCAGAAAAATGTAATGGCTATTTTGAAGCCGAGGCATTTCAAGCTGCTTACGATCTACTCACAGAGGTTGCCCCAGCTTTTCCTGACCAAGCCATGCTCATTTACAATTGGCGTTATTGTATGGCGGCCTTGGTCGACAAACCTGATTTGGCCATAGAAATACTTCAAGATTCTTTTGATGCAGGTTTTTGGTGGAGCAAGGAATATCTAAAATCAGATGATGACCTGAAAATCCTGCAAGACCTACCAAAATTCAACGACCTTGTCGAATCATGCGAGGCCAGACGGTTAGCTGTTCAAGCTAAGACAAAACCGCTTGCTATGCCCCTCCCTTTGCCAGAAAAAAGAGATGAGGCCCTGCCACTTTTACTGGCCTTGCATGGCAATACTCAAAATGCAGAAAACTCCGTAGAATTCTGGCAAAGTGCTGTTGAGCAAGGTTGGTTGACGGTATTGCTCCAATCATCGCAGATATTTGGTCCAAATGCCTATGTTTGGAACGACCTCGAGTTAGGTGGCAGAGAAATCGAAGAACACTTCAAGCAATTAGGTGAGAAGTACTCGATTGCTTCCAAGAAAGTCGTCATCGGTGGTTTCTCGAAGGGTGGCGAAATGGCGATCTGGCAAACCTTGATGAATAGCATTCCCGTTTCCGGTTTTATAGCCGTGAATCCGGGAGGCCCCTTCATCGCCGATACAGAAAAGTGGCTTCCGCTGATTGAAAATGACAAAACCTTCACCGAGAAGCGCGGCTATTTCCTTGTGGGCGAGAATGACCCAAGCCTGGAAAATATCAAAGCCTTGCATGAATTATTGGTATCCAAAGGAATGGATTGTAAACTTGTCATTTCCCCTGCTATTGCTCACGATTTCCCTGACGATTTTGACCAAATATTGGTACAGGCCTTGCAATATTTACAAGAATAAAAAAGTTTGCAAGCTACTGTAACTAAAACTCCCCGCTTCCTTCAATGAAACGGGGAGTTTTTTATCCATTATCCAGTCGCCATCGCTAAAAACATCGGGCTAAAGTAGGGGATTAGCCAAATGAACCAAACCAGCAGACTAAATTTATGGAAGCTCTTGATCGCTTTTTCATCGTTCTTGCGTAGGACAAGATACGCCCACAAAGCATGAATAAACATCAATACAATCGCAATGGTCCCTGTGATACCATGCACATCAAAACTCATTCCACCAGCAAAGTCAAACATCATGCCGGTTCCCCAAGTATCGCAGATCAAACCCAAAACGAAAAACGTCAAATGCCATTGCTTGAGTTCACCAGAAATGCGTTCACTCCAAACGCCAATGGAGTAGAAAATCAATGCTGCGGTGATAATGATGCTTGCTAAGGGATCCATATCAAACTCCTTCTATGAGAAGGGGCAAAGGATAACACAGGCATATTTCCCTCGCTCCTTTTTCCTATAAGCAATCCAAAAGATTTTGAGAGACATAGATATCTATATTCTTCCCTTCCCCCCTATAAATTTGCATCAATCCAATCCAACGCTGCTTGAGCAGTATTTTCCCAAGTGAATTTCTTTGCCTGTTTTTTCCCTTTTTCAATTAATTCCTGACGTAATATGTCATCCGTTGCTAAACGATAAATGCCGTGAGCAATATCATCGATGCTATACGCGGAAACAACCAACGCGGCGTCCCCTGCAACTTCCGGTAATGATGTTTCGTTAGATGTTAGCACCGCAGATTCGCATAGAAAGGCTTCAACAACAGGCAAACCAAAGCCTTCAAAGAGCGACGGGTAAATGGTAAAGGCCGAGAGACTGTAAAGAGCAGGCATGTCTTCTGGAGGGACACTGCCCAAAAGGTGCACTCTTTGACTGATATTTCCATCCAACCTTTTCTGAGTATGTCTGCTATTCCAACTCAACTTACCTGTAAAGTAGAGGTGATGGGGTATTTGATCTTGAATTTTCTCGAACGCATCTAGCGTTCGGTCGATGTTTTTTCTCGGCGATATGGAGGTCGGGTAAAAGATAAAAGGGGGTTGAAGTTGATATTTCTTTTTGACCGCTTCCAAAACAGATTGATCTCTTATAAGACGATATTTATCCACCCCTGCATAGATATTGTGAACTTTTTGGGGTGCTGCATGGAGGATGTTGATTACGTCTTTGGCTGTGTATTCAGAAATAGAAAACACACCTGATGCATGTTTTGCCGCAAAACGCATTCCCATCTTCATATAGAGTGTATCCAAGGGTCTGTAAGCATTCAATTTTGGGTAAAAGTACCCCAAGTCAAGCATGATAGCAATGCTTTTAGCAGAACAAATGAGAGGAATTGTCCCTTTAGGAAATATGGCAATATCAATCTTGTCTTTTTGTAGCGCTCGTGGTAATACTAGATGGTCCCAAATTAGATTGTGCGTTACAGGCAGTACCCGCTCTTGAGTTTCTGGATAGCTACCTATCAATTTGGGCGTATTGTAGTATACATAAACATCGTGCTGACCAGCAATTTTACTGAATGCGCGTGTAAACCCATCAATATAGGATTTTGGACCACTAAAAGCTGCGTTTAATCCTCTAGCTGATATGGCTATACGTGTTTTTCTCATACTGAATTCTCCAGGATAGTGACTATGCCATTTTACGACAATTTTTCATTGAACAAACCAAGTGTTTTAGGAACAAAGATAGCAAATACGGAAGCTCAAAATGTTTTTAACAAAATACGGGCACAAAAAAAAGACGCTCTTTCAGTGCTTGAAATTGGACCTGGACGAGGCCCATTTATGCTTAGTGTCCAAAAAGAAAAACTAGATTATACCTGTGTAGATATTTCTTGGACAATGCTTCAGGATTTACCTGATGCAAAGCGTATTTTTTCAATGGTACCGCCGCTCCCTGTAGCAGATAATACATTTGATATTGTTTTTGCGTCAAATGTATTAGAACATATGCCTGATTTTAGTACGGCGTTTTCTCTAGTTGAAGAAATGTCCAGAGTTGTAAAACCTGGGGGGATAATTTGTCATCGTGTCCCCAATGCCATGAACTGGGGGTTGCATTTTTGGAATGGGGATTACACTCATAGTTTTTTTACCACGCCCAGAACAGTCGGCCAAGTTTATTTGGATGCAGGTTTAAAAATTGAGAAGATTTACCCCGTATCTGGCTTTGTAATAGGAATAGCTGCCCATTTGATGTCAATCTTAGGTAAATTGGTGCCATCTTTTTTGGTAAACCATGGTGCTGGCTCACGTGTCAAGCTTTCAAAAATTCTCTATAGTGCAAAAACAACCTTTTTACTCGGCTTCTTGATTATCGGACGAAAAAATAATTAAAAATGACAACTCTTTTTATTAGCATATATAAGCTGCTAACAAAGTTATTTTGGCATATTAGCTATTATGTTTTTCCTTGGAAAGCGACTCGTCGCTTACTTTTACTCACGCGCACAACACAGGTAGGTTATGATGTTGACTTTAGAGCCAATATGGTCATTTTTGGTGGGAGAAAAGTTTTTATTGGAAATCATATAAAACTACATGACGTACTGATTAATGCTGTAAGCGCTGAAGTACATATTGGCGACGGAACATTTTTCGGTCACCGGGTTATGTTACTTACAGGTTCTCACGACACTGGCGTATTTGGTATTGATAGGCAAAAGGCAATTATTGGCAAGTCGATTTACCTAGGGCGAGATGTATGGGTAGGATCAGGGGCAATTGTTTTAGGCGGAGTAACTGTTGGGGATGGTGCTGTCATCGCCTCGGGCGCGGTTGTTACACAGGATATTCCTGCTTATTCTGTTGTTGGGGGAGTTCCTGCCCGTTTCATAAAAAATATCAAGACACCTGATAAATTGACTACGTAAACCCAGACACATAAATATGAAAAAGAGATTTGAAAAAGTAATATCCTGGAACACGATTAAATTTTTACTCGCTATTGGCTTGGTCATATTTGTTATAAAGAAAACAGATATTTCCTATATGTTTTCGCTAAATGAACGCATATCATGGGCATGGGTTGCCGCTAGAGCAGTACTTTTTTCTCTACTTATTTTTATAAAAGCCTTTCAATATTATGTCCTAATTGGCAACACTCGATACCGAGATATACTTACTGTCGTTATCTGGCAAAATGTGATTTCAAATTTCATTTCCAACAGCGTGGGAATTACCTCTTATATGACGATGCTAAAAACTGAGCAAAATGTGAAATTAACTCGCTCAGGAGCAACGTTTGTAATTGTTAAATTTGGCGATTTATTGGCAATCTGCTTGTATTTAGGGTTTTCTGCAGCAATGGTTTGGGCCCGCATCCAATCATTAAAATGGCTGACTATCTTACTGATTATTGGTATGATTTTCGGCTTGGGAATATTTCTAATCACTATTTTGTGGCGGGAAGGTTTTGTAAATCTAGTAACTCATATATTGGCTTGGCTCAAACTTGAACGCATCTCTTTGGTCCAACGTGGATTAGAAATGCTTCGCTCGCTAGCTCAAGAAGAACAAGTCAAGATCTTTGCCATGTTACGAACAAGTGGGTTAGTGTCATTGATCTATATGACTGTGACAATGATAGAAGGTTACACCATTGTCGGCGCTTTTAACCTTCCTATTAGTATCTGGGAGTCTGTCTATATAATAGCTCTAATGCAATTGGTCTCCTTCGTACCGATTCAGGTCTTGGGCGGGCTGGGTATATCCGAAGTGACTTTAGTCTATTTATACGGTCTTTTTGGCATCAATCAAGCAGAAGCGTCTGTAGTCGCACTCGGAGTACGCGCTCTTTTCTATCTAATGAATGTAGTGATACTGCTTTACCTGCCTATTAATGCCCTGTTTCAAAGGGGGAAGTTGTCAACGACAATTAGAAAAGGACATGGCGACAATTAGAAATGCCATAGTTATGGTCATAGAGAAACTCATGCTTCCTGTAGGTCGGGGAGATCGTTGATACGTCTTACCGCTTCTTCAGCTCTGTGACTGGGGACCTCCTTTCCAAATTCAACACTGCGGCTGTGATAATAATACTTGCTGTTGAGTTCATTTAAACCTCCCATTTGTCCCCGCTATTCTAACGAGTTTTTGAAGAAATCAGCAGCCCAACCAACATCAAGACCATTAACCAGCCAAACCAATCACCGAAGCAAGTGTAAAGCGTTTGCCCGTCCACAGTAAACGTCTCGCCAACGATCACACCGCGCTCGTTAATTTCTCCTTCGGCGGTAATTCTTCCGTATGGGTCAATCACCAGCGAGATGCCGCTCGTAGTGCCCAAGCCCATCGCCACGCGATTTTCAGCAGCCCGGAAAACACCATCCGATGCGTGAAAAGGCGGGAAAGTCGTATTGGCATTGAAATCGTCATCGACGGTCAGCAGCATAATATCGGCGCCGCTACGAGCCAGTTCTCGGACGATGAAAAGTCGATGCCTATCCCAGCAGACCGCTAACCCCACTTTTCCATATGGGGATGAAAAAAACGGATACGCCCGTGGCCCCGGGCTGAATCCCGCATTCCCTTCACCGGATGTGATATTGATCTTGGCTCGCCGCCCGACTTCCTCGCCCGAAGGGGATACCATTAGAGCAGTATCATGCATCCCCATTTCTGTCTGCCAAACCACGTCGGTGACGATGTAACTATCCACTTCGACCGCCAAATCCTTGAGTTGGTCGATGAAGTGCGCATCATCCGCGTCGGCAAATTCGTTCTCCGACCAAACGATAAAGTCGGGATGCTGGTCAGCAACGGAGCGGGTTAGTTCGGCATCAAGATCAAAGATGGCTTGGGATGTTTCGGGCGTGTTTGCTTTCGTTCCATCAAATTCGCCCGTCGCCATGATGACAGGGTCTTGATTGACAAGGTCGGTTAGGGCGGCGATGGAGAAAGTGTTACGAGGCTCGCCTATTGACAGCTTGCCCCAAATCAGCACAAAGGCAACGAGTAATAAAGCAAAAAGATTGCTTCGGCGGTGAAACTGCCTCGCAAAATCATTTATTTCCTGATTCCTGATCCCTAATCGACTAATCACTAATCCCGCAATTGCCACATTCGCCAACATAAGCAAAAAGCTCAAGCCCGGAAAACCCGTGATGCCCAAAATCTGCAAGGCGGCGGGGAAACGCCAGGCGCTTTTAGCGAGCAGCACAAACCACCAATCTTCAACGACGGGAGCGATGAACTTGACAAACTCAATCGCCGACCAAGCAACAGGCATTGCCAGCAACTTCATCCAGCCTGATAAACGAGATTGCAGCCAGCCCCCAAGTTGGATAATGCCTGCATAAAAAGAGCCTACAGCGATGATCAGGAAGTAGCCCAAAATTGGCGGGAAGATATTCGGATACCAGTTATGCACGCCAATGGACAGAATCAAGCCAAAAGGGAGAGCGATGACGTAATGTTCTTTGAGTGGAGAAATGCCTATCGCCACGAGCAAAGGCACGAGGGCGATCCATCCGAGATAGGGAATATCAAATCCAGGCATGGAGAGAGTTAGCAAAATGCCAGAGAGGACGGAAAGGAGAAGTTTTCTAGAGAGTTTCATCATCACCACACGAGGGGAATTAAACGATAGCGTACTTTTTGCTGGTAGACAGCATATCCAGCCAATTCTTTTTCAAGAAATTGGTCTTCAACGCCAGTCTTGACGACATGCGCCACAAGGATGACGACATAAGCGAGAGCTGTCCAGCATGTCAAAAAGGCGAGGGTGGTGCCAAGATACATGACCAGTACGGTAGTATAGATGGGATGGCGGACAACACCGTAGGGACCACTATCGACGACATGATGACCATCTTGCAAGGTCACATCTGCAGCCCAGAGATGCCCAAGATAGGAACGGCAATAGAAGGTGCCGACCATGCCAGTAAGTGTGAGTAATGCCCCGATGATTAGATTGGGCAGAAGTTGGGGGGCAGCAACCCAGCCGAATACAAGGGCGAAGCCTGTCCCCACGAGAACAAGATTTGAAGCCAGAATAGCAAGCAGGGCAGCGGTATCGAGTCGGGATGTGCCGTCAGCCAGTGAATGCTGAATATCGCTGGCAATTTTTGTCCCACCACGCCAATAGAAGATCAGCCAGTAGAGCCAGCAGGTGAGAATAAACCAGTTGATGATGTTTTCCATAGTATCTCCATAAAGACCTGACAGGGTTTAAAAACCTGTCAGGTCTTTTCGATATTAAGCCATTTTTTCCAACACTTGCAACGCCTGCCCGACCGCCGTTTCGCCACGGAAAACGCCTTGCATATTTCCTTCGGCATCGAGCACAACCACACCAACCAGCTCATTGACCTTCTCCAGCCCGGCGGATTTGGTCACACTGCCATCCCAATCGGGCAGAATGATGACATAGTCTTCAGGAGCATAGTCTGCAGGCAGGGCGGCAGCGGCTTCTTCGTAGGAGCTTTTCATCGCACGCTCGGCAAAATTGCGGAAGAGCTTCGGGATACCATGCAGATCAACAACATTGGCGATGAAGAGATTTTCGGCTTTGGTGAACCGCTCTACGTCACGGATGGTAGTATTGACCTTCGCCGCCTGCTCGGCTGTTTCCTGGGTGTGGAAGAGTAGCATGGCGGGCACCCCGATGGCATTCAGCGCGATCTCCCGCCCCGAGCCAGCCGCTTTGAGCGTCACAGCGGAAAGCTGCCCCACCGACAACTGACCACTGTCTCCTCCTGCCTTACTGATTTCCGATTCACTGATTCCTAATTCACTAACCTCTGATCCACTAATCCCTGCATCTGTCATCAAAATTACCTCCGTCCCATCCAAATAACCACGCACACGAGAAGCTGTCTCACGCCCCGACATCAAGGCAGCGCTCATCCCGCCAGCAAAGGTCCATGCGCCAGCCAAAAAGAGATTCTCAATCGGCGTGGCAGCGTTCAGACGGTTGAAATACATATTCTCCACCGACTGCTCCGTGCCATAGATGCTGCCGCCCACGTTGCGGCTGTAACGCCAGTTCGTCAGCGGCGTGCCAACTTCCTTGTATTTAATCATCTTTTTCAAATCTGGGATCAACTTCTCAGCACGGTCGATCAGTTCCTGGGCAGCGGCTTCCTTTAGCTCAAGATACTGCGGGTTTTTCCCATAGCTCTCAAGATTTCCTCCAGTGCCCCACTGATCGAAGCTGTCCCAATGCGCCAGCGAGAAGATACCCAGCACCGATCCACCTTCTGGCGAGCAACCGGGATCAGCCTGATCGTAATGCGTGATCGACATGCCAGATTTCTGAAACTCGCCCGCCAGCGCCGCCTGATAATCGGCATCAATATCATAGCTATCGCTGACGAAGATTTCGTGATGTTCCCAGCCTTCGGCTTTCAGGTCACGATCCAGGCCGAGATAAACGACCAAATTGGAAATAGCTGCCGGAGCGGACTCAATTTGGGCTTGATACTGCGCAGGAAGATTTTCCCGCCCTACAAATTTGAGCAGCGTATCCGGTGCGTTGGCATTGCTCACCACAACGTCAGCTTCTACTCTCAAACCTTTTTCCGTTTCCACAGCGACAGCTTTACCGTCTTTGATCTCGATCTTATTCACGGTTTGCTTATAGCGAATCTCGCCGCCATGTGCATGGATAAAGGCTTCGATCGCGCGACTCATTGCCATGCTCCCACCTGCGGGATAATAGGCCCCGAAGAGATGATAACTCACCCATGGGAAGATGAAGGTCGCTGCATTCAGTTGTTTGGGCGGCAAACCGTAATACCCCCAAATAGTTGAAAAAACAGTCTTGAGCTTTTCATCGCTGATAAACTGCGCCATAAAATCGGCCCAACTGATTGACATGACCGAGAGCATCTTGCCGTATTTGAGCGGCATCTCTTCCATTGGCGGGCGTGTGCCGAGCTTGGCATCTTCACCAAAACGGCGCACCTGCCAGTAGATTTCGATCATCTCGGCGATCATCTCACGGATGCCGTCTTTCTCATGCGGGAAATGGCGGATCAACTCGGCTTCGTAAGCGACGGGGTCGGCGTGAGCGGTGACTTCGTATTCGGGATATTGGACTGTGTAAAAAGGGTCCATACGATGAAAGTGGACAGCATCGGTCACGCCCAACTCTTTCAGAACGGGGTACGCCCACCCGCCAGGAGCGACACCATCAATCGCGTGCAGCGCCACTTCAAAGCGATATTTGCCACGCCGAAACTCGTGGGCGTATCCACCCGGCACGCTGTGATGCTCAAGCACCAGCACCTTTTTCCCAGCTTTGGCGAGGTAGGCAGCGGAGGATAACCCGCCCAAACCTGCGCCAATGACAACGACATCAAATTTTTCTGTAGACATTTTATTTCTCCCGAATCAAGTCGGTAATGCGTGAAAAAGCAAAGCAAAGCACACCATAAAAGGCCAAAACGGTGAAAAAGAGTAAATACTGCTTTGCTGTTTGGATATAGCCCCAAAGCGCAAAGAGAGATAGTGCCATGCACAAGTGGGTGTAATAAAAATTGGCATCACGGTGATGTGTCTTTTTTGCTGATTTTGACAAGCTTGGTTCAGGCATTTGGTTTTCTCCTTAGAGTAATTGATTATATATAATTTTTTATACTAGCAGGCAAAAAAGAGAGAGGTGACAGTCACTTTGGAAGTGACTGTCACCCCGATCCCTTTACAACTTCTCTACTTTGGCAATGGTTTCATCCAGCCAGCGGACGTACATCTCTTCGTAGAGCACGCCAAAGCGACGGGTGACATCCCAGAGTTCAGCATCTTTTGCGAGTTGGGGCATCCCTTCGGCGATCTGTTGGATGAAATCGCTCGTAGCGGTGTTGTACTCCTCCATTTGGCGTTGGTGCATATCACGCAGCAGACGCAGTTGGGTGAGCAATTTCTCTTTATCGGTATTGGCTGAAAAGAAGAGTTTAACGAGCAGACTCTCTTTGCGCGATTCCAAATTAGTTACAGGCAGAGCAAGCCAAAGGTTAAGGTCGTTCCGTCCCGCTTCGGTGATCTCGTAAACGCGGCGGTCGGGACGCCCATCCTGTGCTTCAATATGCGATTCGAGCATCCCGTCTTCTGCCAGTTTTTTTAGCGTGGTGTAGATCTGACTCTGTTTGGCATGCCAGAAGTTGGCAGTGGACTCATCCATGAATTGTTTGAGTTCGTAACCGGTCATGGGTGTATAGTTGAGAAAGCCGAGCAAAACGTATTTGAGCATAAGAACATCCTTTTATATATAA
>JBNKMO010000239.1:0-4919 GCA_050293165.1 Anaerolineales bacterium | reverse complement strand
TTGATGATGACATCGAGCAGTTTCGCATCAACAGAATTTCCCAGCTTGGCGACCACAGCTGCGTGGATGCGTTTGTGCAGATCATCTTTATTAGAAGACGGAGGCAAGTTTCGGGTCGCGCTGCGTACCGGCGCTGCAGTCGTCTTCATTGCTTTCGCAACAGGTTTTTGAGTTTGCGTAGATTTCGCAATATAGGGCCGCTCCGGCGCGCCAGGCGGTTTGTCGTTTTCACTGAGCAACTCTAAACCTAGTTGACGCGCTCTCGTATAAGCCAAATCTGTCAGCGCGACATTATCGTCCACAACGAGTGAACTGGTGCCTTGCCGCACCATATCTTCGATATCTCGTTCAGTATAAAATGTTTTCGGCATGAAAAACTCCTGATCTAGCCGTCGACGCCTTCCAGATTTTCGAGAGCACGAACGGCTGCATCACGCGCGGTGATGGCTTCAGATTCTGTGCCGGAAAGCCACATACGCCCAAAACGACCAACGGAAGCAACATGCACCACGTTGATATTGGCAGCTTTTTCCGCTTCATTGCAAGCATAATTAATGTAGGCTGCGGGAGCACACTCAACAACAAGCAGGGTCTGCCCGGGGACGAGCATGGTGCCACGTCGCCAACGGTTAAGCAATTGCGCCTGATAAGGATCAATATTGGTAATAACCTGCACCGATGCCACTTTCGGACGAATACGATCTTCTGCATTCAAGCCAAGCCGTTCGAGAACAATACGCCCAGATTCAAGCACGTCAGCTTGATTATGCGAGTGAATTTCAAACATACCAAATTCGCGTTCAACAATCTGCGCGCCAGGTTTGGCGGCAGTCGCTTTTACGGCAATATCAACGGTACGAAAAACCTCGTTGCCGGGAGCCATCTCGATATACAGCGAAGCCATGCCCGCCGTAGGAAGGTCGCCTTGCGTGATCGTGCCGACGAAAGCCGCGTACTGCGGCTGCATTCGGTCGAGATAGCAATAACAACGTAGTGAAAATTCATTAGCCATAGGAAACTCCTAAAAAACTTCTTCGGTTGCGACATCATGCATCGCAAATCCCAAAGGCGTGACGAAAAGAGGACGCTCCGGTACGCTCGTGGGGATACCTGTGTACTGCCCAACAACATCTGCGATGCGAGGAAATTGAGTCGTGCCACCGACCAAAACCAACTGCTCGACGGTTTTTCCACTTTCTTCCTGATAGATGGCGATATGACGAGAGACAATGCTCGCCACCTTCTCCATTACCGGGCGGATCGTGGGGAAAAGTCGCGCCTGTTGTTCAGGGTCGATTTTTAACGCCTCTGCTTCCTCGAAGAGGATATCTTGCGCACCCGCGATGACCAGCGAGAAATGCGTACCGCCGGTCGCTTCATCGGCAGTGTAGACCACTTCCCCATCTTGAAGGATGGAGATCCCAGTCGTCCCGCCGCCAACATCCACGATCGCGCCGTTTTGCAACTGAAGCAAAGCATTGGCTGCGCTCGGTTCATCAACTAGGTTGCGGCAATGCATACCAACCGCTTCAACCACATTTGCCGTTGCGCGGCGCTCTGCTTCAGGCACGCCGGGCGGATAACCGCTGGCAGCGTGAGTAAGCTCACGTCCCAACCTGCGCTCGACGCGTTCCTTCATTCCTCGCAAGCGGTCGACTGCGCCGATAAAATCGACTACCAACCCATCGCGAACAACCTGAGCAAACTGGTACTCACCGATAATCGGCTGAAACTTCTCATCGAGAACGACCAGCACCAGATAAGCGGTCCCCAAATCTACGCCGACATGCAACTCCCCTTGCGGGACTTCGTCCAGCGACGGCAGTTGCACACCATCCACATAATGGATGACTTCTTCAGCGTGGGCGAGTGTTGCGAGCAGATCAGGTCGAGCGAGATTGCTCGGCGTGTCTATTTCTTTGCCCCGCCGCTACGACCGCCAATGCTGCCTTTGCTGCTATCGGGCAGTACCATTTCAACATTCTCGTGTGGGCGCGGGATAACGTGCACAGAGACCAATTCAGCAATGCGCTTGGCAGCTGCTGCACCAGCATCGGTTGCGGCCTTAACTGCGCCAACATCGCCACGAACCATGACGGTCACGTAGCCACCACCGACATATTCTGAACCGATCAACTTAACGTTGGCGGCCTTGACCATTGCATCGGCAGCTTCAATAGCGCCGACCAAGCCACGGGTTTCAACCATTCCTAGTGCAATGAAAGCAGGATCTTGAGCCATAATTTACTCCTATCAAATAGTTTGATTTTTTACCAATTTTTGGTGAAATCATTGAACTTCACCACAGAGAATGCAGATTCACTGTATGCTCTGTGCTAAATTCCAAAAATCATTGAGATTTAAGCACCTCGCGCACTATTTCTTCGACGAGTTTTGCCAACATCTGCGGATCAGAACTGACATCTCGCGATGACGCTCCTGGACGTAAAGCTGCTTCCGGCGGAGCAGAGGTTTCGTAGGCGATACGTTTGACGTTAAACAGATGATGCACGGTCACATTATCACCAGTAATCGCGCCGCCGATGCCGCCCGATCCCAACGTAAGCGAGGGCATAACACTTGTGGTCAACCCGATTGCGCCGAGGGTTCCCATTGTATTCACGCCAATACGAAAAACGGGTTTCTCCAAACCAAAAGCCATAATCACATCTTCATCTTTAGCGTGGATCATTAGGCTGTGCCCACGTCCGCCAAAGCTGATTAGCTCTAGGCTGCGTTCACAACCTTCTTCCCAACCATCGACATCGTACCAGGCAATGACCGGAGTCAGTTTTTCGCGTGAAAGCGGCTCGTCGCGCCCAACTTTGTCAATGCGGGCAACCAAAATACGGACATCGTTAGGAATTTCAAAGCCAGCCATTGCCGCCAGATATTGAGCTGATTTTGCTGTCGCGTCGGCGTTGATACCGCCGTTTGGATGAAAGAGAATACCCCTTAAGGCCTCAGCCTGCCTCTCGTTCACGAAATAGGCGCCTTCGGCTTCCATCAACTGCGCCAGTCGTGCGGCAATCGGTCTATCTGCCACAACCGCTTGTTCTGTCGCACAAATCGTCGAAAAGTCAAAGGCTTTGCTGCTAACAATATATTTGGCAGCCTTCTCCAAATCTGCACTGCGATCCACATAGGCGGGGACATTGCCAGGGCCAACACCGTAAGCCGGTTTGCCCATCGAATGTGCAACACGCACCATCGGACCGCCACCCGTTGCAAGGATGAGAGCGATGCGCTTGTGTCCCATCAGCTCTTGCGTACCTTGCAGGGAAATTTTACTCATCGCGCTAATCAAACCAGCCGGTGCGCCTGCTCGTTCGGCTGCATCTTTCATGATATTGACCGCTTCCAGGGTGCATTTCACGGCAAAAGGATGTGGAGCCAAGACAATGCCATTGCGGGCTTTAACTGAAATCAAAATCTTGTCAATTGCTGTCGAGGTGGGATTTGTGCTGGGAACAAGTCCTGCGACCACGCCGACGGGCCAGGCGATTTCGTAAATGCTGCGGGCAGCATCATGATTGATAACGCCGACTGTTTTGATGTCTTTAATGCTCTCCCAAACGTGCTTGGAAGCGAACTCGTTCTTCAGTTTTTTATGTTCAGCGACACCGAACCCCGTCTCTTCAGCAGCCATGCGGCCCAAACGCTCGGATGCGGCAAATGCAGCATCTGCCATCGCGGCACAAACACGATCAACTTGCTCCTGGGTTGCCTTACCCCAGATTTTCTGGGCTTCGTAGGCACTTGTCGCCAGGTTGCGGGCTTCTTGCATGGAGAGAAGGTCTTTATCGGTAATCGGCATTGCACAATCCTTTTTCCACTATTTCTAGCGCTGGATGGTTTTTCCTTCAATATTCAGATGGTCAATCACAGCCATAATTACGGCATCTACAGGACTATTTTTCGTAATTGCAGTTTGGCGTCCGCTGGAACCATGTGCCGTAAGCACCAAATCGCCAACGCCAGCATCAAGCGTATCCACAGCAACATAGGGTTTGCCAAAAGGCTCTCCACTCTCGTCGATCTGACGCAAAATAAGCAGCTTACGCCCTGTCAATTGTTCATCCTTAACTGTGGAGACTGTCGTCCCGATCACTTTGGAAATCAACATCCACGTTACTCCTTGCGAAAAACATTTTCGCCGTCTACATCAAGGGTATCAACCACAGCCATCACGACGGCATCCACTGGACAATCTTTTGTTAAATCAGATTGACGTGCACTGGAACCGTGTCCGGTTAGTACTAATTCACCTACGCCAGCATCTACCAGATCAATCGCCACATAAGGTTTCCCGATCAAATTGCCTGCAGGGTCTGTTTGTTTTAAGACAAGCAATTTGCGGCCTTTTATCTTTTCATCTTTGACAGTCGAAATCGCTGTCCCGACAACTCTGGCGATTAGCATTTTATTATCTCTCTAGTAAGCGTCTGTGCTCACTTCGCCTTGAACAATTTTTACGCCTGCGCTCGCGCCAAGGCGTGTTGCGCCAGCTTTGACCAAATTTTCGGCATCTTCACGAGAACGAACGCCACCAGATGCCTTAACACCCATTGTCGGCCCAACTACGCGCCGCATGAGCGTAATATCCTCTACCGTTGCGCCTCCGCCAGAAAATCCGGTCGAGGTTTTTACATAATCTGCACCCGCTTCTTTTGCCAGCAAACAGGAAGTTACTTTTTCTTCTTCGGTTAACAATGCAGTTTCAATAATAACTTTGACCAGGGCTCCGGCTTTATGACCGGCTTCAACCACACCTTGAATATCACGAGCAACAAAGGTATGGTCCTCGCCTTTCAAGGCACCGATGTTAATAACCATATCAATTTCAGTTGCCCCATCGCGCAAGGCTGTTTCAGTTTCAAAGACCTTAACATCCGGAGCGGAAGCTCCCAAAGGAAAAC
>JBNKMO010000238.1:0-3132 GCA_050293165.1 Anaerolineales bacterium | reverse complement strand
CCATCCTGAAAGAACGCGATACCTGCTACGCCTGCACCGTGCGCTGCAAACGCGTTGTCGAAACCGAGCAGGTCGATCCCCGCTTTGGCGGACCCGAATATGAAACCATCGCCACTTTCGGCTCCTATTGCGGCGTAGATGATCTCGAAGCGATAGCTCGCGCCAATCAACTCTGCAATCTTTATGGGATGGATACGATCTCGTGCGGTGCGACAATCGCCTGGGCGATGGACGCCTTCGAACGTGGACTTCTATCTGCTGATGACACCGACGGGCTGGATTTGCGTTTTGGCAATGCTCAGGTAATGGTCACCATGGTCGAGAAGATCGCTCGTCGAGAAGGCTTCGGCGACTTGCTCGCCAGAGGCTCCGCCAACGCCGCCCGGATCATTGGGCGCGGTACCGAGGACTTGGTCGTTGCCACCAAAAATCAGGAAGCCCCCGCGCATATGCCGCAAGTCAAACGTTCGTTGGGATTAATTTATGCCGTCAACGCTTTTGGCGCAGATCATCAATCCAGTGAACACGATCCCTCCTATGAATGGTATCCCGAACGGATGGCGGAGATCGGCTTAAATGATCCGCAGCCCGCCGACAACATGAATGAAGAAAAGGTCAAGTTTGCGCTCATCACCCAGCAGCTTTACTCCGCATTAGATTCAGTGACGATGTGCCAATTTGTCTTTGGACCTTCGTGGCATCTCTACGGCCCTAATCAGCTTGTGGAAGCAGTCCAGCTCATCACGGGTTGGGATGTGACCATCGACGAGTTGCTCGAAGTCGGCGAACGCCGCCTGAATATGATGCGTCTCTTCAACGCCAAGGCTGGCTTCACCCGCGACGACGATAAATTGCCCAAGAAATTCTACGAAGCCCTAAAAGGCGGCCCCACTGACGGCGTGAAATTGACCGAAGAAGAACTCGAAGCAGCGAAAGATATGTATTACGAGATGGCTGGTTGGGATGTAGAGAGTGGTAATCCCAGCGAGGAGAAGTTGGTGGAATTAGGAATTAGTTAGGCACACAGCGGTGCGTCGCATCAAGCTTAATGAGATTGGCTTGTCGCTCGAATAAAGTGCCGATAAACAGAATCAAGCCAACGGGCTGGTGCGGCGCACAAATCAAATCCATAAATCACTTGCAGATGGTCTGCGGGTGAAACTACCTTCCAAAAAACCAAGAATTGGAGGGTATAAAACTAAAGGAGATTTAAAAAATAATGCGTATTGTTGTATTGGGTGGAGCCGGGAAAATGGGCTGTATCTCTGTTCAATCCCTGACAAAGGACCCGCGTGTGGATGATGTTGTGATTGCCGATTTCAACCTCGAACAGGCAAAGGTCGTTGCCGAAACCATCGACAGCGCAAAGATCAGTATCACGAAAGTGGATGTGACTGATCATGAAGGTCTGGTGAATGTGTTGAAGGGTGCCGATGCGTGCCTGAATGCGACCGTCTATTACACCAACCTGCCGATTATGGAAGCCTGCCTCGAGGCGGGTGTCTCCTATACTGATATGGGTGGTCTATTTCATACGACCCTCAAACAATTGGAGTTGAGTGACCGTTTTGCTGAAAAGGGCATCAGCGCAGTCTTGGGTATGGGGTCTGCACCGGGTATCCCGAATATTCAGTCTCGCTACGCCGCCGACCGCCTGGATACCATCGAGTACATCCGTATTTATGATGGCATCAAGCCGCCTGCGCCCGATGATATGCGCTTCACCTACGCCGTGCCGACCATTTTGGATGAGATGACTCTTCAGCCGATGGTTTACGACAATGGCGAGTTCGTGGGCAAAGAGCCGCTGACCGGTTTCGAGGACTACTGGTTCGAGGAACCTTTGGGCTTGCTACCGATGCACCTGTCATTACACTCGGAAGTTGCCACGATTCCGATAACTTTTAAAGACAAAGGTGTCAAAGAGTGCTTCTTTAAGATCAATTATTGGGGCATGGCAAAAGAGACCGTTGAGAAGGTGCAGGTTTTGCAGAAATTTGGCTTTGGCAGCCGTGAGCCTGTGGACGTAAAAGGGCAGCAAGTTGCGCCCTACGACCTGATGGTAGCGATGATGGGCAATTTCGTGCCCGACATCACCGCCTTTTTGGCAGAGCCGACCAATGTTGCCCCTGACTGGGTGAAAGAGATTGTGACCGAAGTCAAAGGCACGAAAGATGGCAAAACCGTTGTTTACCGCCTCGGCACGTTGACCGTGAAAGGCGCCCTGCCGACCGGTACTGCTCCCGCTCTGGCAGCCATCTGGCTGGCTGACGGGCGTGTTGAGCCTGGCGTCTACCCGCCTGAACAAGCCTTCCACCCCGAAGATTTTTTCGCAGACCTAGAGAAGTTCGGCATCTCGACACAGGTGACTGTGAAGCAGTTTGTGTAGTTTATGAAGTGACAGTCACCTTTAAGGTGACTGTCACTTGTGTTGGAATGAAAAGAGACTGCTGTTTGAAATGGCAGTCTCTTTTTTTATTGTTGTAGGTTTACCAAAAAAATGCTTAACCACCCCAAAGGTATATCGCAACGCCCAAACCCAGGAAAAACAGCCCGTTAATGAACAAGCCAATGCCATCTGTTTTGGCTTGCTTTCCTGAGATTTTCTGAATAGGTGCTGGAGCCAGAAAATCTTTGTTTTGTAGCCAAGTGGAAAAATATTGCTTTTTTACGAGAATTACAATCCCATTTATCAAACCTACCAATCCATACAGGCTAAGGAAGAGCGCTGCTACTGTTTTATTCATCTTAAATCAAATCATAGGCTAAAAGAATTTGAAAATCATGGAACACCAGTGGAACACACCGAGGATGTCAATCCAAGCAAGATTATACAACCCTGTAATCTGTCGGGTAAGCGGGTGGATAGTTTGGCGTCCCAACGTAGGTGACTGTGAAAGAGATGCTCTAAGCCAAACGCTTCTTTGTTTAACCGCATATGCAGCGCGATTTTTTGCGGATGGGGCGTGGATACTTGTCTAAAGACCAAAACCTGAAAAGACGGTCGCCTTCCTTCCCTAAAAGAGAAAATCAGCGTTTTTTCAGCGCTGGCTCTTTTTTATTCACTTTCATCTTCAGGGTTTGACACTACGATTAATCAGTCGTTCGCCGACCATTTTATATTATCGTTAT
>JBNKMO010000237.1:0-15853 GCA_050293165.1 Anaerolineales bacterium | reverse complement strand
CCGGCGTTCTCAGCAATCTTGCGCATCGGGATCTCGAGGGAGTCACGGACGATCTTGACGCCAACCTGTGCGTCTGCGCTGTCCATTTCAAGCCCGTCGAGAGCGACCAAGGCATTGATCAGGGCCACACCACCACCAGGAACGATACCTTCTTCAACTGCCGCGCGGGTAGCGGAGAGGGCGTCTTCAACGCGGTGTTTCTTCTCTTTGAGTTCAGTCTCAGTGGCTGCGCCAACACGGATGATGGCAACGCCGCCGGAGAGTTTGGCGAGACGTTCCTGCAATTTTTCGCGGTCGTAATCGCTGGTGCTCTTGTCGATCTCAACACGGATCTGTTCAACACGGCCTTTGATCTGGTCTGCATCGCCTTTGCCGCTGATGATGGTGGTGTTCTCTTTGTCGGAGACAACCTTCTCGGCGCGGCCGAGATCATCGAGGGTAGCGGTTTCGAGCTTGCCACCGGTCTCTTCGGAGATGACGTTACCGCCGGTCAGGATGGCGATGTCGTGCATCATGGCCTTGCGGCGATCACCAAATCCGGGGGCTTTGACAGCCAAAACGTTGAGCATACCGCGGAGTTTGTTGAGCACGAGGGTGGCAAGAGCTTCGCCGTCGATGTCTTCAGCGAGGATGACGAGTTCACGTTTGCCAATCTGGATCAGTTTTTCGAGCAACGGGACCAAATCCTGTGCCGAGGAGATTTTCTTTTCGTGGATCAGGATGTAGGGTTCTTCGATCACGGCTTCCATGCTGTCGGAGTCGGTGATGAAGTAGGGGGAGAGGTAGCCACGGTCGAACTGCATACCTTCAACATACTCGGTCTCGAACTGCAAACCCTTGGATTCTTCAACAGTGATGACGCCGTCGTTACCGACTTTGTCCATCACGTCTGCGATCAATTCACCGATCATGCGATCCTGTGCGGAAATCGAAGCAACGTTGGCGATCTCTTCTTTCGAAGAAAGCTCAATCGCAAGTTCGCTGATTTTGGCAGCGACAGCGTGGGATGCTTTTTCGATACCACGTTTCAGGAGCATTGCATTTGCGCCAGCGGCGAGGGTCTTCAGACCTTCAGTGACGATGGCGTGTGCCAAAACGGTCGAAGTGGTCGTACCATCACCAGCGATATCGTTGGTTTTGGTGGCGGCTTCTTTAAGAAGCTGCGCGCCCATATTCTGGAAGGGGTCTTCGAGTTCGATCTCTTTCGCAACGGTCACACCATCGTGGGTGATGGTCGGGGAGCCGAATTTGCGGTCGAGGGCAACGTTGCGCCCTTTGGGTCCAAGCGTCGTCGAAACGGCGTTGGCGAGCACATCGATGCCTTCTTTAAGGCTGCGGCGTGCTTCTTCTGCAAAAATTAATTGTTTAGCCATGGGTCAATCCTCCAAAAAAGAATTTAATTAGTTTTCTATGATGGCGAAGATCTCTTCTTCGCGCAGGATCAGTAAGGTTTTGCCGTCATGCTTGAGCGTGGAGCCGCCGTAACGAGAGTAAACAATCTCATCGCCAACGGAGACATCCAACGCCAACCGTTTGCCCTCGGCATCCCGTAAACCGGGGCCCACCGCGATAACGATCCCCTGCTGGGGTTCTTCCTTCGCCGTTTCAGGCAAAGCAATCCCGCCAGCCGAAAGGTTGTCTTTCTCGATCGGCTCAACGATCACACGGTCATTCAAGGGTTTCAGGCTCATATTTGGCTAGCATCCTTACAAGGTTTTAGCACCCTAACCATCAGAGTGCTAAAGAGTGCCCGAATGATACTTGCCCCACTATCGAGCGTCAAGGGATGTTAATGGACTCTTACAAAGTTCTGATATTGGGATTTATGGGTAAACTGCGTCGCACCAGCTTTTTGGATGACTGCCGCTTGATCAGCAAATGCCTATCTTGTGATGATTCCCGTTGCATCTGATGCGACGCAGCGACACGCTCGTGAATTTGGGCTTGCTTCCGTTTGTTGGCTTTGTTCCCCAAAAGAAAATAAGTCACGTTTCAAACGTGACCTATAAATTTATGGCTTTATATAAAATAAAGATGCCAATCCCTAGCTCCAGCAAACTTGCCACTAATTCCCACCAAAGTTTATTTGCACCTTTCGTGTCCCAAATAGCTTCGCCTGGCTTCTCGGGGTTGTAGTGAATGTTGAGCAACATTCCAATGGGATATTGAGATGCAATATCGTCTGCTTCATCAAAAGTGTTGCGAACCAAATTTCGCATCCAAAACAGTTGTTTGGAGCGATATGGGACGAGATTGACTTTGTACTCATATTCTATTTCGGGAACGAATCTTATTTCTAATCTCCCCCTTTTGCGTCCTGTTCTCATGAAAGAAAAACTGCTTACCTCGGACTTAACAACCTTTGCGGTTGTTTGCGGCCAGTCCTTACTATCTTGCCCTTTCATTATGAGCTTGACCGCACGGATAATATGAAAAATCCCTTGTCCAATTAGGATAACTGCAATAAATATAAAAAAAGCGGGCATTATTTACTCCCCCTGACTCCCAACAACTAGCACTTCCACTTCGCCGACTTCGGCAAGCTCATTTGCAAAATTGAGCAATTCTGAATCTTCAAAGACGTTCGAGCCTGGGCTGCGGATGGGGCGTCCGATGATGAGCACCTTTGCGTGTGTCTCGATGGCGGCCTGCCGCAACTGTTTGACGATATTCCCTTCGCGGATGATCGATTCCACGTCTTTCACACCGCGTCTTTCGGCACGGTCTTTCAGGATTTCCATGGCGAAGTCGGCCATCTCGTAGAGTGCCTGATAGACGCTCTTCATGCGTGTCCCCATCATGGATTGGTTGAGAAACTCCGCATCCATAACGTGGAAGAAGACGAGGCGTGCATCCATTTCGAGGGCGAGATCGATCGCTTTGGTGACGGTGTCTTTACTTTCCTTGCCGCCGCGCACGAGGCAGAGGATATAAGGGGAGGATGTAGATGTCATGGGGTACTCCAGGTTCTGAAACGTGAAACGTGTTGCGTGAAAAACTCACTTATTATTTATTGTTATTGTATTTTTGAGCCTTTAGAACGATTACATGCTTCGCATAATAATTGGATATTTCTAGAAGTATTTGCCCCCCCTTTGGAGAAAGGAATGATATGGTCAAATTCTAAGTTTTCATTTGAACCACATTGAACACATCGTCCTTGATCTCTTTGCTAAACATCACGCTTTACAGTGCTTGGAATAGTTCGACTTCTTTGAGAAATTGATACAGCATTTTTTTGACTGGCTTGTGCGATATAAGCCGATGCTATGAAAACAGTTGCCCAGAGTATGCTTAAAAAGGTCAAAATGATTGCCAGCACAATCCATGTGAAAGTGTTCATTTCAACAAAAATTACAAAGACAAAGCCAATTAGTAAGATAGAAACACACCCGTATCCCGTGATTTTTTCTGTAGTTGAATTTTTATTTTTCTCATAGACGGACAACATCTCTGCCATAGTGAGTGTTGCTTTAGCCCGCGCGAAGTTACGCTCAGTGGTACTATCAAGCCAAGATTTACGCTTTTTTCTCGCCATAAAAACTCCAAAAACTGATATGATTCTGAGAATCACTCGTCACTTATCACGCATCATACTAGGGTTGGGCATTCAGTCAACTAACGGAACCAAACTAAAAGGCGAGTGTCCCATCCCAACCCTAAAAACGGATCAGCAGCCAAATTGTCGCAATCATCAGGGTGATGATGAGGGCTGGGAATCCCTTTTTCATGAAATAGAGATATGAGATGCTGTAGCCTGCGCGTTCGGCAATGCCCGCTGTGACGAGGTTTGCGGAGGCGCCGATGAGTGAGCCGTTGCCGCCCATCGCCGAGCCGACGGAGAGGCAGTAGAAGAGCACTTTCGTTTCCGCGCCGGGGATGGTGGCGGTCAGGAAGCCGACTACGGGCAGCATGGCGGCAGTGAAGGGGATGTTGGCGATGACGGTTGAGAGCAGCCCGCCCAGCCAGATGATGATGATCATGGCGAGGATCAGGTTCTCGCCGACGAGCTTGCCGATCCAATCGGCGATCAGGCTGATGAGCCCGACCTCCTGCACTGCACCGACAACGACGAACAAACTGATGAAGAAGACGAGCGTTGTCCAGTCGACGGCTTCGATCATCTCTTCGATGTCGGGCTTGATCCAGACCATCAGGGCGGTTGCGCCGATCAGGGCCGTGACCGAGGGCAGCAGTTCGATATGTTCGCCAAAGACGAAAAGCAGGATCATGCCAAGCCCGATCCAGCCTGCCTTTTTAAGATTTTCTGGGGCGGTGATCTGCCCGCGCTCTTCGAGACGTTCGAGCATTTTCGGCGAGATCTCGCTGGCGACGCGGTAGTCCTTGCGGTAGACGTAGAGGCTATAACCGATCAGTCCAGCCATCGAAAGCAGGACACCGGGTGTCAGGTTGACGAGAAATTCGCTAAAGGAGATATTGCCGTACGAGCCGATCAGGATGTTGGTGGGGGTGCCGACGAGTGTGCTGATACCGACCACGTTGGAAGCAAAGACCTCGGGCATAAGCAGGGCAAGCGGATTGATGCCCAATGCAATCGCGATCTGGATGGTGATGGGTGTCATCAGGAGCATGGTGGTGACGTTGTCGAGGAAGGCGGAGGCAATTCCCGTCACGAACATCAGGATGACGAGCAAAAGCCAAACCCGTCCACCAGAAAGTTTATAGGAGCGGAATGCCAGCCACTGGAAGATGCCTGTGCGCTCAACAACGGCGATGACGATCATCATGCCCATAATCAGGAAGATCACGTTCCAGTCGACGTAGCTGAGCGAACGCTCGAACTGGAAGATGAAGAGTTTTTCGCTCAACGGTTCGCCGAGGTAACTAATGGCGAAGATCAGTGACATGCCCAAGAGCGCCGCGAGCGTATTATGCAAATGTCCCGCTGCAATGACCACCAGCATTGCGATAAAGATGGCAGTCACAATCCAAAAGACGGGACCGATGCGGCGGGTGAGCGTCATGGGCGGGAGCGTGACTGTCCCGCCTTTTTGGATCTGCGCAATTTCCTGGGGGAAAAGGTCGATTTTCTGTTCGGCAAAATGCGCACGCTGAAAATCAAGCGAAAGAGTCTCAAAATCGCTTTTTTCGAGATGCAGGATGAACGTGCCATCAGGCTGTGAGAGTGTCTTGCCAATTTCTTCTTCACCTGCCAGCGCAACGATTTCCACGCCCTCGACAGGGGAGTTTTGCCCATCCAGGATTTCGCCGAGGATCAGGCGTGTAAAATCATCTTCTTGCGCATGGGTTGTGGCAGGTTGTGAGGATGAGGTCGTGAAGAACGCCCCCAGAAGAACCAGAAGAAAAAGAAAACGGCGGACAAAAGCGTGTGCTCTCACTGATTTCTCTCCGCAAAAAGAACCTCAGCGCCTGTCTTTTCTGTGATGATTTCAGCAAAAGAATGCAGGCGGTCATGTGTGAAGACATTCGTTTTTTCTTCTTTTGGCTTCCCCAGAATCACATAGTTGGCGTTCACTTCCAAGCCCAGAGCAACGATCTCTTTGCTCACATCGCCATGCCGTACAACGCCGTGGGCAGTCACGCCCTCGCGCTCGGCTTGAGTCTGTGTCGCCAGCAAAATAAACTCGCCCATCTCGACCATCTCTTCAGAAATGGTCTGCAGGCGCGAACTATTGGTGGATGCTAAAAAGTCCAGATCAACGATATACAAAAAGTAGATCGGCAGATCATATTTTTTTGCCGTTTCAATGGCTAATGAGATTGTGGGTTGACTAGCGGGCCCCCCACGGATGGCACATAAAATCCCAGACATGACGCCTCCTTAAGGCAGAACATGACGACACGATGTACCTATTATAGGATATTTTGGAAAGAAAAACCCCGCTGAATAGCGGGGTTCGGATCGCTCTATGATTTAGCAGGTTGCCGTTTGTTGGCACCTATTCGTTGAGAGATGCGCAGATCGATTCCCCTGCCTGGACAATGCCCATAATATCCACAGAGTCGCTAAACTGCGCACGGATTTCTGCCATTACATCCATTGCTTCTTCACAGTAATTTTCCTTGGGTCGACTGAGCGCTGCCAGCACCGAGCCATAGGTGTAATAGTAGACAACGGTGTTTCCTGAAAGTTCCAAGCCACTTATTTCTGCTTTTTCATCGTTGTCGCCACAGCCGCCTCGCCCGTCACAAGATTCTTCCTCTGTGCATCCACGCACAGCGCATTTCAGCGAAAAAATCGCACCTTCGTAGTTACGTGATTTAAAATAGACAATACCCAACTGTCCATAAGTATCCGCATTAGCGGGATTGATTTCAATGGCACGCTGAATATTACGTGCCGCAGCAAAGTATTCACCTTCCTGTGAGTACGTTTTGGCAATGGAAAGATAAGGAGCAGGGTCTTCAATGCCAAGTTGTTCGTTGATGCGGGCAGCTTTTGCAAAATACTCAAGCGACTGTTCAAAAAGTTGCCGCTGTGATTCTTCGTTAAGGCTGCTAAAACCAAGCTGACGATAGTTTGCGCCTGCGCGTATGTACAGGAAGGTCAGGTTTGGAGAGATAGCGAGCGCTTTGTCATATTCCTGAATGGCCTGGTTATATTGCCCAAAAGATTCAAGCACATAGGCATAAACGCGATGCACATCCATCAGCGTATCGTCCTGTTCGAGAGCTTGCTGGATGTATTGCTCTGCCTGATTCCATTTCTGCTCATCGACCAGAATTTCGGCATAAAAGGCGAGCGCGAGTGTGTTTTGGTTGTCAAGTTGTAGGGCACGAGCAGCGGCTTGTTCTGCAGCGAAAAGGTAATCGGCAGCTTGCTCTTCCCCGAAAAGGTTTTGGTCAGCGTTCCAGTCCAGCACAAAAGCGTGGATGGCGTGTGTCAGGCTATCCTCCGGGGCGAGTTCCACTGCCTTTTCAATGGAAGCAAGCGCCTCCTGGAGTCTGATCTTCCGCTGTTCATCCGTTGTCAGCAGTGCAGATGTATATGTCTGGATCCGCGCCAATTTTGCCCATATCTCGGCATTATTCGGGTCTATGCGTGTGGCTTCATTGTAGGCGTTGATGGCGGCATCCAATTGGCCTGCATCAAAGAGGACATCGCCTTCCTGCGCAAGAGATTGTACTGTGCGCGTGGGCGGGGGCGTGGGGATGAAGGGGCGTTGGATCGCCCCGCTCTCTAATTGACGGACAAGCCAAATGCCGCCAAGAACCAATACCAGCAAAAGAAAGATGCGGTATGGATTAGTGCTTGGCTTACGGAAAAAGATGTTTTGTTGGCGGTTCATGCTTCAGGTGTTTGGGTTTCTTCGGGCGTTGGGATAATCTCTTCCGTCGCTGTGGCGGGCGAATCAAGATTCTCTTTACAGATATTTTCCGCTTCATTTGCATTGTAGACAGCTGTTTCGTTGCTGGGGATGGTGCCTTTGATCTGCTGTGCGATCTGGACGGCTTCGCCGCAGCGATTAAGACGTGCCAGAACCAGCGCGTAGGTGAAATAATATTCAGCGGTGCGGGAATTATTATCAAGCGTTAGGCCTTCGATGGTTTGCCCTTCGCCCAGGTTGCCGCCGTAAACAGCTAGCGCCAGTTCTTGGGCAGCTTCGGGCCATTGAAAGTTACGGTAATACATCGTGCCCAGATTGCCATGCAACGATGCATCAAGAGGGGCGTCATTGACAGCCTGTTCACCGAATTGCACGGCTTTGGCATAGGCTCCGGTTCTGGCATAGGTACGTGAAAGGTAAAGATCGGGCAGAGGGTCGGCAGGATTGAGCGTGTTGGCGCGCATGAACTCAGCTTCAGCCTGGTCGTTCGCGTCGAGAGAACGGTAGTTGCGTCCTAGTGAAAGGTGTAGATCGGGGATGTTTTCATTCAGATTGATGGCAAGCTCGTATTCGTGGATAGCCTCTTCGTAATTACCGGTTATTTCGAGTACGTACGCGCGTGCGCGATGTGCCTCCATCAGATTGGGGGCCAGACTGAGCGCCACATTCGATGCTTCAATGGCCAGATCGATGCTGTCCAGAGGGCCAACGCCAACACTGAAAGAGTCTGCCAATATTTCAGCATGATAGGCATGTGCAAAAGCATTATTTGGGTCCAACTCAAGAGCGCGTTTGACGGCGGATTCAGCAGCCAGATAGTCTTGTAAAAAATCAAGTGCCCAACCGCGCACGGCATGTGCCATTGAATTATTTGGATTCAGCAAAAGCGCTTTTTCAGCGCTCTCCAGAGCATCATCATATTGTCCAAGAAAAACCTGTGCGCGTGCCATTTCGATATAAGGATTGGGGTCGTTTGGGTTTGAACGGATTGCCTCTTCATAGGCGGTAATTGCCTGCACAAGTTTTCCTTGTGCGAAAAGTTCCTCCGCCTCGGTGATAAAGGATTCGGGCGCGCGCGTGGGTGTGGGCGTATCGATAAAGGGTGTTTGGATATCAGGCGCAACATAACGCCCAAAGTAGGTGGTGGCAAAAATAAGCCCTAGCAAAACGGTTACCCAAAACCAGTTAACGCGCCGACGACGTCGGGTCATAGACCATTTATTTCTTCGTAGATACATATTTGCATCTTACCATCGGCATAGATAGGGCGCAAGATAAGCAAGTTGAGAAAAAACTCAGGATTCAATCGTTCATATTTTGGACTCCGCTGAACGAAGGCGATATTTTGACAGGGTAAATTTAAAATGGCTGTTTTTTGGAGAAGCGGCTTGTCATACAACTCACTAAAGGCTAGAATGAGGTCATGCAATTTGAAATATTCAGCCTTCTTCCAGAAGTGTTCCCTCCCTATCTCAACAGCAGTATCTTAAAACGCGCCCAGGAAAACGGGCACCTGCAAGTTAATATTCACAACATCCGCGATTGGACGCACGACAAGCACCACGTCACCGACGATAATCCCTATGGCGGCGGCGGTGGGATGATTATGAAACCCGAACCCGTTTTTGAAGCAGTTGAAGATGTGATTGGATCACCGCCTGACTGTCCGCTGATTCTGATGACCCCGCAAGGACGCCTCTTTACGCAGGACGTGGCGGACGAACTCGCGCGCCACCCTCGGCTTGCTCTCCTTTGTGGACGCTATGAGGGGCTCGATGAGCGTATCCGCTCCCATCTCGTTACCGACGAAATTTCCATTGGCGACTACGTGCTTACCGGCGGCGAATTGCCCGCTCTTATCCTTGTGGATGCCCTCTCGCGCCTGATCCCCGGCGTGCTCGGCGACGAGAACGGTGCTGCCAACGACTCCCATGCTTCGGGATTGCTCGAAGGCCCGCACTATACTCGCCCGCCCGAATTTCGCGGCTGGGAAGTGCCCCCTGTGTTACGCTCCGGCGATCATGCCAAAGTTGCTCAGTGGCGGCGGGAAGAAGCCTTGCGCCGCACCTTTGAGCGCCGCCCGGAGATGCTTGAAACCTTCGAACTCAGCAAGAAAGATATTGAGTTTCTAGAAAAACTTCGCAGAGAGAGCTGATGACAGATATTTATAGTCCCATACCTGTTTCTGACGAGCTTACTTCTCGTTTACGTGCCATGCCTAAAGTGGAATTGCATGTCCATCTCGAAGGGGCAACCGATGCCGCCACTATTTGGGAACTGGCAAAACGAAATAAAGTCAACCTGCCTGCTGCCACTCTGGAAGAATGGCAGGCGATGTATGAATTTCGAGACTTCAATCATTTTGCAGAAATCTACGGGCTGGCCACCGATTGCATGCAAACAGCCGATGATTTCGCTTTGATGTTGGACCATTTTCTTGCCAAACAAGCCGAACAAAACGTCCGTTATTGTGAAGCCTTTTTGAGCGCCTCCTTTATGTTCGATAATTTTCCACAAGATGAAGTTATCGCTGTTTTGGCGGAAGGCATTCGACAGGGGAAAGAAAAGTACGACATCGGCTTACGCTTTATTCCCGATATAGCTCGTCACGAGCCTGATACGCGCTTTCGCGTTTTAGATTTTATTCTCAAAGGTTATGAGCAGGATGTATTCATCGGGTTAGGGCTTGGTGGCATCGAAGTCGGCTACCCACCTGAGCTGTTTGTTGATGTTTACGATGAAGCCCGTCTTCAGGGACTTCATCTTGTTGCCCACGCGGGAGAAACTGTCGGCGCAGAAAGTGTTTGGGGAGCGCTGACCAAGTTGAAGGTAGAGCGTATCGGGCACGGTGTCCGCTCGGTGGAAGATGAAAAGTTGTTAGCTTATCTACAAGAGACGCAAATCCCGCTTGAAGTTTGTCCGCATAGCAATTATCGTTTAAAGGTCACCCCTGTCGATCAGGCGCATCAACTCCGCGATTTGGTGGATGCGGGTGTTTACTGCACCATCAACAGTGATGACCCGCCCATGTTCTCGACTGATCTGAATAGTGAATATCTGCTCCTTGCCCAGCAAGGCTTTACATGGGAAGAACTCTGGCAGCTCAACCTGAACGCTCTCGAAGCGAGTTTCTTGTCTGAAGAAGAGAAAGCATCTTATCGTAAAGTATGGTCAAATTTTACACAGTAGGCATCTTTTAATAATATTTTTCAACCATTACAAGTTTAGGAGAGAACGATGAAATTCAGTTATGGCAAAATCTTCCTGCTCGGCTTTGGTTTTTTTGGCGTTAGCGTTGTTTGGGGTGTTTATAACGCTTTTGTGCCCATTTTTCTTTCTGAAAAATTTCACCTTGCTCCGGCGTGGATCGGTTTCTTCATGACCCTCGATAATATCGCTGCGCTCTTCATCCAGCCGACAGTCGGCGCATGGTCAGATCGGGTACGCACCAAGATCGGGCGGCGGATGCCTTTTATCATCATCGGCGCACCCATCTCTGCTGCCGCCTTTGGCTGGATTCCCCTCGCTTCTATCCTACCCCTTTTTGTTGCTGGAACGAGCACGCTGCTCTTGAGTATGGCGCTCTGGCGCACGCCCGTCGTCGCCCTGATGCCCGACATCACTCCCTCGCCAAAACGCTCACAAGCAAACGGCATCATCAACTTTATGGGTGGCATCGGCGCGATTTTTTCCTTTCTGGGCGGTGCGACCCTGTACGAAATGAATCCTGCCTTCCCATTTTGGATGGGCTCCGGTCTGGTGATTATCTCTGCTTTATTGGTATTCTTCTTCATCAAAGAACCGAAAGAACTTGCCGAAACAGAAAAAGAACCCGGCTTATTCGTCAACCTGCAAGAAGTTTGGGCGGATAACGACAAAAGCGCCCTGCGTCTCTTCGGCGCCATTCTCTTCTGGTTTGTTGGTTACAACGCCATTGAAGCTTTCTTCACCCTCTACGCCGTCAATTATCTGGATATGAGTGCGGCAGATGGTACACGCCTGCTTGGGCATCTCTCGCTCTTCTTCGTCCTCTCCGCTTTGATCGCGGGATTCGTGGGCGGTAAATTTGGACGTCGTAATACGATCATGGCCGGCATCTTCCTGCTCGGCGGACTCATTTTTAGCCTTTACTTGCTTCCGCCAAGTTTACTGGGTACTGTCCTGACCAAATTACCGGTGCTCGGCAATATCCCGGTCATTAGCCTCTTCCTGATGGGTTCCGGCGTTGCTTGGGCATTGATCAACATCAATTCGCTGCCGATGGTCGTGGATATGGTCGAAGATGCCCGCATCGGTACGTATACCGGTCTCTATTACCTCTTCTCAACGCTGGCTGCGATTGCCGGACCTAACATGAACGGTTTAATCATCCAGGCGGCTGGCAATAACTACAATTCGATCATGCTCGTTGCCCCGACCTTCATGCTGCTGGCCTTTGTGATGATGATTGGCGTCAGGCGCGGTGAGGCAAAACCGGTTGTTGCCTAAGCGTGGGAAGAAGCTACTCCCAGCCACATCAACTTGAGCGAAAGTTTGCATCCTGTGTTCAGGATGATTATTGAGGTTATTTCACCTCTCTTGCAGAGTTTCTCTGATTGCAATGATACTTGCCCCAAGATCAGGATTGATGCGAAGCACTCCCGTATTTGGGCTTGCTTCCGTTTAAGCCGCTGCGCTGCTTTTCTCCCAGACCTGATACAAGCCTAAATCCCCCGTTGCACCGTCTGAATAAAAGCTCTCCACCACTTTGAAGCTGCTCAACGCAGCGAGGTGCGCCAACTCCGCTTCTGAATATTGATGGGCGTAACGATAGCCGGTGCCGCCGCTGCGCCAATCGAGCAGATAGTCGCCTTCGTCCACGTCTTCCGCTTCCAAGCTAACCACCTCCCACGGCTGGATGCGCTTGCGCAACTTCTCACTGTTCAGGAATTGCCAATTTGAGTGAATGAACTTTCCACCCTTTGCCAATCGAGCGTGGATATTGCGAAAAATTTGTAGACGCATCTCTTCGCTGGGAATATGGTGTAAGGTTGCGAAACAAGTAATCAGGGAGTAGGTATCAGGAATTAGTGACCAATCTGGCGACGTGATGTCGAGGGTGTGGAAGGTGGTGGGAAAATTTTCGGGGACGAGTTTAGCATCCTCGAGCAGAGGCAAGCTAAAATCCACGCCGAGTACCGGGGCGCGGTGTCCGTTGGCTGCCAACTGGCGGATGAACTCTCCGTTGCCGCATCCCACATCGAGAAGCGGTTGGTCGCGCCCGATCCGCTCTACAATTTCGCGCACGCCGGGTTGGATGCGTCCGCGTGTGCGCGAAAATTCGGCCCCGAATTTCTGATAGAATAGCCTATTGATTTCGATGAGTTGGGCGGCGGTTTCTTTTCTCATGCCGTGTATTATAGCTTGCTAAATAAAAAATAATTGATTCTGCGAGAAGGGCGAATAATGAGACTGTTTCGTCGCAAGAACATGCTCCTCGCAGAATCATAAATGACAAAAATATGTCTGAAAAAGAGGTTTGGTTCAAATCACGAACGGTCACGCCAGAGAAAATGCGGCTGGCGCGTCTGGCGCTGGCAGATGTGCGTGCGGGCACCCCTGCAATTGATGCAATCAAAAAATACCCGACTGCAGATGGCTACATCGGTAAATATGCCTTGGTGGCTGCGTATAACGAAATGGTCGAGCAGGGCGAGATGGCAGCGGATGGTGAGCTTTTGGCGCGTATCCGCATGAAGCCGGTGCGCACCCTTTCGGGCGTGACGACGGTGACGGTGCTGACGAAACCCTATCCCTGCCCGGGCAAGTGCATTTTTTGCCCCGATGATGTGCGGATGCCCAAATCCTATTTGCCAGATGAACCGGGTGCGATGCGCGGCTTGCAGCATCAGTTTGATCCGTACGATCAGGTTGCTTCGCGCCTGGATGCTTTGCAGGCGGTCGGGCATCCTACTGACAAGATTGAGCTGCTCATTTTGGGCGGGACGTGGAGTTCGTATCGACGCGATTATCAGGAGTGGTTCATCAAACGTTGTTTTGATGCGTTGAATGGGGTTGAAGTAGTTTATGAAGCTGAGAAAATTGATGCAGGAGAACTGCTGGAAGCGCACCGCATCAACGAAACAGCGGATCATCGCAACGTTGGCTTGGTGATCGAAACCCGTCCCGACGAAGTCACGCCCGACGAGTTGGCTTGGCTCCGTTATCTCGGTGTGACCAAGGTCCAGATGGGTGCGCAGAGCCTCGACGATAAAGTTCTCTCGTTAAATAAACGTGGTCACACCGTTCAGGAATTGCGCGACGCGATGGCTCTCCTGCGCGCAGGCGGCTTCAAAACCGTTCTGCACTGGATGCCGAATCTGCTTGGCGCAACGCCTGAATCTGACCGTGAAGATTTTTCACGTCTCTGGGATGGGATCGCGCCTGATGAGATCAAGGTCTATCCCACGCAATTGCTTACAGAGACAGAATTACACACGCATTGGGAAGCCGGGAAATACAGACCCTACACCACTGAAGAACTAATTTCACTCATCGCGGATGTGAAGACGACCATCCCGCGTTATTGCCGTGCAAACCGCGTCATTCGAGATATTCCCTCCACAAATGTCGTCGAGGGCAATAAGCGTACCAGCCTGCGCCAGGATGTGCATATTGAAATGAAAAAGCGCGGCACGAAATGCGAATGCCTGCGCTGCCGCGAAGTGCGCGGGAAGAAGATAGATATTGAGAAATTGAAGTTAGATGATTTGGTGTATGTTGCTAGCTCCATTCCTCACCATCCGCTCTCTCCCCGCTCGCAGGGGGAGTTAGAGGGGGCTGCTGCCGAAGAACATTTCATCTCCTTCGTTACCTCTGACGATAGAGTGGCTGGCTTTTTACGCTTATCCTTGCCTACAGAAAATGCGCCTGAGACAGGCATTGCTGATCTTGATGGTGCAGCGATCATTCGTGAGGTACATGTCTACGGGCAGTCACTCGAAGTGGGCGCAGAAAAGCACGGATCGGCACAGCACGCAGGTCTCGGTACACGGCTGCTCGAGGAGGCAGAACAAGTTGCTCTCAAGGGCGGTTTCGCGCGGATAGCGGTCATCGCCGCGGTTGGGACGCGGGAATACTATCTTGGACGTGGCTTCCAACGCGGGAATTTGTATCTTGTCAAAGAGTTGGTGGAATAGTGAATGCCTAATTTTTTGATGATGCTCGGTGCTGGACTGGTGACTGGCTTTTTGATCGGTTTGACTGGGATGGGCGGCGGTGCGTTAATGACGCCTTTTTTATTGACGGTGATGAAATTCAACCCGGTTCTAGCGGTTGGAACGGACTTGGTCTTTGCGGCGGTCACAAAGATAATAGGTGGTTTTGGACATCACCATGAGAGTAAGATCTCGCTCAAGCCTGTGTTATGGCTGGCAACAGGGAGTATTCCGGCTTCGATCGCAGGCTCACAGTTTGTTTTGCGCCAAACCGATAACCGTCAACTGATCGATGTGTTTTTACCACGCCTGCTTGGCTGGACGTTGATTGTAGTGAGTGTCATCATCATTGCACGTGCTTTTCGCTTGTTGGGTATCAAAGCCCAAACAGATATACGTTACCCATCCGCATTGGCGTTAGTGTTGATCGGCGCCTTTGGTGGGGGATTGGTTGGGATGACTTCCATTGGTGGCGGGACGGTCATTATGGCGTTGTTGCTGCTCTTTTTCTCGATGCCGCTCAACCACATGGTGGGATTGGATGTGATGCACGGTGCATTGCTTGCTATCATAAGCGCATTTAGTTATATCTTCGCAGGGCAAACCGATTTCAGCGCGGTAGGGATACTGCTCTTGGGGTCATTGCCGGGTGTTTGGCTTGGCGCAAAGGTGGTACATCGTGTCAACCTTTTGCTGGTACGCGGTATCCTCGCCTTGTTGATCTTAATGGTGGGTATAAACCTGTTATCAGGAGGTTGGCACTAATTGCCACAGAATGGACAGCATTCTTCAGATTTTCTGGCTTTTTCTGAAAGTTAATCTATTGAGCACATCTGGCTCTGCCTCGGTTGCACTCCTGCATTCTGAAGCGGTTGGTACGCTCATGACAGAAGCGCAGTTTATTCAGGCTGTCGGGCTATCGGCGCTTTTACCGGGGAGTGACGCTTTGCAGCTTGCTATGTTTATCGGCTCAGAAGCAGGCGGGTTTTGGGGAGCAACTGCGGCGCTGGTGGCATCTTTATTGCCACCCACGCTCCTGATGTTTGGTGTGGTCTCGTTATTGCATCGCCTGCGCCGCCAGCACTGGATCAACGGTTTCGTCGAAGGGTTGACTCCGGCAGTTGGCGCTCTGATGGCATTTGTCTCCTGGAAAATACTAAAAGGGAGCATGGGAAGTGAAATTTCCTTGCCATCTCTGGGAATTGCTGCATTCAGCATGTTGGCACTCTGGTTCGATCTGCCCGCCCCTCTTGTTTTGCTGGTTGCCGGAATCGTAGGAGTGATCATATTCTGATGAAAATAGAAAAATTTCAGCGCTGGGTAAAGCTTTTCTGGCTTTTTTTGAAA
>JBNKMO010000236.1:0-22369 GCA_050293165.1 Anaerolineales bacterium | reverse complement strand
CGGACGCTCAATTGCTTGTTCACTGACATCAACAAGCAGTACTTCAATCTCAAGATCGTTTGATTTGAGCACTTTCTTACCAGGCAGATGAAATTGAGCAGAGCGGATCAGTACATCTTCCACTTTTTTGATCGTTCGTGAAACTTGGGTAATTCTTCTTCCAAAACACCAAGCATTTTTTCGAATGTGCTTGGTAAAACGCCTGTTAGACGTTTGAAGTCGTGCTTTTTCCAGTTTTTTATCTCTTCATATTTCATGGGCCTATTATGGCACAATTAGTACTTATGCAAGAGGTCTACTCCTGTTTTGAAAAGATGGCTTACGATATTGCCCTGCTTGCCCGCGCCTATCTTCACGCTTGACAGATCACTGACAAGCCGCACCACCGACAGATCTGGAAGAGACGCTCAGCTTTGTCGCTCGCGAAATGACACATCCTGATGATGGTGTTTTTTACTCATCCCTTAACGCAGATTCTGAAGGGGTAGAGGATAAGTTTTATATTTGGACAAAACGCGAGATCGAAGAAGCCCTCGGTGATGACTATGCGCTTTTTGAAGCAGCGTATGGAATTAGCGCACAGGGCAATTGGGGGGAAATCTAAATATCGACAACTTGCAGAAGGGAAACTGGGATTAGTCAGCAGTTTTGTAGCCATATACTAAGCGGATCAACTCTTGTTGCAGATAGTAGCGCTTCTTGTAGATGTCAGCGAACAAGTGGTTGAGCGTCCAAAAAAAAGTAAAGACAATATTACAGCGGAAAAAAGAAGCGGCTCACCCAGCTGCTATCTTAATGAGTATGCCAGTTGATATATTGTGCGCAGGGGCTTCGTTGTCTTTCCGGCTAGTAAACGTTTCAGGGCTTTCTTAAAGTCATATCATTCGGATAAAAAAGCGACCTTCTTCGATTATTCTATAGTTCACAGAAAACCAGAATGATAGAGGAAGGTCAAAATGAAGTCTACCATCATAGGAAAAGACCAGGTCATTGATCTGGGCAGCTTGTACAAAAAGCTGTCAGAGTTGAGCGATAGTCGAAAAGCACGCGGTATGCGTTATTGCTTGCCAGTCATTCTGGTCTTGCTGGTCTTGGCGAAGTTGAGTGGAGAAGATACGCCAAGCGGGATCACGGAATGGGCGCAACAACCTTATCCTCCTGCCTGCATCTGAAGCGAGCTCGAATGCCGCATCATAGTACTTATCGCCGTATTATGGCAGAGGTGATTGATCCAGAAGAGCTTGAGCTCCTGGTCAGCGATTATCTGATCGGGAAAAGATCCTTTGGTAAGAAAGTCTTGATTTCCATCGACGGGAAAGTGCTGCGTGGAACGTTGGGTGATGAGCAGGATGGCACTTATCTTCTGGCGGCTTACCTGCCTTCGGAAGGATTGGTCTTGATGGAAGTTGAAGTAGAAGGCAAGGGAAAAGAGATCCCGGCTGCCATAACGCTGCTCAGAAAGCTGGATTTGAGAGAGAAAATCGTCATGGGAGATGCTTTGCATACGCAACGTGAAGCTTCCAAAGAGATTTGTATCGCGGGTGGGGATTACATCTGGTACGCGAAAGGAAATCAAAGCCAGTTGGAAGAAGATATTCGCCTATGGTTTGAACCGGAGCCTGACCCAATCCCAGGACAAGGGCATTTACCTAAAGACTTTGAAAGTGCTCAAACCATTAACAAGGGACATGGTCGCATAGATGAACGGAAAATCGTAGTCAGCAGTCAGTTGAACGATTTTCTTGACTGGCCTTTTCTCCAGCAAGTCTTCAAACTTGAACGGCGTGTAACAGACATAAAAACAGGGCAGGTCAAGGAACGTGTAATCTATGGCATTACAAGCTTGGCACGCGATGAAGTCACACCGAAAGAGTTGTTAGAAATGATCCGCTCTTATTGGGGTATTGAGAATGGCTTACATTACCGCAGAGATGTCACCTTGCTAGAAGACCAAACTCGCATGACAAGCAAGAAAGCTGGGCAGGTCATGGCTTGTCTTAACAATCTTGTCTTGAGGTTGCTGATTGGAAAAAAGAAGTTCGAATATCTACCTGCCGCTCGAAGATATTTCAATGCCAATCTAAACGAAGCGATCAATCTGATTGGTGGACTTTAAGAAAGCCCTGGTAAACGTTTGATTGGGGAGTTGTCCTCTTCGTGAAATTAGTTATAATCTAAGCATGATTATGTTTTTCAGTTTTGTGGGTATCTAAAAACTGTTCCACGCAAGAAGGGTAACTATGAATAAAAAAAATATTGACTTTGTCCTAGTCGCCATTATGTCTATGTTTTTCATGGGGGCATGTCAGGGATTGGAACCGACCTCAAGCTCTTTCCCTGCTCCTACGTTATCTGTAGAAGTAGATGAGTTTGATGAAAGCTTACGTATTGTAGAGCGTAGCCCTATTGAAGGCGAGAGATTGTCTGTGTCGTCGTCTATCAAGCTTGTATTTAGTCAGGATATGGACACGGAGATAACTTCTGATGCCTGGCAGTTCACTGACGCAGGCGATTCTCCTCTTGAAGGAGAGATTTATTGGTCAGATAAACGCACCTTTACCTTTACCCCTGCTGGTGAGCTTGAACCGGCATCCTTGTATACAGGCAGATTTGACACAACTGCTGTTGCGGAAGATGGAACAGTCCTTTTTGAAGAACTATCGTTTGAGTTCTATACAGAAGAACCGATTTCCGTGTCACAGACTTTTCCCTCTGATGGCGCCAATGATGTAGAGACTTCAACATCCATCACGGTGATCTTCAATCGGCCTATTGTGCCGCTGTCCATCGAAGAGGAACGTGCTGATTATCCTCATCCATTGACTTTTACTCCTGCTCTTTCCGGGGACGGAGAATGGATCAATTCATCGGTTTATATTTATTATCCGGATGAGCTCTTGGCCGGTGGACGTACATATACCGCCAAGGTTGATGCCAGCTTGGAAGATGCTTCGGGCAATAAGTTGGGAAATTCATACCGCTGGGGATTTTCAACGAGAGCGCCATCCCTGATCCAGTTGGAATTAAAAAATGATTATTGGGCAACCGTAGATTACAGTGTTGAAAAGGTAGAGAACACCCTTCTTAATCCGATCTTCCGCCTTTCGTTCTCTCAGCCAATGGACGATGCCAGTGTAGCTGATGCTATTTCCATTGCGAACAGAGAAACAGGGCAGAAAATCGCATTCAAAACAAGTTGGAATGATGACTTCACGATTGTCTCTCTGGAGCCAACAGCACAATTGAAAATCGGAAGCTTTTACTCATTACATGTAGCACCAATTGCTATTGCCAGGAATGGAGGCCAGCTTCAGGAAGGGCGAACGTTGAAGTTTGACACATTCCCTCTGCCTTATATTGTTAGCACCACAGCTGATGACTCCACCCAGACAGACTATTTTCGTCCTTATGCAGTGGTTACTTTTGCAACGCCAATGGATTTTGAAACGATTAAAGATCGAGTACGTGTTTCGCCCGAGCCAGAAGGCGGAGTACATTTATCTTATTCGGAATATAGCCGGCAATTGAGTATTTATGGGCTAACACCTGCAACTGAACATATTGTAAGGTTGCTGCCGGGCATGGCGGATATTTACGGCAATAGAATTTCGAGTGAATATTCATTTTCTGCAGAAGTGATTGATCGACCTGCCTATGCAAACCTGCTTTTGCCCTGGACACCACTGATTTACCGCGACAAAGGCACACAAGATGTTTATTTTGAATACACCAACCTTGATGAAGGCAGCGTCTCTCTATACTCACTGTCCTTTGCTGAATTTGCCAAGTTGCTGGCGAATGAAAATTATGCCCAGGTGAAGTTTGATCCCCAGAATGCTCCGGTAAATTCGTGGCTGGTGGACAATACAGTTGAAAAAAATACCGTTCAATACAGGAAAATTAATCTCGAAACGGAAGGTGGGCAAGCATTAGCGCCTGGGTATTACTTCCTTGGCGTCCAGAGTAGTTCCCTTGAATACGACTATAGTTTTTATCAAACGCATGTCTTTGCGGTCAGCACAGATAATATTACATTGAAGGCCACCGATACAGAAGCTTTCGCCTGGGTAACCGATCTGGAAACAGGCGCTCCACAAGCTGATGTGTCCGTGACCTTTTATGATGAGAGATTCAGAGAGATAGGTGCGACACTTACAGATCAGGATGGAATTGCGTATCTGGACAAGTTACATAAAAGCTCCATGTATGCTCGCTTGGAAGACGGTATTCTTGCTGGATTCACCTCCCTTGGCTGGGGAAATGGTGTTTCTGTCGCGAACTTTGGGATATGGCAAGGGTATTACGGATCAAGCGCTTCGAATTTTGGTTATCTATATACGGACAGGCCTCTTTACCGTCCGGGACAGACCGTGCAATTCGAAGGAATTGTGCGCAATAACGATGATCTTCGATACAGCCTAGTTGATTGGGAACAGGTCTATGTCAGGATCGAGCATCAGGGAGAGATCGTTTACGGACAATATTTACCACTTACGGGCGGCGGGAACTTTAGCGGTGAGTTTGAGATCGCTGATGGTGCTTCTCTCGGTACTTATGTCATGTACCTTAGCCGACACCCAACGCAGGACATATTTGAAAGTTTATTCTTTAGAGTTGCAGAATACCATAAGCCGGAATTTCAGGTGTCTGTTGAAGCGGATAATGAGGCTGTTTCAGTAGGAGATGAAGTCATCTTCTCTTTGGACGCTGCTTATTATGCCGGCGGGAATCTTGCCAACGCAACGGTTGATTGGTATTTGGAATCACGACCTTATTACTTCACTCCATCAAAGGATTATCGTCAATACAGTTTCGTGGATTGGGATCGCGACACGTACAGGTATGACGCGAGCAATACAGTTGTAAACTCTGTCTTTGCAGAAGGGCAGGACAGCGCCGATGAGAAAGGACATTTCGAAATATCAGAAATCATCCCTGCCAACGAAGAGAAAACCAGCCAGTCCATATTTTGGGATGTGAATATCACCGATGTAGCAGATAACGTTGTCAGTGGAAGCACAACGGTCATTGCTCATCAAAATCAGGTTTACGCCGGGGTCAAGTCTGAGCAATATGTGGGGGCGGCAGGTGAAGGGCAGGAATTCGAGGTTGTGACCCTTGATTGGGATTCGAACCCTGCCCCGGGTCAGAGCGTATCGGTGCAATTCTTTGAACGGCAGTGGTTTAGTGTCCAGGAAGAAGACGATCAGGGTGTCTTGCGCTGGCAAACATCGGTGAAAGAAATTCCTGTCGGTCAAGAAACAGCAATCACAGACGAGGATGGACTTGCAACGACATCCTTTACCCCCAAAACCGGTGGCGTGTATAAGGTCTTGGCAACTGTGCGTGATGAAAACGGGAATGAACACCAGACGTCCACTTATATTTGGGTGGCAGGAAAAGACTATATTCCCTGGAAGCAGAATAACGATCGCTCCTTTGACCTGATTTCTGATAAAGACTTGTACGTCCCAGGTGAAGGCGCTGAGATTCTGATCGCGCAGCCTTTCGAAGGAGAGAATTATGCGCTGGTGACGTATGAACGCGGGCATATTTACCATAGCGAAGTTGTCTTACTGCAAGATAACAGCACGGTCTACAAAATGCCGATCACAGCCAAGATGGCGCCGATCACTTATGTCTCAGCGACCGTGATTAATGGCGCAGAAAGTGGCGGCAAGCCAAACTTCAAAGTTGGCATGATCCCTATTCATGTCGATACGAATGAACAAACTTTACAGGTTAGTGTCACTGCGGATAAAGAAAACGCAGGTCCTGGCGAAGAAGTTACTTACACAATCGAGACGAAAGATTCCACGGGAAATCCCGTCTCAGCAGATGTTTCTCTGGCGGTAGTAGATAAGGCAGTGCTTGCTCTGGCACCCTCGAATGTTTTGCCGATTTTGCAAGCCTTCTATCCCGAACAGGCACTGCATGTGCAAACGGCCTCAGGCATTGTCGCCAGTGCAGATGATTACAATGCTGAGTTCCGCGAGACCATTCCGGACGGGCTATCCAGCGGTGGCGGTGGCGGGGGTGTTAGCCAGGGGATTGTCACTGTACGGCAAAACTTTGAGGATACGGTTGTCTTTGAGACCGATATAAAGACGGATGAAAACGGCACCGCAGAAGTCACCGTTCGATTATCGGAAAATCTGACCACTTGGCAGGCGACCGTTCGAGCGGTCACAGAGGATAGTCGGGTTGGTGAGGCTTCATCAGAATTGCTCAGCACCAAGCCTCTTTACGTTAACTTGACCACACCACGCTTCTTTGTGGTCGGGGATCAGGCTGTGATTGGGGCCAATATCCATAATAATAGCGACAAGCCTCTCTCGGTGCAGGTTAGTCTCGATGCTGCTGGCGTCGTGCTGAAATCACCCCAGGAACAAAACATCGAGGTGCCGGCACAGCAGCAAGCGTATCTATTCTGGGAAGTAGAAGTGTTGAATACTGCGGATCGTGTGGACATGACCGTTCATGCAACCAGCGGGACAGAACGTGATTCCAGTAAACCAGCGCTTGGCACTTTATCGAATCAAGGGATTCCTGTATATCGCTACACGGTGCAGGAAACCGTAGGGACATCAGGGATGCTCGACAGCGCCAATTCGGTCACAGAGGGAATTCGTCTTCCGCAGACTCTAGAATACGAAGACGCAGAGTTATCGGTTGATATTGCCCCATCTCTGGCAGCCTCTATGACAGAAGGATTGAGTTACCTGAGGGATTATCCCTATCTTTGCATGGAGCAGACAGTTTCTCGTTTCCTCCCCAATGTCATCGTTTCCCGTGCGCTCGAAGAGCGTGGCTTGTCTATGACTACGGAAAAGAGAATTCTTGATGCGCAGGTGAGTGCGGCATTGCAGCGTATTTACTCGAAACAGCACGCAGATGGGGGCTGGGCTTGGTGGGATAGCGGAATGAGCGATTCTTACCTTAGCGCCTATGTTGTCTATGGACTCATCGAAGCCCAGGAAAGTGGTTACGATATTTCAGCTAGTACGCTGGAAGATGGGCTTTCTTATCTGTCTGCGCACATGCCTGATTTATCGAAGAATCCATCGACCTGGCAAGCAAATCGGTATGCCTTTATGGTGTATACCCTGGCACGCGGGGGTCGGGGAAGTTCAACGTATGCCGCTACTCTCTACAAGAGACGAGACTTACTTAGCTTGTATGGAAAAGCTTACCTCTTGCAGACTATCCACTTGGAAGACCCTGAAGATAGTCGCGTTGCAGAGCTTCTTGCTGAGCTACAGACCGCTACAATCATGTCATCTACTGGAGCTCATTGGGAAGAAGAATATCGGGATTATTGGAATTGGAATACAGATATTCGTACGACAGCGATTGTATTAAATGCTATGGTTCAAGTTGATGGAGAAAATATTCTTACTGCGAGTGCTGTACGCTGGCTGATGGCACATCGGGAAAGCGGACGCTGGCATTCAACCCAGGAAACAACTTGGAGCCTGATTGCGCTGACGAATTGGATGGCGAACTCAGGCGAACTGGATGCAAACTACGCCTATGCGGTTGGCTTGAATGGAGACGTGCTAACAGAAGGAAACGCAACCCGTGATAACCTGACTGAAAATATCCATTTGCAAGTTGAACTGGATCAACTGCTTAAGGATGAGCTGAATGCCCTGGTATTCGTTCGTGGTGAAGGAGACGGAAATCTTTACTATACGACTTATTTGAGCGCGGATATTGCGGTAGAGGATGTGCAGCCTTTTGATCAGGGCGTGAGCGTGTCGCGTCAATACTTCAGTCTGGATGATCCTAAAAAACCAATTACAGAAATAGAACAAGGAGAATTGGTTCGGGTGAGAATTACCTTGGTTACACCTGCAGCATTGCATTATCTTGTTGTAGATGACCCTCTACCGGCTGGCTTTGAGGCAGTTGATGCTTCCATCCTCACGGATACTGTGGTGCCTTCCTTCTATACAAAGGAAATTTATGCTGAGCGGGGCTGGGGTTGGTGGTACTTCGACCATGTTGAGCAGCGCGATGAGAAAATTGTTTTGGCTGCGGACTATTTACCTGCTGGTACCTATGTGTATACATATCTTGCCCGGGCCAGCACCACTGGGACATTCAAGGTAATTCCGCCGACGGCCTCTGAATTTTACTTCCCTGATGTGGGTGGACGTGGGGCAGGTAGCTTGTTTACAGTGACCCCATAATACGGCGAGAGATTTTGTAATAGCTTCTGTTGTTGAGCTAAATCAGTCTGATAAGCACGCGCTTACCGGAAACACTCGTTATATGGCGTGCAAAGGAAAATAAATGAAACCGAAAAGCACCTTAGAGAATACCATTCATCTTTCGATTTTTCATACCAATGATATGCACAGCTACTTGGACAATATTGCTCGTCTAAGCACCTATGCGCGTGAACTAAGGAGAAAAGCTGAAGAAGAAGGGCATATTACATTTTTGTGGGATGCCGGTGATGCTGCTGACCGACGGATCGAAATCTGTGGCGTGACTAAAGGAGCGGCTTTTCCTCCTATCCTGAATGCAATGGGGTACACCTTACAAGCAATGGGAAATGCAATCTCTATTACTTATGGTCCACAAGCAATGCCTGCCGTAGCAGCTCGTTCAAATTTTTCCATTCTGGCAGCAAACTGTCGCAATGGGGATGATCCTTTACTGGACGGGCTAAAAGAATATGAAATAATTGAGCTTCCAAGTGGTTTATCCATAGGAGTGATCGGGCTGACAGACCCAATGTGGGGTCTCTACGATGATTTTGGGGTTTCTTTTCCCGATTTCTATGATGTGGCAAGAAAGCTTGTTGCAAAATTGAGAGCAGATGGGGTCGCTGTCGTTATTATCCTTTCTCACCTTGGTCTAGAAAATGATCGCAAATTAGCAGACAGTGTCGATGGGATAGACCTGATTATTGGCGGACATTCACATGATCGTTTGGAGCATGGCGAACAAAGAAGTGGTGTATTGATTACACAAGCCGGGGATTACGCTAAAGCAATTGGGCGTATTGATCTTAGTCTTGATGTACAAAACAAGGCAATAACAGCTTGTGAAGCATCTGTGTTGGATCTTCCTGAAGATACTCAACCTGACCCTGAAGTGCTGAAAGCAATTGCTCTTGCAGAAAAAGAAGTGACACAGGTCAAAGCCCAACCTATTGGAGAACTATCTACTTCTTTTGACCACGACTTTTTCAACGAATGTGACATCGGAAATCTGGCTGCTGATGCCTTGCGCGAGCGGATGGACGCTGATATTGCCATAATTGCGGGGGGCCTATTGCGCCAGCCCTTGAATGCAGGGATATTAACCCTGGGAGAACTGAACGCAGCCTGCTTTACGACAGCGAATCCGTGGTTGTCCGAGGTGCGCGGAAAAGAAATCCTGGAAACTTTGAAACGAGCCCTAGACCCTGCGATATATAAATCCGAGCCGAAATCAAATCGAGGCGCACCTGTAGGTACGCCACAAATTAGCGGAATGGTTGTTCATTACAGCACTGATGAGACCAGTCAAAAGAAAATTAAACAGGTTCTAATTGCTGGGAAACCACTTGAAAAAGATCGACTTTACCGTTTAGCGCATACAGATGCAGAAACAGCTCCTCAGGTTGGCTACTTGAAAATTACAGAGAAACAGAATATTGCACAAGAGATGCCAACAATTGTGCGAGAAGTGATTGCGGATTATGTCAAAAAACACGAGCCCTTATCTCGTCCTAAACAAGATCGTTGGGTGAAGCACTAATAAAAAATGTCTCAAACAAGTTTTCTCGGTTTCCCTAGTAAATTCGAGGATAAAAGACCGAACGCTGATGAATTTTTACTCTTTCGTTACAGTGATAATTAATTCTTCAGAGGTGATTGCTCTACCGTCGCTTGTGTTTCCCGAGACCCAGAAACGATGCTCTCCTGCGGACAATTGCCACCAGGTTTGATAGGGTGGCCCGGCAAAAGTTTCTAGCAAATTCCCATCTACCCAGAGCGAAACTTCGATGAAGTTTGGGCCTGCCGTAGCCTCGAGCATGATCTTCTGTGAAGACAAAGCAAAGTTTGGATCAATACGATAGGTTGTATTAGGATGCGGGGACGTTAGCATAAGCGTTTCCGTACCCACGACGTTGGCACTTCGTTGAGCAATATCGGTAAATAAAGTCCAGCCTTGTTCACGTGCCCACATGGCCGCTTCTTCGGGCAAATCGAGAACGATCATAATTTGCCGACGAGAAGCAGGTGTCGTCTCATCTACGAGAAACCCAGTTAATGAATCAATAAAGACTTCGCGGTAAACGCTGTCCGTGGCCGTTGGCACAATCTCTTCAAGGAACCATTCTTTTTTGGTTTTCTGACAGGCGGGTGTTGGTAAAAGCCCTGAGATAGCGCAGACTTCTACCTCGACCAACCCCGCAGGACGCTCAAAGGCTAATGCAGGCCTTCCTTGCAAGAGTGTTCGGATGGTTTCATGCCAGATCGGAGCGGCACCGGTAAGTCCGGTAACCCCGTGCATCGCTTCATGATTGCTATTCCCTACCCAAACTCCTACGACCAGATCAGGAGTATATCCAATGGTCCAGTTATCGTGAAAATTGGTGGTAGTTCCCGTTTTTACGGCGGCTGGGCGGTCTATCTTCAAGGTGCTGTTGGCTCCAAAACCAGTGATGCGAGCGCTGTCATCGCTGAGAATATCAGAGATCAACCACGCGACGCGTGGGTCAATCCGTTCCTGCGGAGCGCCTCTTTGTGGAGCGTATAAGATTTCTCCTTCAGGACTCTGGATATCCAATATAGCGTGACTGCCATAATAAAGACCGCCACTGGCGAAAGTTGCATAGGCCGTGGATAATTCCAACAGGCTGATTTGTCCTCCGCCAAGAGCAAGGGATAAATCGTAATTCTGCGCATCAATAATCGATGTGATCCCAAGCTGCTTGATAAAGCCAACTGCATCTTCGATTCCAACGTTTTCAAGCGTAAGGACTGCCGGAATATTCAGGGATGAGCCCAAGGCCTCGCGTAAGGATACAAATCCATGTTCTAAACTATCGTAATTGGATGGAATATAGGTCTGTCCGTTACGAGTGGAAAATGAAGTGGAGATATCAAGCAGGGATGTTGCAGCCGTCCAAGGTTCTGGTTGGGTTGGGTCTAGTGCTTGGGCATAAATAAATGGTTTTAAGGCAGAGCCAGTTTGACGGGGGGACGTTGCCATGTTGACAGCCCCATAAATGGATGCATCAAAATAATTCACACTTCCAACCATCGCAAGGATTTCGCCAGAATGCGGATCCAAAACAACTGATGCAGCATTATTGACATTCTGGTCGAGATGCTCTGTATCAGAATGAAAGCTGTTGATATAGCGCTCGATAACACTTTCCGAGATTCTTTGATAATCCAAATCCAATGTTGTTCGAACGACAAGGCTCTGCTGCTGGCGGAGAATCCCAGCATCATATAATTGATCTAATTGATTTTTTACGATCCAAATAAAATGCGGCGCTTCGATTGGGTATGGGGATGAATTAAATTTGAACGAAAATCTTTCTGCTTCCGTTTGTTCTGTAGATAAGATAAAACCTTGTCTTTCCATCAGGGCAAGCACGGTCCTTTGGCGTTCGATCACTTTCTCAAGGTTTGTGTAAGGGTTATAAAGACCTGGAGCTTGGGGCAGCCCTGCAAGAAGGGCGCACTCAGGAAGCAACAATTCACGGGCTGGTTTTCCAAAATAAGTTTGCGAAGCTGCCTCTACACCATAGGCTAGCCCGCCGTAATACATTTGATTGAGATATAGGGCGAGTATCTCGTCTTTGGAAAACTTACGTGTCAACTGCCATGCGAGCACAGCTTCCCGCAATTTTCTTTTTAGGGATTGCTCAAAGCGCTCATCTTCATCTAAAAGCAGGTTGCGGGCAACTTGCTGTGTGATCGTACTTCCACCTGAAACGATCTCGCCGCCCTGTATATTGATCCAAAGTGCGCGAATAATCCCGCCAAGGTCTACCCCCGGGTTTTGATAGAAGTTTTTATCTTCAACAGCTATCGTTGCATTCTTTATACATTGGGGAATTGCTTCAGGGGTAAGAGGAACGTTTCGTCCTTCGCCAGAAATGATCTCATAGAGCAAGCGCTCATTGCGATCCACGATGCGGACACTCGGCACTTGTATGTTTTGGGTTATAGAATCCAAAGAAGGCAAGGAGCGAAAGATATCGGTGATGATCCAAATACTGGCTAGCAAGAATAAAGCCAAAATAGAGAATAAGCCTCGAGTAATTTTTATTTTCTTTCCCATAAGTTTTCCTCCCTAGATATACCCTTCCTGCTTTGTCAGGCGTATTTTTAGTGCGCTAAATCGCTTGGCAACCTTGTTGTTACGCACCGCTATCCCGATTGCCTTGGTATTCCCCGTCAGCACACATAAGTCCCGCGCCCGGGTAATCGCTGTGTAGATCAGGTTGCGCTGTAGCATCATATAGTGCTGCGTCACCACCGGCATCACGATCACCGGAAACTCCGAGCCTTGAGCTTTATGCACAGAGACTGCATAAGCCAGATTCAGTTCATCCGCTTCGCTCCACTCATACTCTGCCGGATGCCCTTCAAAATCCACCGCCAAAGTCTGGTTGATCAAATCAATTCCCTGCACAAAGCCAATATCCCCATTGTAGACATTCTTGTCGTAATTATTGCGGGTTTGCATGACCTTATCCCCAACTCTGTAGATTGTCCCGTATAAGCTGCGCTCAACTTTCCCGTTCGCTGGTGGATTGAGCTTGGCTTGGAGACGCTCGTTCAGGATCGTTACTCCGGCAGGTCCGCGATAAAGCGGAGAGAGCACCTGGATATCGGTGATGGCGTTAAAACCAAAGGTCTTCGGCACCCGTTCTGTGACCACATCCAGTAACCAGTCCGCTGCCGCGGCAGCATCCTCGGCAGGGAAAAGGTAAAAATCTCCCTGTTCGCCTTTGGCAAAGAAAGGCATCTGTCCCTGATTGATCCGATGCGCATTCGTGATGATTTGGGAGTCTTCTGCCTGGCGGAAGATCGTGGTCAGCCGCGTAACCGCCGCGATCTCACTGCGGATCAGGTCGTGCAAGACATCTCCCGCGCCTACAGATGGCAGTTGGTCGATATCACCTACGAAGAGCAGGTGTGTGCCAGGGCGAAGGGCTTTCAGGAGATGATTGGTCAGGAGCAGATCAAGCATCGAAGCCTCATCCACGACGAGAAAATCCACATCGAGCGGATTGTCAGCATTGCGCTTGAATCCCTCTACAGGCGAAAATTCCAACAGGCGATGAATGGTGCTGGCGGGGCTATCGGTTGCCTCAGCAAGTCTTTTGGCAGCCCGCCCGGTTGGAGATGCGAGCGCATAGCGTTTCTTTTGCCTGTCCAGGGTGGCGATCAGAGCTTTCAGGCAGGTAGTCTTGCCCGTTCCCGGTCCCCCGGTCAGGATCGAAACCGGCTGGGCAAGCGCCATCTCCACTGCGATGCGCTGCTCAGGAGAGAGCTGGCTATCCAGTGTTGTAAGCTCCAGGTTATAAGCGGATTGTGTCTGGTTCGCCACCAACGCCTTGATGCGTTCTGCGACTCCGACTTCGCCCCAGTAGAGCGGCGTCAGGTAGACCACCGCCATCGTTTCTCCATTCTTGGCGTCGGGGAGCGGCAGTTCTTCCAGGCGAATGCGTTCCTGGGTTTCAAGGCGTTCCAAGCCAGAGGGAATCAGTTCGTGGGAAACTCCAAGCAGTTCGATCGCGCGCTGGATGAGCAACCCCTTCGGAAAATAGACATGCCCCTGATTGACCGTTTCGTTCAGGGCAAAGACGATTCCAGCTTCAATTCTGGATGGATGCTCGAGGCTCAAGCCCAATGCCTGGGCAATCCGGTCTGCTGTCTTGAAGCCGATGCCGTAAATATCACGTTCCAATTGGTAAGGATTTTCCTGCACGACCTGCAAGGAAGTGTCGCCGTAGGCTTTGTAAATCTTCACTGCCAGATTGGTGCTGACCCCATGTGTATGCAGGAAAAGCATGATCTCCTTGACCTGCTTTTGCTCTTGCCAGGCAGCAGTGATCTTGTCTACTCGATATGAACCGATGCCGGAGACCTCTCGCAAAAGTCTGGGCTGCTTTTCAATCACGTCAAAGGTGTTTTCCTTGAAGCTGTCTACGATTCGTTCCGCGAGTTTGGGCCCGATACCCTTCACCATCCCCGAACCAAGATAACTGGCCATCCCCGCTACGGTGGATGGGAGCACTTGCTCACAAATTTCTGTCTTGAATTGCTTGCCGTGTTTGGGGTGGTTATCCCAGATTCCCTCTAGGCGTAAATGCTCACCAGGGGAAACTTCAGGCAGGTTGCCCACGACCGTGATCAGCCCATCAGAACTCAAGCCGGGCAAATGCTGCCGTCCACGCACTTCGGGTCGCAGCCGCAAGACGGTGTAGCCGTTTTCTGAATTGTAGAAGGTGATGCGTTCAACTGCGCCAGCAAGCTTGTCCATAGGCATAAGTATACTGCCCGAATAATGGTAATGTGGACAGAATCTGTCAATCAAAATTAGAAAAAGATATGGATATGTTTCGGGGAAGTTTGTAATTCCTGTTTAGGTAGATGTGAGGAAATCGGTCATAACATCAATAAAAGCTTAATTTCTAGATGGCTTGTATAATTGTCTTATGCGTATTCAACGATTCCTTTACTTGCTCATGCTGATTGTGTTCGGCATCGGTGCATTGTGTCGACCACAAGTTGTTCGGGCTGACGAGACCCATCCTGCTTCACTCGATCAAGCCAGTGCCTATGATTTGATTCTTGCGATGAACACCTTGCGTGTTTCCTATGGACTCCCGGCCCTTGTGGAAGACCCCATTATTAATGCTGTTGCTCAATCGACGGCAGCGACAATGGCGGCCAACAATATGTCCTGGCACATTGGGGATGTGCGCGGTCGCTTGGCTGCTGCCGGATATGGCAATGGTGGTACTGTCTGGGCAACGGAAAATTTTGCCATGAGTAGTAGCGGCATGGGAATTGATGAGATTATGGCTGTTTGGGCTGATCCAGATCACATGCGTCCGGCAGTCGATGGGGCGTATTGCAATGTAGGCGCAGGCGTCGCTCAGGCGAATGGCAGAACCTATTACATCCTGCAAGCTGCCTATGTTTCTGGACAGGAGTGCGGCAGTTCATCCTCATCATCGGATGGGACATCTTCGTCAAGCACTGGAGCAGGTACTGTGTCACAATTGATCATGCCCGTAACAATCGCCACGCCGGATGATGATGGTAAGGTCTATCATGTTGTTCAGGCGGGTCAATCCTTCTGGTCGATTGCGATTGCCTACCAAATCTCCATCAACGACCTGGAAACCTGGAACAACCTGTCTCGCGACACACCATTGAATGCTGGACAACGCTTATTTATCCCAGGCAAGGATACCGAAGGCTATGCCACGCCAACTCCCTTTGGAATGTTCGTTCTTCAAGCACCGGATGCGGATGGCAAGATTACCCATGAAGTCCAAGCCTATCAGGCACTCAGCACAATCGCGGATGCTTATCACGTCTCTGTGGAGCGGATATTGGCATTGAATGGCATACAGGCAGACTGGCCTCTGCAAATTGGGCAGAAACTCATCATCTCCCCAGGCAATATCACCCCCAGCCCAACGCTGACCACCCTCCAGAGGCTAACTCCCGAAGCAGACGGGAATTACTATCATACGGTCCAGAGCGGCGAAACGCTTTCATGGATTGCTAGTTGGTACGATGTCCCTCTTTCGGATTTGTTGGCTTGGAACGAACTGAATAACTCGTCAGTAATTCGCCCCGGGCAAAAACTACTCCTTCTCGTTACACTGCCCGTAACACCAACGCTCACGCCTAGCCCAACCTTAATAGCGCCTTCCCCGTCTCCGTCCGCGACACCATCCCCGCCAACCGCCACTCCGCCCACTATCGTTGAAACAGAACCTTCACCCAAGATAAATGCGGGGCTCATTTTCGGGATAATCGCGGTTTTGATTATTGGCTTCCTAGCCTGGGGTTTTCGCAGAAAAGGTATGCCGCATCATCTTAACGATTGAGCGCTTACTAACTACAGTTTACCCAACACATCCAACAAGCGTTCCTGCCAATCGGCTTCGCCCCCAAAGGTGAGCCAATATGCATTCTTGCCCTTACGCGTATTTGCACCGAGATCAGTTAGCATGCGGCGCTGTTGTCCGCCATAACGGAGCACGATCTGCGCGCCACTCATCACGATCGATTCCAGTCCGACACGCTCGGCAAGGATTTTTACCACAATTTGGTAAAAGAGATTTTCAACCATCTCAGGCAGGTCGCCAAAGCGATCCGCAAACTCGATGCGGATGGCATCCAACTCACCTTCGTCAACGATATTCGCGAGGCGACGATAGAGACGCAAGCGCAGATTCTGGTCGGGGATGTAGGTTGCGGGGATGCCGATCGGGAGCGGCAACTCCACATTGACGGGCTGCATATTAACCGGTTTGAAGTTCTCTGGCGAAAATTGCTGAAGATCAGAATCAACTTCAAAGCGCGAGCGTGCCACGGCTTCTGACAAAAGACGCGTATAAAGATGGAATCCAACCGACGCCATGTGTCCGTGCTGGCGCATCCCCAAAAGATCCCCTGCGCCACGAATTTCGAGATCACGCATGGCGATGGAGTAGCCCGCACCAAGCTGGGTATTCTCGGCGATGACTTCCAGGCGCGCTTGCCCTTCTTCGGTCGGCATCTTCTTGCGATGACGGAAGAAGTAGGCGTAGGCGCGCACCGCCCCACGACCGACACGCCCGCGCAATTGATAGAGCTGCGCCAAGCCGAAAGTGTCACCGCGGTCGACAATCAGCGTATTCGCATTTGGGATATCCAGGCCGGATTCGATGATGGTCGTCGCTAGCAGGACATCGTATTTACCAAGCACAAAATCTGCCATGACTTTTGAAAGCTCACCTTCAGCCATTTGCCCGTGCCCAATGGCGATACGCGCTTCAGGGACGAGTTTTTGCAAATGCACCTTCATAGCACCGATGGTCTGGACGCGATTGTGGACGAAGAAAACCTGCCCGCCACGATCCATCTCACGCAGGATCGCCTGCCGAACGAGCTTTTGCGAGTAAGGCCCGACATGCGTCACAATCGGCAAACGCTCTTCGGGCGGCGTATTCAAATTCGAGATGTCGCGCACACCGGTTAGCGCCATGTAAAGCGTTCTTGGGATAGGCGTGGCTGTCATCGTGAGCACGTCCACTTCGGTGCGCATCTTTTTGAGATGCTCCTTGTGTGCCACGCCAAAACGCTGTTCCTCGTCGATGATGACCAAGCCTAAATCCTTGAAAAGGACATCGCCAGAGATCAAGCGATGCGTGCCGATCACAATATCCACAGCGCCCTTTGAAAGATCAAGTAAGATTTTTGCCTGCTGGCGCGGCGTGCGGAAACGCGAAAGCATTTCCACCTTGACAGGGAAGGCTGCCAGACGCTGGTGAAAAGTCTCAAAATGTTGTTGTGCCAAAACCGTGGTCGGCACCAAGATCGCCACCTGGCGCCCTTCCATGACAGCCTTGAACGCCGCGCGCAACGCAATCTCAGTCTTGCCGTAGCCCACGTCGCCGCACAACAACCTGTCCATCGGACGTGACTTTTCCATATCACGCTTGACTTCCTCGATAACGCGCAGTTGGTCATCGGTTTCGACGTAGGGGAAACTGCCCTCGAGTTCGCGTTGCCAGGGCGTATCAGGAGCGAAAGCAAATCCTTGTGCCGTTTTGCGACGCGCGTACAGATCAAGCAGATCTTCGGCGACTTCCTGTACCGCCTCGCGCACGCGACCTTTGGCTTGCTTCCACGCTTCACCACCGAGGCGGCTGATGCTGGGGGCACCCCCATCTGGCCCAATATAGCGGGTTAACCTGTCGGCTTGGTGCACGGGCACGAAGAGTCTGTCCGCATCCTTATATTCGATGCGCAAAAACTCGCGCTCGTTACCTTCAAGTGTGCGCTGAACAAGCCCTGTGTATTTACCGATACCGTGATCGATATGCACCACCCAATCACCGGGACTCAAATCCGCATAGGCGGCTTCGGGTGCATCCGCAGCTTTACGTTGTCTGCGGCGTGGACGGGGGCGCTCCCAACCGAATATCTCGGCATCGGTGACGAGAGAAACGTTGCCCAAAGACCAGCCGCCTGAAAGCGAATCGCAAATAAACTCCGGCGAGCGGTACTCAGCATCTTCAAAAGGATGATGCTCGCGCCAAAGTTCTTCAAGACGCTCGCATTGGCGCGAGGTAATGACAACGACCTTGTCAAGCGCAATCTGCTCAGCGACAAAATCCATAAAGGGCTTCAGGCGTCCGCTAAAGCGCGGCAGCACGCAAAAATCCGATGTCGTTTCGGGTAGTGCGGTCGAGTAGCCGAGTTCAAGAGTCGGGCGTCCATGCAGGCTGTCTTCGAGTTCCGACCATGTCAGATAGGGAATCGGGAAATCTTCAGCAAGGGTTTCCTCCTGAATGCTTTCACGACGAAGAACGACCGCTTGCTCTTCGATTTCATCGACGGTGGATTCTGTGATGCCAAGATCGTCGATCAGCACAAGCGCGCGCGAAGGAAGATAATCAAGCAGACTGGCAGGAAATTCGTGAATCAGCGGGATATGAAATTCGGAGGGCTGAGCATTGGAATTTGGGAGTTGGTAATCAGCGCCAGGAAGAATGAACTCGCGCGCAGGCGTAATAAGTATCTCTTTTAGCGTCTGAAGCGTGCGCTGGGAGGCAGGATCGAAGCTCTTGATGGTATCAAGTTCGTCGCCGAAAAAATCCAAACGGACAGGGAAGTTTTCAGCAGGCGCCCAAATATCGAGCAAGCCTCCACGATGCGAAAATTGTCCGGGCTCAAGGACGGTGTTGACCGGCTCGTAGCCAATCCGCACCCAGGTTTCAAGCAGTTGCGCGATGAGTAATTGATCGCCAATTTTCAGGCGCTTGGCGGCTTTCAGAAAATCGCGGCGCGGGAGGGTGCGCGTCATCAAGGCACGTGCCGAGGCGACGATCACGGGCGGGGTTTCGGGTTTCTTTGCAAAAGGGAGATGATAGGCAGCAAGCGCTGTCAGCGTTTGGATACGCTCACGTCGACTGGTGGCACCCCAGGCAGCTTCTTCGTAAAAAAGCGGATTGGGTTCAGGGAAGAGATAACGCGGCGACTTCGGCAGCCAGAAAGAAAGCTCATCGGTGAACTCCAGGGCTCGGTCGGCGCGGTCGGTGAGGAAAAGGATCGGGATGCCCAAATCTTCACTAAGGGAAGCAAGCATCGGGAGGCGTGCGGCACGCGGCAATCCCAGTCCCGGATATGCTTTCGCCGAGCGAGCTACGTCCAAGACATCTGCATACAAAGGCAACTCACGAACAGGAGCAAAAAGGGGCGATGTCATCCGCTGCCCGCTAGCCATTGAATTGATTCATTGCTTTATCCAAGCCGGCGTTGATAAAGACTTCTACAGCGTCAGTAGCCCGATCAAGCGTCTCAGATAAAATTTGTTGGTCACCCTTGGCAAAATCCTGTAAAACGTAGGCAGCAGCGTCCATGCGTCCGGGCGGACGCCCAATGCCCAAACGCAGACGCGGAAAGTCCTGTGTGCCAAGATGCTGAATGGTCGACTTAATACCTTTCTGCCCGCCCGCTCCCCCACCGGGGCGAATACGCAGCGTGCCAAAAGGCAAATCAAGATCATCGTGGGCAAGAATGAGATTTTCGAGCGGAACTTTATAAAAACGCAGCAAGCCCTGCACGGCCTGACCGGAGAGATTCATGAAGGTTTGCGGCTTGGCAAGGATCACTTTCACGCCCTGATAGGTCACGGAGCCAAGCAACGCTTTCGACTGCATCCGGCGCATACGCGCATCCAGACGCACAGAAAGACGGTCAATCAACATAAACCCGATGTTGTGACGGTTTTCGCGGTATTCACGACCCGGGTTGCCCAAGCCGACGATCAAGAAAGTTTCACTCATAACGATTTATCCTTTTGCAACTGCTAAGTTTAACACAAAGCAAAGCGCCTTTTCAAAGGAAATGATGAAAACTTACAATTCCTTGACAATGCTATAACGAGGCCAAAACAGGTAAAACGGTCATGCCCAGCCCTCTGATTTTATGGTAAACTCGTAGTCATTAAACTACACAAAAGCAACGGAGGTCCCCTCGGATGAGTAAATCTCGAAGCGAACAAATGGTTGATAGTCTACGCGCAATGCAGACCGCCGCCCCTGATATTGAAGCATCGGCGGTCGTTTCAGTAGACGGCTTAATCATGGCATCAGCTCTTCCGGTTGAAGTTGAGGAAGATCGTGTTTCGGCTATGTCGGCAGCCATGCTCAGCCTGGGCGAACGAATCGCCGGAGAATTAGGTCGAGGCGGCCTGGATCAAGTCTACATCAAAGGCGATGCCGGCTTTATCGTGCTCACGGCAGTTGGAGACGAAGCCGTACTAACTGCACTCGCCCGCCAAAAAGCCAAACTCGGTTTGATCTTTTTGGAGATGCGGCGCGCAGCCGAAGAACTCATCAAGTTGGTCGGATGAAAAAGCCACCCACTACTAGTCACTAGAAAAGAACCCCATGCGGGGAGGATGCCCAAAGAACGGCGCCCTCCCCGCTTCTTTTTTGAAAATTTGCGAGGTTAAATTATGACAACAAAATATATTTTCTTTACAGGCGGCGTCGTCAGCTCAGTAGGAAAAGGAGTCACGGCCGCCGCCCTGGGCTTGCTACTCAAAGAGCGTGGATTCAGAGTCTCTGTTCAGAAGCTGGACCCTTACATCAATGTTGATCCGGGCACAATGTCGCCTTATCAACACGGTGAGGTTTTCGTCCTTGACGACGGTGCCGAAACGGACCTCGATCTGGGTCACTACGAGAGATTCATCGACAACCCCCTAACGCAAGTCAGCAACTTCACATCCGGGCAGGTTTACGCCGAAGTGATCTCCAAAGAACGCCACGGCGATTATCTGGGCGGTACCATTCAGGTCATCCCACATATCACCAACGAGATCAAACGCCGCATTGCACTCGCAGCACGCACTACGCAAGCCGAGATCATGCTGATCGAGATCGGCGGCACGGTCGGTGATATCGAGTCGCAGCCATTCATGGAAGCCCTGCGTCAGCTCAAAAATGAGATCGGGCGTGAGCATCTCTTCTTCACACATGTCACCTGGCTGCCGTATATCGGCGCGACAGGTGAGCTAAAAACGAAACCCACCCAGCATTCGGTCTCTGAATTACGCAGCATTGGCATCACGCCGAAAATGATCATTGCCCGCTCAGACCACACGGTTGAAGACGAGTTGGTCGACAAAATCGCTCTCTTCTGCGACGTGGAAAAACGCGCCGTCGTCCCGATGACAACTGCCGAGACCCTTTACGAAATTCCACTCCTGCTCGAAGAATTAGGCGTAGCCGATTTTGTCATTGAGCGGCTTGGGCTGGAAGCCAAACAAAAGCCCGACCTGAGCGCCTGGAAAAAACTGGTCGCCAAAGAAAAAAGCGAGAAACCTACCATCAAAGTCGCGTTGGTTGGGAAATATATCGAATTGCAGGACGCTTATATGTCCGTTCGTGAAGCCCTGCGCCACGCCGCTTTGAACGTCGGCGTAGAACTGGATATTGCATGGGTTCACTCTGCTGAACTCGAAAAAGACCGCCGCTGGGATGAAGTCAAAAATGCTGATGCGATCCTTGTACCGGGTGGGTTTGGCGAGCGTGGTATTGAAGGCAAAATTTTGGCAGCGCAACATGCCCGAGAGAATAACGTCCCCTATCTTGGACTTTGTCTTGGGATGCAGTTAATGTGCGTCGAGTTTGCCCGTAATGTACTCGGCTACGAAGAAGCTAACTCAACCGAGTTTGATCAAAACACCGAATATCCTGTCATCGACCTGATGCTGGAACAACGCGGCATCACCGATATGGGCGGCACGATGCGACTGGGCTTGTACCCCTGCGACCTGCAAAAAGGGACCCTCGCCGCGAAAGCCTACAGCACGGACAAAGCGCAGGAACGCCATCGCCATCGTTTTGAATTCAACAATAAATATCGCAAAGCATTTGAAGAAAATGGAATGGTCTTTTCCGGTGTATCCCCCGACAATATGCTAGTTGAAATTTCCGAGCTCAAAGACCATCCCTTTATGGTTGCAAGCCAATTTCACCCCGAATTTCTCTCGCGCCCGATGCGCCCGCATCCGCTATTTGTAGGATTTTTAAAGGCGGCAAAAGAGCGAAACAAAAAACAACAATAGTTTCACTGGAAGTTACAATCTCAAAAAACGCCCT
>JBNKMO010000235.1:0-7133 GCA_050293165.1 Anaerolineales bacterium | reverse complement strand
TTTGGAGTGTCCGGCTGATGGCAAAAGGCACCGCTGCGGTGAAGAATGCCATCAGCATCACCAGTAGCGAGATCACGATGATGCGCTTGCGCTGTGGTTTGAAGTTGTCTGCGATGCGCCCGACCAGTTCGCGGTCGCTATATTGTCGGTCGTATTTTTCGGCGTCTAAGCCGCTAAAAAAGCCCATAAGTAGTTACCAGTTGATTAGTGATTAGGGTTCAGTTGAGCAGGTATCAGTAGACTAGGGATTAGGATAACAGGTGATTGCGGAGGCACTGCTTCCTGATACCTAATCCCTGATTCCTGTTTTACTCTGAAAAAATCCTGCGATAGGCCTCGCTGCTTTTCATCAGCTCATCGTGTGAGCCGATGGCGGCGATTTGCCCGTTTTTGAGCACCACGATCAGGTCTGCCCAGCGAATTTGGGAGAGACGGTGTGTGATCAGAAAGGTCGTGCGCCCTTTTGCGGCAGCGGCGATGGCGCGTTGGATGTAATCTTCAGTGGCGCTGTCGATAGCGGATGTTGAATCGTCGAGGACGAGGATGCGCGGATCGGTCAGGAAGGCACGCGCGAGGGCTAGTCGCTGACGCTGACCGCCTGAAAGGGTGACGCCACGCTCGCCGATTTCGGCTTGGTAGCCATCCTCGAAGCTGGTAATGAACTCGTGGGCTTGTGCCGCTTTCGCCGCTGCTTCGATATCTTCCTGTGTGGCATCCTGTTTGCCAAAAGCAATATTCTCTCCGATAGTTGACGAGAAGAGGAAGATGTCCTGCTCAATGATCGAGATTTGCTCACGCAGGGAAGCCATATTCCAATCTTTTACATTGACCCCGTCGACGAGCACGTCGCCAGCGGTCGCTTCGTAGGTGCGGTTGATGAGCTTGACGAGCGAGGTCTTGCCTGCGCCCGTCTGCCCGACGATGGCAACCGTTTGTCCGGGGTGAACCTTGAAATCGATGTCGGTTAGTACCGGTTCGTTTGGGTTGTAGCCAAAGGCTGTTGCACGGAAGCAAACTTCCCCACGCATGGTTTCGGCGTAGCCATCCGCATTTTGGTCGAGGAGAGTCTCGCTGTTGAGCAATTCCAAAATACGGCGCGCACTCGACATCCCTAAAGAGATTTGCGTATAAGCAAAGGTGGATGCAAAAGTCGGGAATTGGAGCATTTCCAAAAGTCCGACGTAGGCGATCACGCCGCCGATCTGAATTTCGCCCTGGCGATAGAGGATCAGGGCGTGCAACAGTCCCGCGCCAAAGGTCAGCCCGTAGAGCAGCATGGGAATGAAGCGCGCTTCAAGATCGCCCTGTTTGACGAAGGTGTCGCGTACGCGGAGTGCCAATTTGTTGAAAAGGCCGACTTCGTATTCTTCCTGTGCCGCGCCTTTGACAGTTTCGATGCCATCAAGGGCTTCGGCGAGACGTGTGTTGAGTTTGCCGAAGGCGCCGCGCACGGCATCGGTAACAGGGGAGAGGCTGTGCAGGTATTCCCAGAGCGCGATGAAGTAGGTGATAGCGAAGAGCGACGGGACGAGCAGTAGATCGGGATGATATTGTGGGGCGAAGAAGAAGGGCATCACCATAAAGAGGAAGGAGCCGACCACGAGATTGACGCCCGGGCTGTACATGAAGTTGATCTCGCGCACATCGTTCGTGGCGCGGGCCATTGTATCGCCGACGGGCTGGATATTATGAAAAGTCATGCTCTTGCCAAGCAGGGAGATGTACAACTCATCGCGGATGTTGCGCTCAAGCTTTTGTGCCATAAAATCCGCGCCGAAGTTGCGCCCAAGCTGGAGGATGGCACGAATGACTTGCGATCCGATGATAAGCAGGGTGATGGGTAGTAGGCGTTCAATTTGGGGAACGGCCGCGGTAATCGCGTCGAAGGCTTGCCCGATATAGACGGGCATCACGGCGGCGAGACCGGCGTTCCCCGCTGCGCCGATGAAGATGATGATCAACAGCCACCAGTAAGGGGCTGTATGCGACCAAATCCAGCGTGCGGCGCTACTGCGGTCGTATTTTCGGGGGCGGGAAATGGTGAATTCTGAAGCTAGGGTTGGTGTGGTCATAAGTGTCTTCTTTGAAAAGGATGAGCGCTGATTCTACCACCGCTGGTGTTTGGGCGCGCAAATTTTACGGTATAATGTCCCCACTATATTCAATCGACTGGAGGTAAGTTTATTATGGCAAGTGTAACGTACAAAAATGTTGTCAAGCAATTTGGCGACGTGAAAGCTGTGAACGATACCAGCTTTCATATTGAAGATAAAGAGTTTCTGGTGCTCGTTGGTCCTTCGGGCTGCGGTAAAACCACTGCTCTGCGTCTTTTAGCTGGTCTTGAAGAAATCACCAGCGGTGAAATTCTGATCGGTGATCGCGTCGTGAACGACGTTGCACCCAAAGACCGTGATATCGCGATGGTCTTCCAATCCTATGCGTTGTATCCGCATCTTTCTGTCTATGATAATCTTGCCTTCGGACTTAAACTGCGCAAGACCCCGAAAGACGAGATCAAACAGCGTGTGGAAGAAGCTGCTGGGGTTCTTGGGATTGAAGATCTTTTAGATCGTAAACCCCGCCAGCTTTCCGGTGGTCAGCGTCAACGTGTGGCAGTTGGACGCGCAATCGTCCGTGACCCTAAAGTTTTTCTTTTTGACGAGCCGCTTTCCAACCTGGACGCGAAGCTGCGTGTCCAGATGCGTGCCGAGATCACCAAACTGCACAAAAAATTGGGCACCACCTTCGTTTATGTGACCCACGACCAAGTCGAAGCGATGACCATGGCGACCCGTATCGCCGTTATTAACAAAGGTGTTTTGCAGCAGCTCGACACCCCGCAAGTACTCTACAACACCCCGAATAATCTCTTCGTAGCCGGTTTCATCGGCTCGCCCTCGATGAACTTCTTCCCTGCCAAACTGCGCAAAGACGGCGATACCATCTACGTCGACGGCAAAGAGTTCTCCGTCGCGTTACCCGCTGAGCGCAATAGTGTTTTTGAATCGCACGTTGGCAAAGATGTTATTTTCGGCATCCGCCCTGAGAATATCCACAACCCTGATTTTATTCCGCCGAACACAAAAACCGAATTGGCATCTGCCACGGTCGATGTGACCGAGTTGATGGGTAACGAGATTTACCTGCACTTAATAAGCGGTGAGACGGCTTTCGTTGCGCGTGTTGATCCGCGCTCGAAGTACAGCGTTGACGAGAAAATTCAAGTCGCCTTCGATATGGGCGCTGTCCACATCTTTGATGCGGAAACCGAAGCAGTCATTCGCTAGGTAAAAACACAAGAAAGAAAAGCGGAATTGAGCAATCAATTCCGCTTTTTTCTTCCCTGAAATTAAGGAGAAAAATATGCCCGATCTTCGTATGCAAAAACTTGCTGATATTCTCGTCAATTACTCGACCAAAGTTAAGCGCGGCGATTGGGTGCATATCAATGCCAGCATTTTGGCGCAGCCATTGGCGAAAGAAGTCGTGTCAGCAGTCTTGAAGGCGGGCGGCTATCCCAGTCTGACGCTCGAATCCCCAGATATTCTAACGCGTTATATCGCTGAAGCGAACGAAGATCAACTGCGTTGGACGCCGCCTTTGGAGATGAACGTCATCGAGAAGGCGGATGTTTGGATCATCCTTGAAGCGCCAGAGAATACGCGCGCGATGACCAATATTGATCCCGAGCGGCAGCAGATGCGTAATAGCGCTTACTCTGCGTGGGTGGATATTTACATGAAACGCTCTGCATCTGGTGAGCTGCGCTGGGTAATGACCAACTATCCCTGTCAGGCATTGGCGCAGGATGCGGAAATGAGCCTTGCTGAGTATGAAGACTTTGTCTATGCCGCGACTTTTGCCGATCAAGACGACCCGGTGGGGCGGTGGCAGGCCATCCGCAAGGAGCAGGAACGACTTGTCCAGTGGCTGGCAGGTAAAAAGGAGGTCGCGATCCGTGGACCACACGTCGATTTGACGATGTCCATCGCAGGGCGTTCCTTCGTCAACTCGTATGGCGATCAAAATATGCCCAGTGGTGAGATTTTCACCAGCCCTGTTGAAGATTCGGTCAACGGTTGGATTGAGTTTACTTATCCCGCCATTTATCTCGGTGTCGCGGTTGAAGGTGTGCGGCTCGAATTTGAGAAGGGCGCGGTCGTCAAGGCGAGTGCCAAGAAGGGCGAAGAGTTTTTGCTGAAAATGCTCGATACCGATGAAGGTGCGCGCAGGCTGGGCGAGTTGGGGATTGGTACGAATTATGGTATTCAAAGATTTACCCGTGATATTCTTTTTGACGAGAAGATCGGCGGAACTTTTCATCTTGCTCTGGGGAGTGGGTTTCCTGAAGCAGGCGGCGGGAACGAATCGAATATTCACTGGGATTTAATTACGGACGGAACGAACGCGACCTCTATCTTGGTCGATGGCGAGGTCTTCTACGAGAATGGGAAATTTTCCGTTTAATCGAGGCTGGTACATTATCCATTAAAGCAGAACTCCCGTTATCGCAACGGGAGTTCCTTCAAGAAGGGAAGAAAATTGTTAGTGTAGTAGAAATGCCTTGATGGTATCGAGGGTGTTGCTAATGCGTTCCTTGTCGAGCCGGTAGCATTTGGACCCATCAATGCGGCGGGCGATGAGGTAGCCGGTAGCGGTGAGTTGGGTCAGGTGACGTGATGCCGCAGACTGGCTCAGGTCGAGAGCGTTGATAATCTCGGTCGAGCAGCTTTCGCCTTGGTTGGCGATATACTTCAAAATTTGCAGGCGGGTTTCGTCCGAGAGGGCATTTAGGCGGACGTAGATGTCTGCCTGGCTTAATTCGGGTGCATTTACAGGGGTGTTGCTGGGTAGGTGTGCGCCAAATATGAAACCAAGTCGATTGTCTTCGTAGAATTTTCCAATATAAGGGCCAACATGTAGTGAGGGGGCAAAGTATAGGCCGTCTGCGTTTTCGCAGCGTTCCTTCCAGTGCTCTGGGGAGAGGGTTTGTCCCGTGATGTATTTAGCTACTTCGAAGTTACCCATTTGGCTAAAATCGACTTGCTGAAAAGCGCTGACCGCTTTTTGGAGGGAGGGCAGAGTGCGTTCCCATTCGCTGGCGAGATAATTCTCCCAGTAGTGACGCAGATGTGAAACGATCAGTTCCTGCATGGCAGGCGGGTCACTAACATAAGTATATGCCCAGCGCTCCAACTCTTCGTCGATATAATCTTCGCTGAAACGCTCTTTGAGAAACGTGATGTAGCTTTCTTCGCTGGCAATTGCGCTTTCTGGCGTGAATTCTGTAGCTGTCTTGTGAAATGAGAGTTCAAAGTAGCTTTGCATCATCTTGTCGCGCAAAGTTACTGGATCTGCTTGCGCGAGGTGTTCTAAATAAATGGGAAAGCTACTCCAACTTCGTTGCGGTAAGATGGCGTGGTAGAAGGCGATCATTACGCGGTAGTGCTGATGTAGTTCTTTGATGGAAAGTTTTTGGGCGGTCTCAATGATCCATGCGCCCAAGCCGGAAAGCTCTTCAGTTTTGGTTAACAGTAAAAGGCTGTGGATCGCATTTTGAACGGGAGCAAGCCCCACCCGGATGCGAGTTCGGGCGGGGGTCTCGATGAAATTATCAATCGGTGGCACCATGTTTTCTCCTCGAAAGTTATTGAAGTCCAGATGAATTATTTAGCAGGGTTGGGTAACATTTTGCATTCTTCATGCATTGCAAGGTGTTCGTAGCGCGCCTGCATTCTGGAGCCCCAGTTTTCGAGAAGTTTACCAGTTAGTGAGAGGGTGCGGTAGATGCTTAGGTTTAGTCTCTTTCCGGACGGGGAGGCGAAGCGGTTATGTTTTTCGGCTGTCGTCATTTGGTCACGGCGGTATTCTGCGGCTAAAAGTTCCTGATAAAGGAAGTCGTTCATCGTTATTCTCCTTTCGATAGGTCGGCTTCGAATACATCTCTTTTTGAATCTCGTTTATGCGGAAATTCGGGTTATGTGCATATAATAGCATTTTGAAATGCGTTTGTCAAGTGTTTTAAAGAAAAAGAACTTCCCAATTGGGAAGTTCTTGAAAATCTAATCAAGTTTTGGGGCTTGTTGTCTTTTCGTTCTACGTGGAATAGTTAGTAAAAAACCAAACAAAATCAATCCCTGCCCTATTTCCACGCCAACGGATTGAAGCGGGCCAAAAAACGGGACTTCGGGCAGCGGTTGTGTCCCCATGCCGAAAACGTCTGCCATGCCGGTGAAAACGGAAAGCACGTAACCAGTACTGACCAAGCGCAAGCCAATATCTGCTGCGATGGAGCGTTCGTTATCTCCCCAAAGGGCACGCAAACCAACAGAACCACCAATGCAGATAATCGCCAAACCGACCAGAAAGACAGCAATCTGTACAAAGCCTACGATTGGGCTGCGATCCATGTTGTACCATTCGGGTTTTGCTCCCATCGTAAAGATGAAGAGCCCAACTAAGGTCGTGATAAGGCCGGTTAGAACCGAGGTGCGGGAAACGGGAGTTTTTTCAATTTCTGTTGATGTCATAGCGCTGGGAGTGATTTTTTGAGAAGGTTGATAAAATTTTGTCCAAGGATAGCGGCAATATTTTCATCAGTATACCCTCGTTCTGCGAGAAGAGGGGCAAGTTTTTGTAGATCAGCGATGGTGTCAATCTCTTTCGGGATATATTCCAGACCAAAGCCGCCGTCGAAATCGGAACCGATCCCAACGTGATTGGCATCTCCGGCGAGCTGGCAGATGTGGTCGATTTGAGCGATGACGTGCTGAAGAGTAACTTGTTCCCGTCCATCGGAGAGACGCCAGCCATCTTGCAGGAAGGCGTTAAAGGGTACCACGCCGATGACGCCATCGCGCTCGATGATGCCGCGTATGGCACGGTCGGAGAGATGGCGGTTGCTGGGACTGTGGGGAAGAAGTGCCTTGGCATTGCTATGACTGGCGAGGAGTTTGCCCTCGTAAAGATCGAGGGCTTCGAGCAAAGCTGTTTCGTCCATGTGGCTGAGATCGAGAATAAAGCCCAATTCTGCCATTACGGCGAGGAGATCGCGGCCTTCGCTAGTGAGGGGGCCGGGGTCTCCCGTTCCGCCGGAGTAGCGGGTGCCAGCCCAGGCGGGGCCGATCAGGCGC
>JBNKMO010000234.1:0-10324 GCA_050293165.1 Anaerolineales bacterium | reverse complement strand
ATATAAGCATCATAAACGCTTGTCGCTAATTCGTTCAATTTCTCTTGCTTTTTAGAATGCTCTATTTTAATAACCGAACGTTCACTTTTGATGATATCTGAAACATTTTCTTTCCCTTGAGATACAAGAAGATCCCATCTTTCACGAGCAATTTGGTCTGGTGTCAGTAAACGTTTGTAGTTAGTATTGTCATCACACACAAAAGTGTTCTCTCCTAAATAGGCTAAAAATAAATCTAGCTCCTGGTTTAGCTTTTTCTTGCTTTTCTCAATGTTCTTATCGATGAAAAAGATATCTGGCTTTTGTAGAAACCGCAATAAGTTGCTTAATTCAAACTCCCTTTCTCTATGAAAACGCCCGCCTAAATCCTGATCACGCAGAAAGGCAATTGAGGGGTTGTCGTCAGGAAATATTTTCCCTAACCTTTCTATGGTTTTCTTATCCTTTTCAACTCGGCGATCTTGTTTCTCCCAAGCTCTGCCAATCAAAATGCCCAAAATGCCCACTATTATTGGAAGCGCCCATTGGAAAATATCCATGAAAGCTATCTCCCCCTCATCTCCAACACAAAATCAAAGGAGAACTCCGCCAGCCGCTCAAACGTCCCGTCTTCGCGCGCCCAATAGGTATTCTCGATACGCACCCCCATTCCACGCTCGGGATAATAGAGTCCCGGCTCGATGGTGAAGACCACGCCCGGTTGCAGCAAACCGTCCTTTTGCTCGATCCGTGCCCACGGGCGCTCGTGGACGTTCAATCCCAGCCCATGCCCCACGCTGTGCACATATCCCTCCAGCGGCGCATCCGTGTTCAGCGGCGACGCGTGTCCCTGCGCCTCGAACAACTCACAGGTCAACTTCTGCACATCGCCAAAAAGCATCCCCACTTCCATCTTCTCGATAATCGTCTCATACACTTCGCGCACATCGTCGTAGAGTTTCTGTTCCGCTTCGGGGGCATACCCCAAACACCAGGTGCGTGTGAAATCGTAAAAATAACCGCCGCCTGCTTCACAGGGGAAAATATCAAAAATGATCGTCTTGCCCAAGCGGATCGGATCGGATGGCGTGCCCGCCGAGTGCGGGACCCCCGCATCGCGCCCGATGGCAAAGATCGTCGCCTCGGGATTTTCCGCGCCACGCTCCGCCAACCAAAGATTGATCTTGCCCTTAACATCTGCCACCGTCAGCGGCTTGCCATCCGGCTTCAGCAGAACTTCATCAGCGCCCACGGTGTGTCCCGTTAAAAATGCCTGAACCTGCCCCACCACCTCGGTCGTGATGCGCCCCATCTTACGGATGCGCGCCACTTCTTCTTCAGTCTTCGTTTCCATCGCAGCAAGGAAAACAGAATCCATTCCGGCCTCGCCAATAAACTCGACTTCGGACATCAGCTTTTGGGCAGCCATCAACATCGAGAAGGCATCGCTCAAATCGGTATGTCCATACACGCCAATGCGACCTTTGCTCACACCGCAATCTGTCAGCATTTTTTGCAAACGCAAGGCAGCCATATTTGTCTTCTTTTCTTTGGCCTCTTTGCCCAATGCCTTTACGGGATATTTACTATACGAAACAGTCTTTAAGCCTGTTTTGGCCGCCTCTTCGCGCTCCATATCGTTGTGGAAGATAATCGCATCTTCACCACGCGGTTTGATAAGTGTCGCAGCGTTGACGTGCCCACCACCTGTCAAATAATACATGGCGGGGTTATGCTCCGCATCGCCGAGAACAAGTAAAGCATCGAGATTACGGTCTTGCATGATTTGGTCGAGGTCAGATTTCATAATGCGTTTCCTTTTTAGGATGGATATTTTTAACGCGAATGGCGCGAATTAGCGAATTACACGATTTTTTATGCTTTTGTGTTAACAACACGGTGAGATTGGACACTCGGTGAACCGAAATTGATGATGATTGCCAACTTATATCCAGTTACTTTAAGATAAGAAAGCGCTTGTTGTTTATGAATTGGGAGTATTGTTGAAACAGCCTTTAGCTCTAAAATGATGCAATCGTCAACAACTAAGTCTAAAATGTGCTTACCAATGATTTGATCTTTATATTTTGCAACGATCTCTTTTTGTTGTTGTATTTTATGCCCTTGCTTGAAAAGCTCTATGACTAACGCACGTTCATAGAGCTTTTCAAGCAAACCCGGCCCAAGCTGATTATGCACTTCATACGCGGCTTGCATAATCGCATAAGAGAGTTCTTTGTAGATAAGTTTCCCTGCCATATCTCACTTTCTCTCCAGCGTAGGCTAACTAAAATCTTCTTAAGATTATTCGCGTCATTTGTTAATTCGTGAAATTCGCGTTGATTTTTTGAATCAACTCAACGTGTTTTGAAGCGCAACCAACAACGACCCCTCCTGCTCAGGCAGCACAGTACGCGGATCAAGCAATACCTTATCGTTTTCAGTACGTGCAATCACGGGCGGATTTTGCTTACGTAGTTCGGCAAGAAATTTATCAGGTTTCTCTACGTCCAGTTCGAGCAGCCAGGTTGAGATGGTTTCACCAGGCAGACTGCCGCCGCCCACAGCGGATTTACCAGCAATGACTTTCCCGCGCTCCAGATACTTTGCCCAAATCTCTACACGTATTTTGAGTTGTTGAGACGGCATGGAGATCATCCGCCAAATGGGAATTTCACGTTCAGCTTCGTCTTTGAGATAATGCGTCAGCGTGGCAGTGATGCCTGCCAATGCAACCTTATCCGCACGTACAGCGCGCGCAAGGGGATGCTTTTTGATCTTTGCCAACAAATCGGCACGTCCAACGATGATCCCAGCCTGGGGGCCGCCAAGGAGTTTGTCGCCGGAGAAGCAGACTACATCCGCCCCAGCAGCAAGGGATTCCTGAACGGTTCGCTCGTGGACCAGGCCGTAGTTCTCGGTATTCAGCAGAGTGCCCGATCCCAAGTCGTCGATGACGGGAATATCAGCAGCGTGCGAGACGCGCACGATCTCGTCGAGAGGAGGTTCCTCTGTGAAACCAACAATCTTGAAATTCGAGCGGTGTGCCAGCATAACCAACTTGATCGGCTCTTCGCCGATGGCACGTTCGTAGTCGGCGAGATGGACTTTATTCGTCGTTCCAACTTCAACCAACTTCGCGCCGGATTGCTTCATCACATCCGGGATGCGGAAGCCGCCGCCGATCTCGATCAGCTGCGAGCGGGCGATGAGCACGCGTCGGCGGTTGGCGAGCGCGGAGAGAATCAACAATACAGCCGATGCATTATTATTGACGATGACCGCTGCTTCTGCGCCTGTGATGCGCTTGAGCACGTTCTCTGCATGAACAAGACGCGAGCCGCGTTTCCCGTTCTGCATGTCAAACTCAAGGGTGGAGTAGTTACGCGCAACCGATTCCATTGCTTTGATGGTGGCTTTGCTAAGAGGCGCACGTCCCAGATTGGTGTGCAGAATGACGCCGGTAGCGTTGATAACGGGATAAAGCGTGGGCTGCATCCATGTATCTAAACGGGAGCCAGCCAAATCCAGGAGCGTATCGGCTGGGGGAATCGGTTTGGTGTTATCGCCCGCGTAAGCGTTACGGATCTCGTCCAAAACAGTGCGGAATGCATCCAAGACCAGCGGTCTCCCATAGGCGGCAACCATTTCGGCTGCCGTTTGGGTTTTTAGTAATTTGTCTACAGAGGGAAGGGAACGAAGATCAGTCATTGTCGATTTCCGGGGGTGTCCATTGGGCTTTTTCACGCAAGCGGATCAGGACTTCGATGAGCACAAAGCCAACCCCCATACCGGAGGCGAGGCTAAGTGTGGCAACACGTCCAAGTTGGAGCCAGGCAAGGGTCGCGCCGTATACGCCAATCCAAAGTGCCTGACGCGTAATCACATTGGCCGGAGGGAAGTTCTTATAATTAAAGCGGCGATTGACGAAATAAATGATGGGCAGCGCAGTGCCGGTGAGCGCAAACGTGGCGCAAAAGAAGAAGGCCCAGCGTGGCCAGAGCGTAGGGAGCGTGAAGTTGATCAGTAAATAGAGCCCAACCCAACCAGGAATGAACATGGTCAGGGTGGCGGGCAAAAAGGGGCGGAAGGAAGGTTTCATAGGAGAAGGCATCAGGTACCGGTATCAGGAATCAGGAATCAGGTGAGGAGATTATACCGCAGGGGGGAATGCAGGGAGCGAGTATAATCCTTACCGTTGTCACGTTTTACCGCCAAAACCTTCAAACGGAACCCCAATGATAAATTCCCTAACTCCTTTTTTCTCCCCGCGCGGCGTTGCCGTGATCGGTGCATCCTCCCAGCCTCACAAACTCGGCTACGGCGTCGCTCGCAACCTGACCCAAAGCAGATACGGCGGCGCGATCCATCTTGTGAACCCGAAAGGCGGTGAAGTCTTCGGGATTGAGATGGTGAAATCGATCGCCGAAATTCCCAATCCTGTGGATTTGGCAATTCTGGTTGTTCCCGCGAAAGCTGCGCCCGAAACAATGCGCCAATGCGGCTTGCGTGGCATTAAAGCAACGATTCTCGTCTCGGGCGGATTCCGCGAAACCGGTGACGAAGGCGCGGCGCTAGAAACCGAAACCTTGCGCGTTGCCCAAGAGTACGACATTCGCATGATCGGGCCGAACTGCATCGGTCTGCTCGACACGCACCTGCCGCTCGATACCACCTTCCTGCCGCCACCCGCTCCGCATGCCGGGGAGTTGGCGTTCGTCTCCCATTCCGGCGCGATCTGTGCTGCCCTCATCGACTGGTCGATGGATCAGGGTTTTGGCTTCTCGCGTCTGATCAGCCTCGGCAATCAAGCCGATGTCAGCGAAACCGACATCCTGCCGCTCGTCGCAGATGACGCACACACCAAAGTACTAACCCTCTATCTCGAAAATATCAGCGACGGTGCGCGCTTCATTATAGAAGCAAAAGCCATTGTCGCCAAGAAACCGATTGTCGCACTCAAGGTTGGTCGCTCCGCGAGTGGACAAAAAGCGGCTGCATCCCACACAGGCGCGCTCGCGGGCGCGGAATCCGCTTTTGATGCCGCTTTTGAAAAAGCGGGCGTCTTCCGCGCCGATACCACCGAAGAGATGTTCGACTGGGCACGCGCCCTCGCCTGGTCGCCGCTACCCAAAGGTCGCCGGATCGCCATCCTGACCAATGCAGGCGGCCCCGGCGTCATCGCCGCCGACGCGCTTGAACTCAACGGTCTCGAACTCGCTGAACTCAGCACTGAAAGCGAAGCCGCGCTAAGCGCCCTGCTCCCCCCCGCTGCCAGCATTCACAACCCCGTCGATATGCTCGCATCCGCATCCGCCGAGCATTATGCCGAGGGGCTGCGAATACTGCTCAATGACCCCAACATCGATGGCGCGCTGGTCATCATGCCGCCGCCGCCGATGTATCCAGCCGAAGATGCCGCCGATCTGATGATCCCCGTCATCCAAGCCAGCGACAAGCCGACTGTCATCGTCCTGATGGGCAGCACGGCAATTCTTGAAGCCTCTGCTCGTTTGCAGGTTGCCAAAATCCCTGACTATCGCTTTCCCGAACGTGCCGCCGCTGCTCTCGCCCGTCTCGCCGAGCGTGCTGAATTTTTAGGGAAGATGCAAGAATCCGTTGTGCCTTTGACAAATACCGATATGGCAGCAGCAAAGGCGGCTCTGGCAGATGCCGAAAGCGGAAGCTGGCTCGACACCGAACTTGCTGACCGTTTAATGAACGCTTACGGTATTTCAACCGCTTCCATTAAGCTCGCCCCCGATGCGGATTCCGCTGCCAAGTTGGCAACCGACGTTGGTTTCCCCGTCGTGATGAAGATCGCCTCGCCAGACATCTCGCACAAATCGGATGTTGGCGGAATCCTCCTCAACGTCCAATCTGCGGCGGAAGTTGTTGAGGGCTTCGATCTGCTCATGGCGCGGGTACAAGCCCAACGTCCACGAGCGATGCTCCATGGCGTCCACATCCAACGCATGATCCCGCAAGATGGGCAGGAAGTGATCGTCGGTGCAGTCCGCGATCCCCAATTTGGTGCGCTGATGATGTTCGGCTCCGGCGGCACGGAAGTCGAAGGGTTGAAAGACGTCGCCTTTGGTCTCGCTCTGCTCTCTGAAAAAGATGCTGAAAAAATGCTTGCCAAAACATGGGCAGGCAAAAAGTTGGCTGGCTATCGCAATATTCCCGCTGTTGATCGTCCTGCCGTTGTGGATGCTTTACGCCGTCTCTCGCAACTCGCGCATGACCTGCCCGAGATCGCCGAGATCGAGATCAACCCACTAACGGTACTTGAGCAGGGTACCGTTGCAGTGGATGTACGTGTTAAGATTGCCTGAAGGAGCCGTGATGAAGGTGAAAGCGATGCTGGACGCGTTGCAAAAAGTGATACCAGCAGATGAAGCAAAAGCACTCTATGAAAGCACTCTGGCGCGCATGGGCAAGATTGATGCAGAGCGCAAAAAATATACCCATAAAGCACTCGAAAAACATTTTGGCGAAAATATTCTACCCACGCTCGCGCTCTATCTGGCATTAAAAGAAAACGATAGAGAAGACGCTTTTGCATTGAGTGAGAAGGTTGCGAATGAAATGTATAGTATCGGGCGCAAACGCATGGCGTTTTTGGGGCGCTTCCCCTTCTTTTATTGGATCATCGAAAAAATGACACCCAATATGATGAAACAAAGCTTCCCTGAAGAAGGTTGGGATATTGAATGGGTGGAAGTGAGTGAAAAACAAGTCGCATTTAATATGCACAGTTGCTTTTACTATAGCGTATTAAACGACTATAATGCGCCAGAATTAACACCTGTTTTCTGCAATTTGGACGACTTAATCTATAATAACGTCTCACCGCATTTACGCTGGGAGCGAACAGGCACACTTGGACGTGGCGATACCCATTGCGACTTCCGTTTTATCAATCCAAAAAAAATATAGCATGTTTTTAAAAGGCAGATCATGACCGCAAAGAAAGACACCCTTCCAGAAGAGTTGCTTGAAAGACTAAAGGAAACATATGAACAGTTTCCCGAGCGACACAAGACAACAGAAGATGAAAGTGAGTTTGATTCCGGGCTAAAGGAATTTCTGGCGGCATACGGGCAAGACCTTGTATTGGACGCGGGCGAAACGCTCTTTTACGAAGGTGATACCGCTGACGGACTTTACTGGATCGAATCGGGCGTAGTCGCCATTTTACAAGGGACTATGGAGAAACCACGCCTGCTCACCTTCCGTACCACCGAGCATGTTGTTGGTGAAATTGCATTGCTCGAAAATATCCAACGCACAGCCAGCGTAGCAGCCATCACTGAAACAAAAATGAAATATCTTAGTCAGGATAAGTTCAAAGGGCTGCTCTCGCTCGTTCCCGGCTTTGGCGTGGAGTTAATGCGTTTACTAAGCGCCCGCCTGCGCGAGATGAAACCCGCCGAATACAGCGATGGGATGTACGATCATCTGACTGGCGCCATGTCAAGACAGGCATTTGACACACGCCTTCAGGAAGAGATAGAACGCGCGCAGATTTATCGCTACACTTTCTCGCTGGTTTTTCTTGATCTGGATCACTTCAAAGAGGTCAATGACACCTACGGTCACGCACGCGGGGATGAAGTTCTAATTGAATTTGCCCGACGCGTCATGGATGATTTACGCACAACCGACACCCTCTTCCGTTATGGCGGCGACGAATTTGTGCTCCTGCTTCAGGGCATTGACGAGAAACGGGGTCCCGCTTTTGTACAACGTCTGCTGGAGAGTTCACTCAGCACCCCCATCTCCGGCGAACCACCACTGACCATCTCTTTCAGCGCCGGAATTTCCTATTTTCCCGAAGATGGTACCTTGCTAACCGATCTGCTCAAGGCCGCCGACGAACGCGTCTACCATGCAAAAGAGAATGGGCGAGGACGCGTAACCGGGCCTCTGAATCAAGAAAGCCCAAACCAGCTTCTTGACTTATAGAGTCTCCTTTGGTAATATAGGCGGGCTCAACTAACCGATGCGGGGTAGAGCAGTGGCAGCTCGTCGGGCTCATAACCCGGAGGTCGCAGGTTCGAGTCCTGCCCCCGCTACTAAAAAAGCACCTTTTCAGGTGCTTTTTTCTTTTCAAAGCTCAGCTAAATTATGCTCCAAGCGCTCCTTGCAATGCATACAACTCATTATACACACCGCCGCCTGCCATAGCGGATATTCTCTTCGATCATGCCATCAAACAGGTAGGCGTCCTGCGGCATGTAGGCCATCAAGTCACGCAGGTCTTCGAGCGGATAGGCGGATAGCGGCTTTCCGCTGACCGATAACATGCCATCGTCTACGGGGGGATAAAGGCCCATCAGTATCTTGACGATGGTACTCTTCCCACCGCCGCTCGGACCGACCAGAGCCGCAACTTGCCCTTTACAACCGAAACATTGATTTCGTCGAGCAGATATTCCGCTTCATCCGCTTGGACGGTTTCTTCTGGCGATGCATAGTTGAAGCGCAGATTCCGCAATTCGATCATTGACCCAGAAGGGGCGGAGGCTTGGTTGGCGGGAAGCTGTTTGGCCTGCATCGTCTCTTTGGGCCACGAGAGCAATTCGAATACACGCGCGGAGCCGGCCAGCGAACGCTGGATCCCGGTCACAAAATCGCCCAGATTGGTGAACATGAAACTGGCGTTGCTCTCAGATGGACTGCGGCGATGATGACACTGCTGATTGGCATGGGCATAAAGCTGAAGGGTAAGCGAGCATATAGTTATAACGAGGCGTTCTTTGGTAGTTCTAATTGATTTTCTTCCCCCCACTCTGTTGGGCAAAGCGCCCTTGGCTATTCCCCCACACTCGAACAAAACTTTTGGATCGGTGCATATCCCCCTGCCAAAATCGCGCTATGATAAACCCGTTTTAGCCCTGCCCCGACGGCAGGGCTCCGTAACAGCTTTCATCTTTTCTTTATCTAAATCATGTCTGCAGGACGGCTTCCGTTTGCAGGGCAATTTCAAGTTCTTCGTTAGTGGGGATAATCAGAATTTTTGTCCGGCTGCCTTCGGCTTGGATTTCAGTAACTTTGCCCTGCTTTCCCTGACTATTTTTCGCCGGATCGAGCGTGTACCCGAGGCTTGCCAGCCCACTACAAACTTGGTGCCTGACGAGATCGCTATTTTCGCCAACCCCTGCCGTGAAAACGAGGGCGTCCACACTCTTTAGTACAGCCGTGTACATGCCGATATATTTTTTGATGCGGTAGGTATACATCTCAAAAGCAAGTTGAGCATCCTTGTCGCCTTCCGCCATGCGTCTTTCGATGTCGCGCAGATCATTATCACCGCAGATACCAAGCAGACCGCTTTTCTTGTTGAGCATTTTATCGATTTCGGGAATGCTCATACCATGATCGTTAGCGAGGTAAAAAACGACAGCCGGGTCAATGTCGCCGCTGCGGGTGCCCATAATTAGCCCGGGGAGGGGACTGAAACCCATCGAGGTATCAACGGATTTTCCCCCTGAGACGGCTGTAATACTGGCGCCATTCCCGAGGTGGGCGGTGATCAGGTTGGTCTCAGCAAGAGGCTTGCCAAGATGTTCGGCAGCAACCTTGGAGACGTATAGATGGGAGGTGCCATGAAATCCGTAAGCACGCACATGGTGTTCTTCGTAGAGCTCCTTAGGAATGGCATAGCGATAGGCGTAAGCCGGCATAGTTTGATGAAATGCGGTGTCAAAAATGGCGACTTGCACTGCATTGGGGAAAAGTTTCATTGCAACCTGAATACCGGTCAGGTTTGCGGGATTGTGCAGGGGCGCCAGCGATGAAAGCGTATCAATCACTGTGTTGACTTCATCGGTAATGACTGTCGGCGCACTGAATTTTTCGCCACCGTGCACAACACGGTGTCCCACCGCAGCAATCTCACTCGGGGAAGTGATGACGCCCGTTTTTTCGTCCAGCAACAGTTGAACGACCTGATTGAGACCTGTGTGATGATCTGGGATGGGTAAATCCTGACTAATCGCAGGGAGGGTTGCATTGAGCAGATTGTTATGTTTGATGTGTGCGTTCTTTTCACCGATGCGCTCAACCAATCCAGCAGCCAGCACAGAACGATTTTCCATGTTGAAGAGTTGGTATTTGATGGAGGAGCTTCCGGCATTGATGACCAGGATTTTCATGGATCAGTCCTTCTGCGCCTGAACGGCAGTGATGAGAATGGTGTTGATGATATCCTCGACTGTGCAGCCACGGCTGAGATCGTTGACTGGCTTGTTAAGCCCCTGCAGTACAGGGCCGATGGCAATCGCCCCCGTCTCGCGTTGGACAGCTTTGTAGGTATTATTACCCGTATTGAGATCAGGGA
>JBNKMO010000233.1:0-3629 GCA_050293165.1 Anaerolineales bacterium | reverse complement strand
AGTAGGTCACAAAAACTGCATCGCTGTATGCGTTGATTTTTTGAAAATGCGAAGCGTTGTCGTCTGTAATGCCATCGAAGATGCCTTTGGTGCCAATCACCAGATCGGGACGCAGGCTGCGCGCATGGGCGGATGTGGCTGCGAAGAAAGCTGTATATTCATCCCATTTCTTTTCGTTTGTACCAAGATAACCGTCAATTTCATTCCCGATAGAAAAGGTTACAAGATCAAGATCAGGGATCTGCGTGAATACGTAGTCGAGTAAATGATTGAAGCGTGCGATGACTTCGGGGTCATCAAAAGGCAGGTTTTGCAAATCTTGTGGAAGACGCGCCTGATTGGTATCAATAGGGTTGATAACTAAATCAAGGGCAATCTTGCGTGTGGGGTAGTAGGCGTTGGCGATCTCCAGAAAATTTGGATCAGGCTGGTATTCCCCTGGCGCGCTCTCTAAATCATCCCAAAATAGACTTAGGCTGATGGCTTCTGCGCCAGCATCAATGGCGGTGCTGATGGCAGCATCGTAGTCGCCGTCGGCAGGATCGGTCACGTCGATGGCGAGGATGCGGTCGCCTTTGGGTTGGGCATCCGCTATTTGAACGGAAGCAGGTTGCGGGCTGGGGGCGATTTCGGCACTCTCATCACAAGCCAGCGCGATGAGAGTGAGGGTCAAGAAGAATAAGGCTAAGCGCTTCATGCCTCATCCACAGCAGCTTTTTGGGGCTCTCGGAGAAGGGCGGAGATTGCCGCGCCAAAGCCTGTCCAAAGCATAAGTGGCGTAAATATGAACCAGCCAACATAGGGGGCAAGGGCGGCGAGAAGCAGCAGCGTCCCGCCGCGCAGATTTGAAGCGAAGGGTGTTTTTCCGCTGCCCATGCGCTCTCCAAGCAATTTGGCGAAGGCACTTAGGCCAAAGAGTGCAACGATGGCAACGCCAATGAGGATGATGCCTGCCAGAAAAATGAAGATGCCGCGTAAGCCCCTTCCGCTTTGCTCTGAGAGCCAGAAGAGGGCGAGTGCCATCACGCCAAAGAAGATGAAGTTCACCACACCGATTAGGAGAGAGCGGCCGAGAGAGTTTTCAAGATTTGTGTTTGTTTTCTCTACCATTTTTGGCAGGAGCAAATTCACTGCCCCAAAGAGAGCGATGATCGTGATCCCGGCAAGAGGGATCAGTAAGACGATGCGTAGAATATCCATTTTTTACTCCTAAAAATTTAACGATTACGTATTTCTTCCCACACAGCAAGTGCGGGTTTAGCTGTGCCATCAATTTCACGAAAACCGATGGTTGTGAACATTTTTAATGTGTCCAGATCGGAATTTGCACGCCCCATTTCTGCGGCATACGAATTTAGATCAAGATCATTGAGCAAGAGGTAAACCCAAAAGACCAAACGCTCGCCGCCAAGTTGCGTGTCAATCGCATTTAGATAATCAACCTGACTTTGTTCATCACCCTGAAAGGGAGCCTCTCCAAACGAGGGAAAGCCACCTTCGGCAACAGCAAGCGGTTTGGATGTCCGTGAAAGCAGGGACGTATAATAATCATCAGGGATTTCAGCGCCGGAAGAAAAAGCAATAAAGGGATAGGAGGAGATTGCCCAAAGGTCCAGATTGGGTTCAAAGGCTTCGATCTGTTCCCAATTTGTGTCATAGGCGTCACGCTCTTCCGTTGGGAAGGGCCCCAGATTATTCAAATCTTCCCATTGAAAGGTCGTAAAGACCTGGGTTTCGGGGGCTTCCGCTTTTACCAATGCATAAATTTCGTTATACAGGCTAAGATAATTTTCTGTGTCTTCAGGGCGGGCATCCAAATAGGTATTTATTTCAGACCCCAGTCCCAAATAGTGCGGATGAAATTCACGCACAACCCATAGGGTGTAATTGCTGAAAGCTGCGCGTACATCGGGGTTGCCAAAACTTGCATCCCAGCCCCAGGGTAATTCCATAAATTCGCGGCGATTCAATCCGTTGAGCGCATCGACAACAAAGATCGCGTCCAGCCCATTTTGGCGTGCCAGGATCATTTGGTTGCGAATATCGTTACGTGTCTTCGATTCTCCATCTACACTATCTACAAAATCCTTCCACGGTACCGCGTGCTGATAAAGCACAAAATCACCATATTCGCCCATATCTTCATACTGCTTCAGCACGCTCTCCATTGTGATCTCTGATGGGGATGGAAAAAAGCCGTAGCTTGTTTTGACTTGATCAAAAACAGAGCTTTCCAGCGTGGGGAAAGGGGTAGCCGGAATGCTTTCTCCGCAAGCCAGTGTTGCCAGCGCCAATATCCCTGCCAACAGGATTACACGTCTCATTTCCGGGCCCCCGGCTTGTTTCGGAGCAAGGAAAAGTTGCCGAACCCCCACAGGATCGTCGCTACGGCGATCAAAACGAGCATGATCCCCGGCTCCGGGCTGATGGGCAGGCTTGATATCGTGGGCATTGTTGGTGTTTCAATAACAAGCTCTGGTAAGGAGTAATTGAACTCAAATTGCCATGCCAAAAGTTCTGTGAATTCTGCTGTGGTTTCTGCAAGGGTTGGAAGCGTGATAACTGGCAGCGTGAAGCTACTTTCCCAGAGCAGAATATGCTCTTCAAAGAAGGATGTGAAGGCGGGGATACTAAACGCGACTAGCGCAATAGTGAGCAACGATTGCATCACAAAGGCAGGCTGCCGCCAAAGCGCGGGGATTTGCATCTTTTTGGGCAAACGCGCCAAGACGCCCTGCGTCAGGTCGTGGGTGATGGGGATTTCAGGCAGTGCTTCCAAGGTGGAGAAAAGCATCTCAAGTTCAGTGAGTTCTGCGCGACACTGAACGCAACTTGCCAGATGAGTCTCTGCCTGTTGGCGAGAATCGTTGTCCAGCATGTTGTCGAGATATTCGTTGAGTTGGTTTTCGCTTAGGTGGTTCATCTTCTTCTCCCCTCCCTTAAATTCTGCTTTTGGAATTTTTGGAGAGGTTGAGTGGGGACGATTTCTTTCAGTTTTTCTGCCAGTATTTTTCTTGCACGAAACAGGTCGCTTTTGACGGTGCTGATGGGTTTGTCGAGTGTTTTTGCGATCTCTTCATAATTCAGGTCTTGGAAATGTCTTAGTTCAATGGCTGCTCGATAACGTGGTGGAAGCGACAGGATTGCGGCACGGATTTGGGTGTCTCGTTCGTGTTTGGCGGTCTGTGCCTCAGGGCCGGGCTTGGGCTCTTTTGGTGGAGGCAAGCCGTTCTCCAGCGAGAGAGTCGGGCGATCTGCTTTTATGCGGTTGAGGCAGAGATTTGTCACGATCCTTTTCAGCCACGGGCGGATTGGTCTTTCCACATCAAAGGTGTCGAATGCCTTGTAGGCACGCACGAAGGCTTCCTGTGCCGCATCTTCGGCATCCTGACGATTGCCGAGCATACGATAGGCGACATTAAATACCGCAGACTGATGAAGCTGAACGAGTTCGCCGAACGCGTCCTGATCACCCTGCGCAGCAAGTTTGGTCAGGCTGCGGTCATTTGCGATATTCATTTCTATTAATAGTACAGCGTTTGGATGGAAAAGTTGCAGGTTATCTTGCTTTTAGTTCGCTTTGGAGGCTGTTTTGCAGCTCTTTGGGGAAGTTGGGGGATAGGCGTCGT
>JBNKMO010000232.1:0-8343 GCA_050293165.1 Anaerolineales bacterium | reverse complement strand
GGTGACACTATTGCCGCGATTGCGGCAAAGTTCCGTAGCACCGAAGAAGAGATTATTGACGCAAATGAGATCGAAAATGTCAATGCCATTCAGGTTGGGCAGATTTTGCTCATACCTGCCAATATCGTCACTGTAGCTCCGACCCGCCTCCCACCGACCTCGCCTGTAGAAACAACCCCCACGCCTGTGGCGAATGTTACGGGTACCCCTGCCCCCACCAAGAGCGCGAATACGGGTGATACAGCCTGTACTTACGAAGTAAATGAAACCTACGTCGCTCAAATCTTTGAGTTGGTCAACGTGGAACGCTTTGCAAAAGGGCTGGAGCCTTTGACCGAAAACCCGACCCTCACCACCGTTGCCCAAACGCATGCTGCCGATATGGCTTGTAACGATTTCTGGAAAACGGTCGGCTCCGATGGCACGACCCTCACAGAGCGTCTTACCGCAGCGGATTACACCGCGACCTTTGCCAAGATTCAGGTCCATGCCCAGCCGCCCGAATATCGCGGTGATGGTGCAGCGGCTGTCGCAGCCTGGCTCGAAGCTGGAGATGTTCTGCTTGATCCGCAGGCTACGGAGCTCGGGATTGCTTATGCTTATTCCAGTGAAAGCTCCTATGGCGGCTACTTTACCATCATTATTGCCGCCCCTGCTCAATAGATTACTGGACAAAATAAAGTCTCTCAGGTAGAATAACGCCTTGCGTACCAGAAAGATTATTTCGGAGGAAGACCCGTGGCTAATATCAAATCACAAATCAAACGTAATCGTCAGAATGAAAAGCGTCGCCTGCGTAACCGCGTCTATCGTGGTTCCACACGTGCGGCGATTAAAGGTGCTCGCGTTGCCTTAGACGCGGAGAACGTGGAAGAAGCTCGCACTGCCACCTTGGCGGCGGTCAGCCAGCTCGATAAAGCTGCCCAAAAAGGCGTCATTCACAAAAAGAATGCTTCCCGCCGCAAAGGGCGCTTGATGAAACGTCTCGCCCAGCTCGAAAAAGAAGCATAGTTTTTAACATCCATTTTGTCGAATAAAGCGGGAGTCTTCTAAAAAGACTCCCGCTTTTGCGCGTTTAATGTGAATATGCAAGATTTCTTGCCCTTCGCCATGCTATAATTTGACACCCTCATTACATCGTTTTAATCGCGTTCGCTTTTCGTTGAAAGGGATTGTTGATGAATAATATAACAGGCGCACAAACTACATCCCGCGGTGGGACAGGCTTTCTGCCCCCCACGATCACTAAGCTCGAAGACACAGGACTTTCCCCGCTCTGGTTGCAAGACCTTGCGCTAAAGATCCTCTATTTTCAGGGTTATCTGTCTGGCTTCCAGGTTGCTGAAGCGCTTGCACTACCTTTCGCAGGCGTGACGGATAAGATCCTTGATGCTCTCAAAAAAGAGAAGCTGGTCGAGATCAAGTCAACCCAGCAAATGGGACTGGGCGAAAGTTCTTATCTTTATGCTATGACTGGCAAGGGGATCGAACATGCCCGCGAAGCTCTCGAACGCAGCCAATATGCTGGCGCGGCTCCCGTGCCGATTGATGTCTATAATGATGCCGTTCGGCGTCAGGCACAGGGGCGCGTTGTCGTCACCACACGTTCCATGCGGCAACTCATGTCCAAGCTCGTTTTGCCGGAGACCACCTTTCAGCGTCTTGGCCCGGCCCTTAACTCCGGCTCCTCCATTTTCCTTTACGGTCCTCCCGGTAACGGGAAAACCAGTATCGCGCGCGCCTTTGGCAGCCTTGTGATGAGTCAGAATATGTACATTCCCTTCGCCCTCTACATCGACGGGCAGGTCGTCAAGATGTACGATTCGGTCAATCACGAACTCGTCAAAGAAGATGGCGCCACCTCGCGCGGAACCGGCTCTCTTCGCACGGGCGTTCGTCGTGATCCGCGCTGGGTTAAGATCAAACGCCCCTTTATCGTCGTCGGTGGTGAACTGACCCTCGAAGGTCTCGACCTTGTTTTTGATGATACCCATAAGTTTTACGAAGCCCCTTTCCAGGTCAAAGCGAATGGCGGCATCCTGCTGATCGACGACTTCGGCAGGCAGCAAGTTCGTCCGCGTGACCTGCTCAACCGCTGGATCGTCCCGCTTGAAAACCGTGTCGACTTCCTGACCCTCCACACCGGGCGCAAGATCGAAATCCCCTTCGATGTATTGGTTGTCTTCTCCACCAATTTGCCGCCAAAAGACCTCGTCGACGAAGCCTTCCTGCGTCGTCTGCGGCACAAGATCGAGATCGGCGATCCCTCCTTCGAAGGCTACCGTGAAATTTTCCGCCGCGTAGCGCAGGCAAAACGTGTCGAATACAACGATCAGGGTCTCGCCTATCTCCTGCAGGAGTGGTACATCAAACGCAACCGCAAACTGCGCGCTTCGCACCCCCGTGATCTTTGCGATCAAATTCTTGATATTTCACAATACCTTTCCGTGCCGCCCACGATGAGCCGCGATCTGCTTGACCGCGCCGCAGAAGCCTATTTTGTCGAAATTTAAACCATGTTTGCACATCTGCCGCCTCCCACTATTTTTGCCCATCGTGGAGCTTCTGCACATGCTCCCGAAAACACCCTGGCCGCCTTTGAATTAGCGCGCGAACAGGGCGCAGATGCGATTGAATTGGATGTCAAACTCAGCGCAGATGGGATCCCGGTTGTCATCCACGATCACACTGTGGATCGCACCACCAATGGAAGCGGCACGGTCGCGGAGCTTGAACTTGCCTCCCTGCAAAAACTGGATGCGGGCGGTGGACAGCATATCCCCACCCTGGCCGAAGTTTTTTCCGCTGTTGGACGTGACCTCTACATCAACGTCGAACTGACCAATTACACTACTTCCAAAGATGCCCTTGTTGACAAAGTGGTCGATGTTATCAAAAGATACGACATGCAAGGACGCATTCTCTTCTCATCATTTCTCGCAAAAAATCTCAAACGCGCAGCCGAACTCTTGCCAGACACGCCGCGTGGCTTGCTCGCCCTGCCGACAGTGCTCGGTGTTTTCGCGCGAACCTTTGGTTTTCGTTCCGACGTATATCAGGCAATTCATCCCAGCATCAGAAATCTGACTGAGAAAATGATTACCAGCGCTCACCAGCGTGGACAGCGTGTGCATGTTTGGACGGTGAACACTGCTGACCAGATGCAAAAACTCGCCAATTGGGGCGTAGATGGCATCTTCACCGACGATCCACAATTAGCCGTAGAAATACTCAGGAACACACAATGATCCCCTCCGAATGGCTTGAAGAAGCCTCCCAACGTCTCGATGGAAAAATCCACCGCACACCGCTAACTTACGATGCGGAGCGCGGTTTATATCTTAAATGGGAAAATCACCAGAAGACGGGTTCCTTCAAAGCGCGTGGTGCGCTTAATAAAGTGCTCACCCTCGAAGATTGGGAACGCGAAATGGGTATTGTCACTGCTTCGGCAGGCAATCATGGTCAGGGCGTGGCGCTGGCTGGACAAATGCTCGGTACGCCGGTTAAGGTCTTTGTGCCGCAGGCTGCTCCGGCTGTCAAGGTTGCTGCCATCCGTGCGCTCGGCGCGGAAGTTGTCGTTGTTGATGGCGCTTATCACGATGCTGAAGATGCCGCATTGGCTTATGTTAAGCGCAATGATGCTACCTGGGTCTCGCCCTATAACGATGGGCATGTCATCGCTGGTCAGGGAACCTGTGCGCAGGAAGTTTTGCAGGAAGCTCCTGAAACAGCAGATGCAACCTGGCTCGTGCCGGTTAGCGGTGGTGGTTTATTGTCGGGCATTAGCTCCGTTTTACGGCAGCAAGCCCAACCCACGCTTCGACACGGCTCAGCGCAAGTGCGCGTCATTGGTGTACAAGTTGCTACCCAAGCCTATATGCACGGACTTTTTTATCGCAATACACAGGATGATGTCGAAGACCTTCCGACCCTCGCAGATGGCTTGGCGGGCGCGGTTGAAGAGGGTTCGATCACCGTTCCGCTTATCCGTAAAAATGTCGACGAGATTTTGCTCGTTTCCGAAGATGAAGTTGCTCAAGCCGTCGCCTTTGCATGGACGGAATACGGCGAGCGCCTGGAAGGTTCGGGCGCGGTTGGGTTGGCGGCTGTTCTGTCGGGTAAGGTTACTGCACAACCTAGTGTTGTGGTAATTTCCGGGGGCAATATTCAGCCTGAAATTTATGCCGAGATTTTGGCGCGTTATGAAAAATAATCCTTTTCTTTCAGGGCTTTTTACCTTTCTCTTGAGCCTTGCACTGCTGTTGCCAACCCTTGGCGGTGGCGTACAGGCGCAGGAAAACGATCCGTCTGCAGAAGTGCTCGCGTTGATGGAGGGCATGACTCCCGAAGAGCGCGTTGGACAGCTTTTCCTGATTAGTTTTGACGGCACAAGCGTTGCTGATGAAACGCAGATCGCCGCACTGTTGGATCAATATTCGGTTGGTGGCGTGGTGCTGCGTGCGGATCGCGGGAACTTTGCGGTTGAAAACTTGAGCGGATTGCAACAACTCATTTCTGATTTGCAGCGCAAAACATGGGACGTCTCGCGCGTGGATCGACTTGATCCCGTTAGCGGAGAAACAGTGCGTCCCGAATATATTCCGCTATGGGTGGGAATCTCGCTGGAAGAAGATGGAATCGCCCTTGAGCATTCCCTGACGGGCCTTTCGCCCCTGCCCAGCCCAATGGCAATCGGCGCAACCTGGGAGCCGGAATTGGCTACCAGTGTTGGCGAAGTTTTGGGCAGCGAGTTGGCTGCTCTCGGTGTAAATATGTACATGGGCCCCTCGCTCGATGTGCTGGTAAATCCCGATCCCGCCAACAGCGGCGATATGGGGACACGTTCCTTTGGCGGTAGTGCCTACTGGGTTTCACAGATGGGCGGAGCATTTATCCGCGGATTGCATACCGGCAGCGATGGACAGTTGCTCGTTGTGGCAAAACATTTCCCCGGGCGTGGCAGCGCCGACCGTTCACCAAGCGAAGAGATGGCGACGGTACGAAAGACTCTCGATGAGCTGAAAGATGTTGAACTTGCACCTTTCTCGGCAGCAGTTGGCAGTGCCGATGGGGCAGATGCGCTGCTGATTGCGCATATTCGCTACGAAGGCTTTCAGGGCAATATCCGCCCAACCACGCGTCCGCTCAGTCTCGACGAGAAATCGCTCTCGCAGATATTCACGCTCTCACCCTTTGCAGAATGGCGCGCTACTGGTGGCTTGACCATTAGCGATGACTTGGGCAGCCGTGCTATCCACGATTTCTACGCTCCGGGAGACCAAGACTTTTTCGCCAATCTGATCGCCCGAGACGCCTTTTTGGCAGGCAATGATCTGCTTTATATGGGCAATATTCTCTCGTCCGATGCAGCCGATTCTTATACAACGGTTGTGCGCACGCTCGATTTCTTTACCCAGAAATACCGCGAAGACCCCGCTTTCGCCGCGCGTGTTGATGCAGCACTTATCCGCATCTTGACGCAGAAACTTAGTGTATATTCCTCCTTTAATTTTTATACAGTCAATAATAGTCACAGTACGCTGGCAGAAGTCGGAGAAAATCAGCAAGCGACCTTTGAAATTGCGCAACGTGCCGCAACGCTTATCAACCCCAATATCGGCGACCTCGACGCCATCTTGCCGGAACCACCCGGTGTTGATGAGCGGATTGTCTTTATTACCGACACACAAGCCACCTCACAATGTGCGCTCTGTGGGGTAGACCTGAATCTCGAACGCACCTCTCTCTCAGATGCTGTTTTACGTCTCTATGGTTTAGGCGGAGGGGAAGAAGTACTTGAAACCAATCTCAGCATGTACACCTTTGAAGACCTGCTCAGTCTTAGTCAAGTTGCTGAAGAACCCCCGCCGTTGGAGTATTCCCTCCAGCAGGCAGATTGGGTTGTCATCTCATTGGCCAGCGACCAAAAACTGGATTCGCTGCGTCAATTCCTCGTTGATTTTCAGCCGGTCTTGCGCGAGAAAAAAGTCATCCTTTTTTCCTTCACCGCGCCCTATCTGTTGGATGCCACCGATATATCCAAATTCACAGCCTATTATGGCTTGTACAGCTACGCGCCGCCCTTCCTGGATGTGGCAGCTCGTCTGCTTTTTAAGGAATTGACACCGGAAGGCGCCTCGCCTGTCAACATCACAGGGATTGGATACGATCTGTCTGCCATGATCGAACCTGATCCGGATCAACTCCTGACATTACGCTTGGCGCTGCCCCCAGAAGCACCTGATCTGTCCGAAATGGAATCTGCCACCGTCCCCGCCCCGACCATGATCCCGATGTTCGAAGTTGGTGACACCCTCGGCGTGCGCACCGGCATCATCCTCGACCGAAACGGCAACCCCGTCCCCGACGGGACAGTGGTCATTTACTCGCTGACAATGGGCGGCGGCAATGGCATCGACGAACAGATTGAAGCCCAAACCGTTGGCGGCACCGCCAGCGCAGATTTCCAACTCTCGGAAACAGGCCTGCTCGATATTCGTGTTACCAGTGGCGAAGCGATTGTTTCTGAAACACTGCGCCTTGATATTTCCGATGAGGGGATTGCTGCTGCAATCACCATTATCCCGCCTGCTTTAGAGGGGGAGAGCACCTCAACACCGGCTTTTACACCAACGCCATCCCAAACCCCATCTATTTATGTCGATGTGGAAACAGGCAAACTCCGTTTTGGTGCATGGGCATTCACTTTCCTGATGTGGATATTGGGCGCAGCTTTGGCCTATGTCGCAGGCGAACGGATCGAGTCGTCGCGCTGGGGCATCCGCTGGGCGTTGACTACCTTGTTAGGCGGTTTGGTTGCCTATAACTACCTCGCCCTCTCCCTGCCGGGATCGAAGAGTCTGCTTGCGGGCGGTATGCTTAGTGTGATCGTCTTTGTTCTGCTGGCGGAATTGCTCGGTTGGCTTTTCGGCTGGCTTTGGTTGCGCAGAACTCTGGAGTAATCATAGACTCTTTTAAATACAAAGACATCCGAAACTTCAGAAATTTCGGATGTCTTGTTATGTCTTTTCTCTCTAGCCACCAATTGTTGCTAAAAAACTCACAAAGAGCATGATCCCCACCAGCCAGGCAAGAGTCTTCTCTGTTGGCTGCGCCAGCGTATCTTTTACACTTAGCGGCGTCATTTGTTGATGTAACTGTGGCAGCGGGCTGGTGATGATCTCTTTTTGCCCCAAGAGGAAGAGACGCAAATCTTCAACTGATTTTGGGCGTTCATCGGGATGCAATGACATTGCCCGTAGAATGCCGCGTTGGGTACGTTTGCTAATCGCCGAGTTAATCTCTTTTGGCGGTAGCAAGCTTTCCGGGTTCAAGAAGCGTTGCCGCGCGTCGGCGGGGGCTTCGCCCGTCAATAAGTGATACATCGTCGCGCCGAGGGAGTAGATATCGCTCCGAACATCGGTATGCGCGCCGTCGCTTCCATATTGCTCCAGTGGCGTGTACAGGATTGTCCCCTGCCCCTGAATAACGGTGATCGTCATCTCATCAGGCGCAAGGATTTTGACCAGACCAAAGTCGACCAATTTGACCAACCCCGACGGAGTCAGTTTGAGATTGCTGGGTTTAATATCGCGATGGATGAGCGGCGGCTCCTGGCGGTGCAGATAGGTGAGCGCGTTCGCAAGCTGATTGACCCAGCCTAGCACCACATCTTCACGCAAAAAAGTTTTCCGACGGCGTGCATCCAGCATCAGCGTACGCAGGTCGTCGCCGGGGACGTAATCCATCACCAGATAATCGCGGCTCTCTCTCGAGAAGAAATCAGAAACTTTCGGCAGGTTGGGGTGATCCAGGCGCGCTAAAACAGTCGCCTCGCGCATAAATTGCTCGCGAGCCTCCTCAAATATCTTGGGGGGTAGAGAACGGTCGTGCTCAACTTCCTTAAGAGCACAAAGGCGACCCTCGAGACGTTGGTCATCAGCCAGATAAATGCTACCTGTGCCGCCCTGACCAATCCGCTCACGGACCTTGTAGCGACCGCGCAAAACCTCGCCCTTGTTGAGTGGGAGAGCCATGCAATACTCCGTAAACTACTTGCCGTTTTTCTGAACTGAGACGAGAATACTCGTGTAATGGATTTATTTCGGCGTAAATCTTACACATATTTTCTTTTTCTGCTATATTATAAACGCTTTAAGATTCATCGTGAGCAATCTACGTTACCGAAACCTATTATTTTTGTTATTATTATCAATTGATGGATACAAACCTCGAAGATTACCCTATTCTCATTGCGCAAGATGGGCCCCTCAAAGGGGAACGCTGGACGCTGGATCGCACGCTTGTCGTTGGGCGAGATTCCGCTTGTGATTTAACGAT
>JBNKMO010000231.1:0-8421 GCA_050293165.1 Anaerolineales bacterium | reverse complement strand
TAGGATGAGGGAAAACGACAGTCCATTGCTCATCTCTGCGTAACATCAGTTATTAACATTCTTCTCAAGCCTTACCCCGAAAAACCGCCAGAGCAACCTCGTCCATACTGCTCGGCGGAACACGCTCAAGCCAAGCCAATTCCGATAAAGGTTGAGAACTGCTGCCATACGAACAAATCCAAATCGTACGTTGCCGGGACTCTATCCGTAATTGTTCCAGCACAGCGGGAAAAATATCCCCGCCGAAGGGGTTGAACAAAAAGAAGACCGTCCCATCAGCGTACACCGCATTGCGTGCATCAGCGTTTAGATAGGTGACTCCTTCTAGCGCCAACGCATCAGCCTGCTGCCGTGCGTAGGCACAAAAAGTGGGTTGATACTCTACCCCAACAGAACGGATTCCTGTTAGCAAATGCACCAGCGCCGTCACCTTCCCCAAACCCGACCCGAGATCATAAAAAACATCGCGAGCAGTGAAAGGGATGCGCTCTGTTAGTTCAAGGATCACACTTGCCGGAGTTGGCTGATAGCGCACCATGCCATTCTCGGGCGTCAGGCTCGCTTGTGGATGCGGGTGGGGCAAAAGAACTTCATCCAGAAAGAGATCAAGGTTTTCATAGCCATAATGAGGTTTTCCCCATTGCTGTGCGGCATAATCAGTATAGGGCTGTAGCCAAAAGCGCAACTCTTCAGGAGCAGGGTGATCGATTTTCAGGCGAGTACGCCAATCTTGGGCAATCGAAATATTCAACATTTTAAAACATTCGCCTAACGCCCTTGCCTCTTCATCCAAACGTACCAACTCAGGATTCTTCTGCTGATCTTCAGCGCGTATTCTTTCGATAACCCTCACAAAATCAAGCGCCTCTTTGCGCGCTCGAAAATTATATTTGTCGAAAAGCGTTGGAGAATTTTGTAACTCAGTAAATTCGCGCTGCAATATAGCGATATTCATGCGACAAGTTTACCAAAGTGAAGATATGTTTTTATAGACCATCATCGCTTTTGAAAATTATTCAAAAGCGCTAATCTAAATCTTCTCTTTTTACCCCATCAAAACCCAAAATAAAATCTGAACCGTATGCCATGCTCGGCGTTTGGAAGCCGACTTTGAACTCGCCCGCCAAAATTCGTTCGGCGATAGTGAGACTGGTCTCGGCGGTAAAACGATAAGCCTCCGGCGTACGCAGCTTGACCCGAACCTGCTCCCCTTTTTCGTTTTCTGCTTCGGCGATGAGCAGGCTAAAACCTTTTTCATTCTGGTCAGCACTCGGCCCAGGTGGGAGCAAGCCGATCAAGGCTTTAATCAGTTCTTTCACAGGGCGGTTATAAAGCAACCATCCAAGATAACGGCTGGCACGCATCATGTTTCGCACGGCAGGCGGGAAATACATGTAGGCTTCGATATTGGGCACTTTGGTGCTGTGATAGGCGGTTGCCACATCACCCCAACCGACGGAGGTGAGCGTGACGGGCCCGCGCCCAAAATCGACTTCGCGGATTTTCCACGCGGGCGGGACTTGGGTGAGGATGCCATCCTTGCGGATGCTGCCCTGCCGATCCATATTTTCGATACCGGAACGGGCTGTGCCGCGCGAGACACCGCCGCCCACGCTGCGAATGGAAAGACGTAAATGCGTGGCATCGAGCAGTTTCTCTTTGGCGTAATTGAGCAAACAGTCGGAGGGAACCACGTCGAAACCTGCGCCGGGGGTCATCATAATACCTGCGGATTTGGCGTCTGCATCCAGCGCGGCGACCGCTTCGAGTTCGGGGATGCCACCGCCGATATCGAGGTAGTGGGTGCTCGTGCGCAGGCAGGCCTCTGTCATGGCTTTGTAGGTGTAGCCGAAAGGACCGGCGCAGTGCAGCACCACGTCGACATCGAGGAGTGCGGCATCCAGTTTTTCGGTTTCGGAAAGATCAAAGGCGGACGAGGGCAAGCCTAACTCCACGCTTTGTTTCGCGAGCTTTTGCGCATCGCGCCCGCTGAGGATGGCATCCAATCCTTTTTTTGTAGCCAGTTGTGCGATCAGGTTTCCAGTGTAACCATAAGAGCCGTAGATGAGGATTTTAGCCATTTTTGAGCGTATCCTTTTTGAGGAAAATGAAAACCCAAACCGCGCTCAGGATGAGTACAATGCCGTTCAGGTAGAAGGGCGAGCCTTGACCGACCTGGTCGTATAAGGCCCCGCCGATGAGCGGGCCGACGACCATGCCAAAGCTGGTCCAGAAGTCGTAGAGACCATAGCCGAGACCAAGGCGGTCGCTGCCGTTCAGTTCTGCGACGAGGGCTGCTTCGGCAGGTTCGGAGATCGACCACATAACACTGGATAAAGTGTAAAGAACTGTCAGCCACAAAATGGAGGGAAGCCCGGGCAAAAGTGCGGAGAAGATACCTGTGCCGACCATCCCCAATGCGATCATCGAAATGCGCCCATAGCGGTCACTGAATGCTCCCAAGCGGGATGCGAGAAAGGCACTAACTATGCCCGCTGGAAAGAAAGCCCAACCGAGCGTGAAAACGTCAACAGTGAATTTATCCTGCAAATAGATGAGGTAAATGGGCGCAAGCATGGATTCGGATACGCCGGTAACGAAGACGACCACCATTAAATTAATAAGCGCACGCGGACGTTTTGGTGTGACTTGGGTAAGTTTCTCAGAGGGTTTGGTTTCAGGAAGATTGCGCCAGGTCAGCCAGGCGCCGACTGCCATCAGGATGGCATAGAGGAAGAAGGCCAGTTCCCAACTTATGTCACCGGGGAGATTGAGCATAATTCCAATGCCGATAAAGACCCCGACCATCCCCCCGCGCGAGGTAACTTCGTCCACGCGCCCCATTGCGCGTCCACGAGTTTCGGGTGTGGTCAAGTCAGCGACGATGGTGTTGAGCGCGCTCCACAAGAAAGCTGAACCTGCGCCCTGGATCAGACGTGCGAGATAAAGTCCGTTGAGCGAATCGGCAAAGGCGAACGCCAACATTGATGCGGTATAAAGCACAAGAGAAGCAACGAAGAATATCTTGCGTCCGATGCGATCCAAGCCCCAACCGATGAATGGACGCAGCAGCAGGGTGGTGGCCGTAAAAATGGAGAAGAGTCCGCCAATCTCAAGAGCGTTGGCCCCAAATTCTTTGCTAATAATAGGCAGAGAGAAGTAAAGAAAGGTAAAGGGAAGTGACCAGAGAAAGATAGGGGTGTGGAGAACTTGGGTTGGTTCTTTTGATGTTTTCATTTGATTCCAGCCTCCTGACAGTTTTGTTTTAGGTGGTGGTTGAGTAGTCCTGAACGTTTCTTACCCTTACGGGCACACGTCGGGGCGTATCGAAACCACAGAACAAGGCTTTTCTACCTGCATGTTGGTTTCGATACGGCGAAAAACATCGCCTACTCAACCAACGGCATTTCTTTTTTACAAACTGTCAGATAGCTAGCGCTTGATTTATAGATAAACGCAAAAACGTTTATCTGTATTAGATTTCCGAAAGAACGATCAGCTTATCATCCTCGTTAAAGAGAACCGCCTGTGCCTTATTCGGATTGATATGCACACCATAATTCCCCTCTGCATGATTTGCGTCCGCTGCTAAACGATAGCCAATGGCAGTTTGCCCGCAACGGCGCGCGGCCTCAACCAGCGTGTAGAAATTAACCGGTTCTCCGGTGACCACATAATTGCTAATTGGTTTCAGGTAAATCTCGGAGCCATCGGCATCAAAGATGTCGGTAAAAACATCATAAAGATGCTTATTCTCTGAAAGCTGTGCCATCATCAAACTGATCAGATGGTCGCTGACAATAAAATCATTCACCTGCGTTACTTCAGCCAATTGGCGATTACGCAGGTCAAGCATTTCACTGACGATCGAGTAAGGGCTATCTGATTTCTCGGCAATATCACGTAAATGCAGCAAGGTGACGAGCGTATTCGAATCGGCATCCTGCATGCTCAAATTTCCACAACTGAGCACAATAATATGCTCATACTGCTCCGTTTGCAACTCATCAAGAAATTGACGACTGGTCGGATCGCCGACTCTAAATTGGACATCAAGGTGATCGACAGCCGCCGCACATTTCCTGAAATTACGACCAACATTCTCTCGCGTTACAACCAAGACCGTCGAGCCTTTGGCGACATAATTATTCAACTCACACAAGATAGTCGGCGCACAATGATTCCAACCAATGATGAGCGCTTTTTCTGCGGATGCCGCATTTTCTTCAGCTTTGATCTTGATCTGGGACTCAACAACCGGAAACGCCCGCAACCCGGAAATTGCCACCGTGTCATCATCTTCGGATATGGCGAAAATCTGATCACCGCTTGCGATCGGCGTCCCCATCGGGGGATTCATTAAGACCGTTCCATTCACCTGCCGCAACCCGATCACAGAAGATGTTTCGTAGGCACTGAGCACTTCCCCATACGTTTTACCTGCAAAGGTATCGGCGGGAGCCAAATAAATTTCATCACCATCAAACTCGAAGAGCTGCGTATAAATGACCGAGAGCCCCGATTGGCGCGAGGTCTGCGTCATGATGCGTGCGATCATGTCACTTGTCATGATCGGCTGCACCTTATCCCGTTCGCTGATCGTTTTGATCACATCGAGATTCTTCTCATCGAGAAGCTGGGTGACAATATGATAGGGTTTCTCATCCCGATTGGGGTTGTTCGTAAGCGCAAGGATCACTTTGATGACATAGGCATCTTCATCGCCCTGCTCGGGCGGCAAAATGATGATCGAACGCGCCTGATGGGGATTCACGATCTCAAGCTCGGTCAAATCGATCGGGTTGCCGCTGCGGAAAATAACTCGCGTTTTGTTGCCGCGCTTCTTGACACGGGCATTAAACTCATCTTCCATATCAAGTTTATCTTTTTCAGCAAGCACAACGATATGGGCATGTTTTTTGTTCTCTTTAGCAGTCATCAATTCAGACAAGATGATGAAAATTTGCGGGGACCAACCCAAAATCACGGTGTGACCCTTCTCGATCACCATCGAGCGTCCCTTGCGGAGACGTTCCAGTTGTTGATCCAATTCGTTGCTGAGAATACCGATCAGGGTGCTGACGGTAAAGATGCCGCCCAATGTCACAAAGAGCATGCTTAGGCGATACTCCAAAATCCCCTCATCCCCGCCCATCGTGCCGGGGTCAAGGGTGCGCATCAAGCTGCTCCAGACCAGGTGAGTAAAGCTCTCTTTTCCGGGGGAGATGCCGCGCAAGTCAACGTAGCTGGCTGTGATGAAAATGATAATGATTGAGATCAAAAACAACCCGCTCACAAGAGCAGGCGTACCGAAGGACATGAAGCGATCCCACAGGTAATGTGTACGTTGACGGAGAGTTGGGCGTTTAGAGGGCATGGGCTAATTATACAGAAAAATATGGGGACAGAGCGGGGGTAGAGTAATAGAGGTTATCTTGGATAGATTAAACCCCAATCTTCGAATAGAACTCAGGCAGTCCGGCGACATCGACATGCAGACGGAAGAGCGCGCCTGCGCCCTCGCCCTCGTCGGGTTTGGTGCCGCCATTTAGCGCAGTGGTGATGTAGAGGTCGCGCAGGTCGTCGCCGCCGAAGCAGATGCTGGTAACTTTCTTAGCCGGGATTTCAATATGCTCGAGTATTTCACCGTTGGGCGCGTAGCGATAGACTGCGCCACCATCCCAGCGCGCAGACCAGATGCAACCTTTGCTATCGACGGTCATGCCGTCGGGGACGCCCACGTTGGCGGGGAGCTGCTTCCAAAGGCGCTGATTGCTGATTTCGCCACTAGCTTCGTCGTAGTCGAAAAAGTGGATTTGGCGCGCATCCGATTCGGTGTAGTAGAGGCCCTTTCGGTCGGGAGTGAAGCCGAGACCATTGGAGATGGCGATATTTTCGAGCAACGGAGTCAAGTTCAAATCACGGTCGAGGCGATAGAGGCGTCCCCCGTGTGTGATGGAGGGCATTGTTCCGCAGAAAACGCGTCCCTGCGGATCGGCGATCACATCATTAAAGCGGCTTTCGCGTTCGGCAGGAATCTCGTCGATGAGCGGGGTCAGTTCTCCGTCGCGCCAGAGGGCAATTTTGCCGCGCTGCATGAAGAGCAGCAGACTGCCATCCGGTTGAAAGGTGAAGCCGCCAACGGAATCGCCGCTGTAAATTTGCTCGATCTCACCTTTTGCGGGATCGTAGCGAAAAAGGCGACCGGTGATGATGTCGGTCCAGTAGAGGCGTTTTTCGGCGGGATGCCAGAGCGGGTTTTCGCCGATCTGGGTAGCCTGGTCAGTAATCAGTTCAAGTGACATTATTTTGCATTCCTTTCCAACAAAAAAATCATAGTCCTTTTCCGCAAGCTTCATATGGCCAGGTAGACGACATCGTAGCCAACATAGCTGCCGTCCAGTCTGCATCTTGATTATCCCGCATCACAATCCAGGTCAGCGTTTCGCCAATCAGCGAGGCATCTTCTGCTGCGGTTATTTCTGTCTCTACACACCAGACTTCCATATTCGGAGCCCAAGCTGTTGTCGTTTCCACACCCGGCCAAGCCTGTAGCGTTTGATAGGTGATAGTTGGATAAGAAGGAAGCGATTGCCAGTAGGCTTCAAGGGCTCTCTCTGCGTCAGGTGGAAATGGTTTCGTTGAAGAACAAGAAGCAAGAAAAACGCCTAGAAAGATCGCGACCAAAAGCAATCTGGCGCTTAAGAATTTCTTCATTCCATTTTGGCGTTTTTCGCCGATTTGGGTGGCTTGGTCGGTGATCAGTTGCAAGAACATGGGTTCCTCTCTTTAGGAAGATTATAGAGTATTTCGTTGTTAGCAAGGAAAGATGTAAGAGGAGAGAAAAACTAGTAAGTTAGCAATAATCTATCGGATACATTTTCCCCATCAAGTGTTTGTCCATTCATTTGAAATCTCTTAAGCATTGAGCGACCAGCATCAATAAAGACTTCTTTTTCAAATAAGTCATCAGGGATTGGTAAATCGCAAATTAAATCACCAGAGCGTTTTGTTCCGTCTATGCTCAATGCAACGTAAACTCCTTTTTCTTTAGCTTCCCTGATAACTTTAAGTAAGTGTTCTAAGCTAAAGGATTGTGCCCCGTATAAAATGGCTTGACTATGAGTATAAGGTGGGTCACAATATACTAGGTCTCCAGGCCTTGCCATCCTAATGGCATCTTCATACTCAAGATGCAAAAAAGTTGCTCCACTAACTCGCTTATGCCATTCTGCAACTCTGCGAGAAAAGCTTTCAGGAGATATTGGATTATGTATGCCGCAGGGCGTAGACATATATCCGTCAGCTTTGCGAAAGCGAACGACGCCACCATAGCAAGAGCGAGAAAGAAAAAGAAAATCAGCACCATTGGGAAATTGATTATAAGAAGCCTTGATCTTTTCATAAACTTCAACTTTATCTCCGGCTTGCATTTCTTCCCAACGCTCTCTGTACCAAAGATTTAAGGTTTCAGGAGATTCCTTTAAAGTCTTCCAAATATCAATCAAAGCTTTAAAAGAATCAGAAGCAACGGCTGATCGCGGAGCCAAAGTACCTAAGACACCTGCACTACCAAGAAAAGGCTCATAATAAGTGCCAAAATCTAGAGGAAAATACGAAATAATTTTATGAGCCATGCGTAATTTGCTTCCAATCCACTTCAGAAGCGGTGCACGAAACGGCTCAACATGGCGCTTTTTGTGAGTATCTTCTTCAAGTAAATAAAGCTGAGCTGTGTCTTTAATTATTTTCATAGTCATAATATATCACCACTTATACAATATCCCATTTTAGGATATTTGTCAATGGAGTCAAAATGAAATTTGAAAATGAAACAGAGCAAAGAGAAAAATTATTTTGCCTTCTTAAAAAAATAAGAGAAGAAAATAATCTCACCCAAGTTGTTCTTTCTGAGAAACTGGGAACTCCTCAATCATTTATTAGCAAGTATGAATCAGGAACTCGGCGACTTGATGTTCTAGAAATAAGGCAAATCTGTTTAAAAGTAGGAATATCAATGGTAGATTTTATTGAACGTTTAGAGGAGGATTTAAATGAAAGCGCATGAAAACTTTTTAGATTTACCCAACAACTTCTGGGCGCTTGTTCGACTGGTTAGTCAAGAGGTCGGCTATACGGATAGAAAAACAAAAGATGTAAGAGTTCCATCAATCGAGGATATTGTTCCAAAATTAGAAAACTTCGATATTGATTATGACAGATGGAGCCAGATAAAAGCCAAGAATGAAAACTTTGGAAACTTACTGCATGACTATTTCACGTATAGGGCAGATATTCTTAATCAATATGTTCAACCTAGATTAATGGACGCAGAAAGAGCCAAAGCCACTTTTGAATCCCATCGTAAACGGCTCAATCCATCCTGTCCTCTACCAATGAACAAACAAAAAAGAGAGAAAA
>JBNKMO010000230.1:0-23997 GCA_050293165.1 Anaerolineales bacterium | reverse complement strand
GGCGCAGAATTTGAATACGGTACGGAAGAGAACAAAGAGTTTATCCAAATTTTGAAAGATAAATTTCCGAACGAATACGCAAAAATCCGCTTCCCCGATACCGCTGGCATCAGCATCAAACCCGTTTCTCAGGAAGGTACCGCTCGCCTTGTGCGTGCTGCCATCCAATGGGCGCTTGATAATGGCCGCAAAGACCTCAGCCTTGTTCACAAAGGCAATATTATGAAATTTACCGAAGGCGCTTTTCGTGGTTGGGGTTACGAGATTGCCAAAAGCGAATTCCGCAATGAGATCGTCACCGAGCGCGAAACTTGGATTCTGGGCAACAAAGAACACAATCCTGACCTGACCGTTGAAGAGAACGCCAAGATGATCGACCCCGGCTTCGACATGATGGCTCCTGACAAACAGGCTGAGATCATTGAAGAAGTCAAAGAAGCCCTCGCTCTTTGGGACACCCATGGCGACGGCAAATGGAAGACCAAGCTCAACGTCCGCGACACCATCGCTGACATCGTCTTCCAGCAGACCATCACCCGCGCCAAATCCTTCGACGTGCTCGCCACCATGAACCTGAACGGCGATTATCTCTCCGACGCCCTCGCAGCCCAGATCGGCGGCATGGGCATCGCCCCCGGCGCCAATATCAACTACGTCACTGGTCACGCCATCTTTGAAGCTACGCACGGCACTGCCCCCAAATACGCCGACCTCGACAAAGTCAACCCCGGCTCCGTCATTCTCTCTGGTGAGATGATGTTCCGTTACCTCGGTTGGGATGAAGTTGCAGACCTGATCCTCAAAGGTATGAGCGGCGCAGTCGCAGCCAAAACCGTCACCTACGACTTCGAACGTCTCATGGAAGGCGCAACCCTGCTCAAATGCTCCGAATTTGGCGACGCCATGATCGCCCACATGGATGACTAAGAGACTTTAGTTTTTAGATATTAGAAAAAAGCTCCTTCTCATTGAGAAGGAGCTTTTTTCGTTTCCTCTCCCCAATGGAGATGGCGCGTCGCACCTGGCTTTGAACTTGCTTCCGTTTTTCAACAGGATGCCCGGCCCGTGCTACAATGGCGTAAAAACACCTCGAAGGAGATACCCCGATGAAAAAAATAATTCTCTTACTCACACTTCTGGCCCTGTTTTTGGCGGGATGCGGCGACAAAAACGAAGAACTTTATCCTCCCACCTACACCATCACTGGTGAATGGGAATACACCATGTCTGAGCTTGACCAACAAGATACTGCCTACGATAGCGGCACAATCACCTTCACTGGTTCAGCCAGCGAAGGTACCTACACGCTGCTAAATTTCTACGAAATCGAATACACCGGCACTTACGTTGTCAGCAACATCGCATTCAGCCTCGAAGGTGACGATGGTCTCGTTGTGCAGGGTAGCTTCCCCGAACCCGGTCACCTCTTCGGCACATGGGAGAACGACGAAACCGGCGGCTTGTGGACGGCTGTGCAGAAGTAAGTTGTTCTTAGTAGGTGGCAGTCATCTTCAAGATGACTGCCACCTATTGTATTTATGTCTCTTACCATTTCACATCCCGCTGCTGTAGCGCCATTTTCGAAATATGGTTTACCCTTGTCTGCTTTGGTGATTGGTAGTCTTACGCCAGACTATGCACACTTTATTCCATTATTTTCTGACTACGATTTATCGCATTCAATGCTGGGTGTTTTTGCCTACTGTCTTTCATGGGGAATGATTTCTTTGTTTTTCTTTCACTCTTTCTTGAAATATCCGCTTTTGTCTTTATTGCCCAAGTCGCACCAATCTCGCTTATCCCCTATTGCAAAAGAATTCCCTTTTTTCCCGGCGCGGCGATTTCTTTTAATTGTTGTATCGGTAATTATCGGAGCTTTTACCCACATCATTTGGGATTCTTTTACGCATCCTAGGTCTTTTATCGTTCAGCATTTTTCCTTGTTGAGAGTGACGCTGTTTTCTGTAGGTGATTATCCTGTGCGCTTATACGGTTTTTTTCAACACGGGAGCACGCTTGTTGGAGGGCTGCTGCTGTTTTACTGGTATGTTAGGTGGTGTAGAAGCACCGCCCCTGTAATGATTTCTGATATTTTTTTAGTGCCAAATTATTCAAAACCAGTTCTTTTGGTGAGTATGGGAGTAATAGCGTTTTTCGTAGGTGCTCTGACTGGGTTGCGCGGTATCCCTCCTTTTCAGCCTTTGTTCTATTATCGCTTTTTATTGGCGCATATTTTTATTGTTGGTGTTTCTGTATTTATGCTGGAATTACTTTTGTACAGCGCATATTGGCACTTAATGCGTACAAAGAAGAAGGCTCCCGGTTTCTAAACGATAGGAGCTTTCTTTTCTGTGTTTTTTTATTTTCACAACGAGAATGGGGAGAAATAATATTAGACTAAAAATAACGCTGCCACGCCTGCCATTGCGATCAATGTGCCGACGATGGCGCCGAAGCTGAAGCGTTCTTTGAAGATGAAATAACCGATCGGTATCAGGAAGATCGGGGGGAGAGCGGTCAGCGTGCTGGCGACGCCCACCTCCACGCGCTGCAGGGCAAAGAGGGAGAGCGAAACGCCCAAAAAAGGACCGGCAAAAGCGCCGCCCATTGTGGCGAGCATCCCCTTGCGATCATTGAAGAAGGTGGAGAGAGTTGTTTTCGCCTGCCCTTGTACCAAGGTGATTAACCAGAGTAATATCACTGCTGCAACCATGCGGATCAGGTTGGCGGAGATAGGCGAAAACTCACCACCGACCCCGTTTTTTGCCAGGACAAAGCCGGTAGCCTGCCCAATGGCGCCTGCCAAACCGAATAGGATCCCACGCCCGTATTCGCGGTCGTTTTCGTTATGTCCGTTTTTCTCAAGGATGACCCAGGCAATCCCGCCAACGGTTAATAGGATGCCGAGAATTTGTCCGCTTGTGAGTTTTTCACCCAGAAATATCCACGCTTGAATGGCCGCCAAAATTGGCGCGAGACTCATCATCAGCATCGAAAGGCGCGGGCCGATCAGCACAAAGGCTTGGAAGAGAAAAATATCGCCCAAAACTAAACCGACCACGCCTGAAAGTCCAAGCCAGAAAAAACGCTCTGGTGCGGCATCGAAGGGAAAAAGGCTGCCCAGCGTGATCCAATGTACAGCGGAGAGTAAGAGAGCGGCTATCACAAGGCGGGTTCGATTGACAATCAATGAACCGAGCCTGCGCCCGGCAAAGGTGAACATGGTGGAGCCAAAAGCAAAGCTTAGCGATGTTGCCAGAGCGGCGAGTTCGCCTAGATAATTTTCCAAGAGTCTTCTCCTTTGGGGAAATGTGCTGATTATACCGCTGAGTTTCATTTATAATCAGGGCATGACCCCAAAAGAACATTTCACCATTTGGCAGAATGCTGTGAAGAATGCTTTTTCGCTTAATTCGATCCTTTCGGCTGCGGGAACGGCATACTTTGCATTTTTTTCTTTTTTTCCATTAATCCTGTTGATCGTGGCGGTAGCAAGCTATTGGTTTGATTCGCTTTGGGTGGAGAGTGAACTAATCAAACAACTCGAGTTTGTGGTACCGAATATTACAAAAATATTGGGCGATAATATAGATAAAGTGATTCGGGCACGCTCCACAGCGACATTAACGGCGTTGATCTTGCTCGCTTGGGCGAGTTCGGCCCTTTTTAGCATCATCACCCGAATTTTGGATACAATCTGGAGCGGCAGTTCGGATGTGCGTTCACGGTTGCGCTACAGGAGTTTGGCTTTGCTGCTGGTCGGGATACTCAGCCTGATCGTTTTGACTCTGCTTTTCGTTGAGTTTTGGGTAGCGCCTGTGTTGCGGAATTATCTACCCGAGCATCCATTTTTTTTGGATTGGGGCGGAGGCTTTCTGCTCTCTTCATTGATCAATGTGGCTTTATTTGCGTTGCTTTACCGTTTCCTGCCGCACCATACCCCTGATTGGTCCGACATCTGGATCGGGGCGAGTGCGGCCGGAATATTGTGGGCGGTCGCCAAACGTTTTTTTGTCGGTTATGTTGTGCGTCTGCTTAATACGTCCAACCTGGTATATGGCTCGGTCTCTACGATCATGGCATTTTTGCTATGGGTTTATTTCAGCGGTTTGATTTTTTTCTTTGGGGCGTATTTGGGGGTTGGGTATCGTGGGTATGGGAAGGAAGACCGTCGTAAAGAGAAGAGACGCTGGGAAGATTGAAACAATTATGAATGGCGCTAAAAGCAGGCGATGGTGAGACAGTAGGAGTACACTGCTGCGTTGCTTTTTGAATATGCCTCTTCTATTGGAGACAGAATGCGTGAATTTATTTTTTTAACTATTGCTAATCATCTACCACGGCTAAAAATTCTTGACTATGGTCGTTTTCTTCTTTACAAACTGGCCGGAGTTAAAGTTTCAGGGAAAGCACTTATCTTTGGTCCGCTGATTATCCGACCGATTGGCAAGGCGAAAAATATCTATATTGGGGACCACAGCTTCCTGAATACCTATATCCGCTTTGGCTGCCCGGACGCCCCAATCCGGATTGGACGTCACTGTCAGATCGGGCCGAGTGTGATGTTTGAAACGGTGAACCATGATTTGGATGCCATCCCTGGCGAAAATCGTTCGACACAGACTCTCCCGATCACAATCGAAGACCATGTTTGGATTGGAGCCGGTGCAATTATCCTTGCGGGTGTTACCGTTGGGAAAGGGGCTGTCATTGGCGCGGGTGCCGTTGTAACGAAAAACGTTGCTCCCAGAACGCTGGTTGGCGGCGTGCCTGCCAAGCTGATCAAAAAATTAGATGTTTAAGCGCCTCCCTTTGGAGAATATTTGAATGAGAAAACCGAATTTTGTTGTTGCGGGGGCCCCACGTTGTGGAACGACAGCGTTATATGCCTATCTTTCTAAACACCCGCAAATTTTTATGTCATACGTGAAAGAATTGAATTACTTCGCAGACGATTTCCCCACAATGCAGAAGATCACTTATCGAAGCGATGCCGATTACTTGCAACTTTTCTCCGATGCGACCGATTCTCATATTGGCATTGGCGAAGCCTCGCCTTTTTATCTTTTTTCAGATATTGCTTTTGAGAAAATGCATGTCACATTACCCGATGCAAAGGTGATTGTTAGCTTGCGCAATCCTGTTGATTTTATCCATTCCTTTCACCGGCTGAATTTGACGCTTTTACGCGAAGATGAAGTTGATATAAAGAAAGCTTGGGCGTTGCAAGAAGAGCGTAAAGAAGGCAAATCCCTGCCCGCTAATTTGCGTGAGCCTGCTCTCCTGATGTACGGGGAGCTGGGGAAGTTCAGTCAGTATGTCGAGAGATTGTTTGCGATCTATCCGCGCGAGCAGATCAAGGTTGTTTTGTTGGATGATTTGCGGGCGGATACAAAGGCATTCTATGAAGAAGTGCTTGCCTTTTTGGAAATTCCCTCCGATGGCAGGGAAGAGTTTCCACAAGTCAATTCTAATTTTGAGAATAAATCCAAATTCTTGGCAAAGATATTCCATCCCTCGCCAAAGGTTTATGATTTTTTTATGAAGACCATCTCACTCTTTGGCACTGGTTTTATGGAAAAGGTTTCGATCTTCTACAATAAAATTGAGCGCCTGAACACGACGCCTACGAAACGCTCTGAAATGGATGCGGAATTTCGGGCGTATTTGACCGAGTATTTCCGCGAAGATGTGGAGAAGTTGGGGAAGTTGATAGACAGAGATTTGAGCGCTTGGCTCTAAGAATCAAAACGAAAAAACTTGTCAATTCGCTCAAAAAGGGGGTAGAATGGAAGCCCACCATCTCCAGAATGAGATGTAGCAAACCGGTTAGGATAACAAAGGCGCACCTTTGTGTCCTCCCCATCGCTATGGCTTATGCCAAAAAGATGGAGAGAGCGCAGAGGTTTTTTTGTGCCTTCTCACACGATAAATTACCTTCTTAGGAATAAGAAGACGATTGATGTTTACCCGTAAGACAGCTAAAGGAGTAACCTATGACCCAAGATAATTTTAATGCTCGTGACACTCTCAAGACCGCTGGCGGAGAATATACCTTCTACCGTCTGGACGCGCTTGAAAAAGCTGGCTTAGCCAACTTGAAGAAATTACCCTTTTCGATCCGCATTTTGCTTGAATCTGCCCTGCGGCAGGTGGACGGCAAAGGCATCAGCGATGATGATGTGAAACGCATCGCGGCATGGACACCAAAGGGCGAACGCCCCGGCATCCCTTTCAAGCCCTCGCGCGTTGTCATGCAGGACTTCACCGGCGTACCCGCCGTGGTCGATCTGGCCGCCATGCGCTCGGCCGTTGCTCGTCTCGGCGGCGACCCGAAGGTCGTCAACCCGCTCGTGCCCGTTGACCTCGTCATTGACCACTCGGTGCAGGTCGATTTCTTTGCCACGCCCGATGCCGCCCAGCGCAACACCGAAGTCGAATATCAGCGCAACAAGGAACGCTACGAATTCCTGAAATGGGGACAGGGCGCTTTCGATAACTTCCGCGTCGTGCCGCCCTCCACGGGCATCATTCATCAGGTCAACCTTGAGCACCTGAGCGATTGTGTTCCCGCCCGCGAGATCGACGATGAATTGCAAGCCTTCGCAGATACGCTGGTCGGCACCGACTCGCATACTGTGATGATCAATGGTCTCGGCGTGCTCGGCTGGGGCGTCGGCGGGATCGAAGCCGAAGCTGCCATGCTCGGTCAGCCCATCGACATGCTGCTGCCTGACGTGGTCGGTTTCAAACTCTTCGGCAAAATGCCCGAAGGCGCAACCGCCACCGATCTTGTATTAACCTGCGTCCAGATGCTGCGTGAGCACGGCGTGGTCGGTAAATTCGTCGAATTCTACGGCCCCGGCCTCGACTCGATGTCCCTGCCGGATCGTGCCACCATCGCCAATATGGCGCCCGAATATGGCGCAACGATGGGCTTCTTCCCCGTTGATGAAGAAACCCTCAACTACATGCGCTTAACCGGTCGCTCCGAAGAAACCATCGCCCGCACCAAAACCTACCTGAGCGAACAGGGTCTCTTCCGCACCAGCGAAACCCCCGACCCCGAATACACTGCTACGCTCGAACTTGATCTCGGCACGGTCGTGCCCTCCCTGGCTGGGCCGAAACGCCCGCAGGATCGCATCACCCTCGCCAATATGAAATCCGAGTTCAAGAAAGCGTTGACTGCTGAAAAGGGTCTGCACGGTTTCGGCTTGAGCGTAGAAGAAGTGGACAAAAAAGCGACCGTCGGCACGAATGGCGGCAGCTACGAAATCGGCCATGGCGCGCTGGTTATCGCCGCTATTACCTCCTGCACAAACACCTCCAATCCCTCCGTTTTGGTCGGGGCGGGTTTGGTCGCCAAGAAAGCGCTCAAACTCGGTCTGGATGTCGCCCCGCAGGTCAAGACCTCGCTGGCTCCCGGCTCGCGCGTCGTTACCGAATACCTGAAACAAGCTGATTTGCTCGAACCGCTTGCTAAACTCGGTTTTGACATTGTCGGCTACGGCTGCACGACCTGTATCGGCAACTCCGGCCCGCTGCCCAGCGAAGTGGCAAAAGCCGTTACCGGTGAAAACCTGATCGCCTCGGCTGTCACCTCGGGCAACCGTAACTTTGAGGGACGCGTCCACCCAATGGTGCAAGCAAGTTACTTGGCTTCCCCACCTTTGGTCGTCGCATACGCTCTGGCTGGCACGGTCGATATCGATCTCACATCCGAGCCGATCGGCACCGGCAAAGACGGCAATCCCGTCTACCTGAAGGACATCTGGCCCACCACCAAAGAGATCATGGACGTGGTCGCCAGCAGCGTCAAAGCGGATATGTTCAAAGAGAAATATGCCGAAGTTTTCGCTGGGGATGAACTCTGGAATGGGATTAAAGTGAGCGAGGGCGATATTTATGAGTGGGATGAGGCGTCGACTTACATCCACCATCCCCCGTTCTTCCAAACTCTGACGTTGGACTTGCCACCGATTGAGAACATCACTTCGGCGAGAGTCATGGCACTGCTAAAGGACTCGATCACGACCGACCATATCTCCCCCGCTGGCAATATCCCCGCGGACGGACCTGCGGGCAAATACCTGCAAAGTCGTGGCGTGAAACCAAGCGATTTCAACTCCTTCGGCTCACGGCGCGGCAACGATCTGGTGATGGTGCGCGGCACCTTCGCTAATATCCGCCTGAAGAACCAACTTGTCCCCGGCGTGGAAGGCGGCTACACCCGTCAACTGCCCGATGGCGGCCAGACCTTCATCTTCGATGCTTCACAGAAATATGCTGAAGCAGGCGATTCGCTGGTCGTGTTGGCGGGTGAGCAATACGGCACCGGCTCCAGCCGTGACTGGGCTGCCAAAGGGACGCTGATGCTCGGCATCGAAGCCGTGCTGGCGAAATCCTTTGAGCGCATCCACCGCTCCAACCTGGTCGGGATGGGTGTCCTGCCGCTCCAATTCGAAGGCTACGAAGGCCTCGGCTTAACCGGCGACGAGACCTTCGACATCCTCGGCTTAAGCGATGATATGGCCCCCCTCAGTGATGTGACTGTTGTTGCCACAGCCCCCGATGGCTCGAAGAAGGAATTCAAAGCCAAAGCGCTCTTAAATACCGAGATCGAAGTAGAGTATTACCGCAATGGCGGTATTCTGCACACGGTCTTGAGGAACATGGTGCGGTAGGTTTATAAAATCAATCAGACTACAAAAGTCTTCAAGACTTTTGTAGTCTTTTATGAGAGTAGCTTGTTAAAGCAGACTTCCGAAGTTTTCAAAACTTCGGAAGTCTTTTATTTAGCGCTTTGCCTGCGCGGGCGTGCGTCGCACCAGCTTTAACGAGAAAATACCTGTCGATGAGCTTTCTGCCCGTTGATGCGCAGAATCTCATCTTTCCGGTGCGACGCACCCTCTTGCTTTCAAAAAAGAATCCCTCCGAGATTTTGGTCTCGGAGGGCTTTTTGCTTTATTAGTTTTCAAATATTGTCGAGGTATCCAATAAGGACTCTTCTACTTCAGCGAGGCCCAGTGGAGATATATATATAATTTCTTCGGTCTCGTCATATTCGATTAGCTTATCTTTATGTAAGGGGCGCAGGACATCTCTACGAAAAGCTGAAATCTGAGAGTGTTCAGTCCAAGTGAACAATTCTTCTAATAAAGCAGAGCTCTCTGCTTCAGCGTATAGAAGCAACAATACTTTTTGTTTATAGCTGATATTTGTGCGTAGTACTCGTTTTTTCCCTCCAACTTCCCAAATGACAGGCAAACTTTTAGCGGCTAATGAATCTATCAAAGCTTGAGCATCTTCGAGTGGCATATTATGAAAAACTCTCAATAATTCACACATTATCCAATCACAAACACGTACAATCGTGGCAATATCAATTCTATTAGCCTCTACATCACCACCAACATGGCCAATTCCTCTTTTGCCACGCATGGTATATAGAAAAACCAAAGCTCTTGGAATTATGATTCTTAAGGATTCGGGGCCATTGGCAGCAGGGGAGGTAATAATTTTCCTGCACTCATCAGGGAAATTCCGTATGTGTACTCCAAATGGTGTGCTTTGATTTAATAATATATGCTGCAAGAGGCGAAGTACAGATTCGCTAAATTTACCAGCACTTATCCCGACCACATCATATGTCCCACTGGCCGCAGCATTGCTATGACGATATTTAATTTCTGTGTATGAATCAACAATCTTTTTTCTAAATTGATCAGGCGCATTAGCTAAAGCCTTGTTAAAAATTGCTTTATTCTGCGATGTACTCATATTGGCCATCTTCGTTTTGCTTGCGCGTTAGGAGACCATTGTGAATTGCACGCCTAAGCGGAGTTGACAATTCATTTAACTGGTATTTATGTGCTAGATTTTGTTCACAATAGACTTGTATATCAGCTATTGAACGGTATTCAGCAAAAAAGCCCGATTCTGCTAACTGTTTCAAAATGGCACCAGGGCCTGGGCGACCTGTTTTGCGAGACTGTTTAGTATCTTTAGATGTACTTTGTTTCGGCTCTACAGATTTTTGTGAAGATGTCTTCTTGGTTTTTCTCGTAGTATTCTTAGAAGAAAAGTTTCCTTTATCTAAATAATCTTCACCTGGCTTCATTATCCGATAGAAAACATTCCTTGATTTTCCAATTCGATCAACTTTATCATTTGCGGTGCTAAGAGCTTGGCTAACTGCCTGTCGACTCGTTCTGAGACGGAATTTTTCAGTAAGTATTGTTGCTATTTGTGAGGCTCCAAGTCCATCAACTCCGTAATCGTCTCGTGCTGCACGGAGCAGAAAAAGAGCTCTTTCCAAAACTTTTAGAGCATTCGAAATTTCTGGATATTTGGTTCGGTCAAGATTTTCAAGGAGAGCGTTCACAGGGTCAGTTGTAGCGTCAATTGTATTGAGAGAATTCTCTGTCTTTGGACGTTTTGTCGATGGAGGGGATTTAACAGGCTGTGACTGTGGCACAGAAGACTTGAGCAAAGCATCAAGAGCTCGATTAAAGGCTACTTCACGAAGTTCTTTAGGTACAACTTTTGCAATATCAGCAGCTTGTCTAAATATCTCTTTTAGGTTGTCGTCATTCATCTGAATTTTCCTCCCGAACACAAAACAATGAACAAGGTTTTATCCAACGATGGTAATAATACTATATTTTTATATGAACATACATGACTAGCTTCTCTGTAAGGCCTAGTTTTCAACAAAAAGCCCTGAAATTCAGGGGCTTTGTGGTCTTCTCGCCCGCACGGACGTCAATCCTTCGACACGCTCAGGACAAGCTCTCCGTGCTATATGCACGAACCCCGCTAAAGCGGGCTACATGCGGAGCCGACTTTCGCGAAGCACCCTTTAGGGCAGTCGGCTTTGGCTGTGTAGCACGGGGATAAATTCCCGTGCGGAGATGGCATCAAATCCTTGTCCGCATGGACGTAAATAGAGTAGAGAAGGTGGAGGAGAGAGTAGTTTGTTAAAGCAGATGACAGTCACCTTTAAGGTGACTGTCATCTTTTTATATTTGAGCGAGGGTAGGCGGTGCGTCGCACCATCGCCAAAGATTTTTCTCTTCGACGAGCAAAAAGCCCATCAACAGGCAGCATCCCGTCGAAGCTGGTGCGATGCACGACCGCAAAAGCAAAACGCCGAGACTGCTTCTGCGCTTCGCTAGAAGTGCTTCGCATTATCTCGGCGTTTTCATTTTATTCACCCCATCAAACCACTTCCTAATGCGGAAAAGTGATCTCCCCGATCAGGAACATGATGAACAACGCGCCCAATATCGTGGAAAGACAGACCAGGTGCGTATCATCCTTTTCTTTGAACATGGCAATCGCCCCTGTCACACAGGCAGCGATCCCCGCCGCCATCCCCGTCATCATCGTCAGCGCTAAGGCGGGCCTTGTAGCGACGTCAGCAAAAATAGTGTTCCCTGACGGGACAGATTGATACAGTGAATTGGTGAACGATGAGCCGATCGCAAAGAAGACCGGCATGGCAATGATCAGCGTAACAGAACATTTCCCCAAGCCTGTTCTTGGAGTAAAGTCCAACAGTGCTTTCTTCATCTCAGCTTCCTTTCCTAAGAAAAACAAAACGCTTTATCATCCGATTCATGCACTTAAATGATTGATCTCTTTGCTTTCCCCGAAAACTCCCCCTTGCTGTTGATGTATAACGATGTGTATACCTATCTATATTATATAGAAAAGAACTTCAGAAACCAAATCACTGCCAACCCCGCCAGTAGCAGCCAAATCCCAACCACGATTACAGCCGCAATCCGATTGACGGGTTTGCCCTCGCTCATCAAGGCTTGGGCGGCGGCGCGGCTTTCGGTCATCACTTCGGCGGGGATCATCGTCAGCGCAATTTTCATGCCCAGCGGTATCAGCAGCAGGTCGTCGAGATAGCCGAGCACGGGGATGAAGTCGGGGATCAAGTCGATGGGGCTGAAGGCGTATCCCACCACAAGCGCGGCAAATATCCGCGCATGGAGCGGCACACGCGGGTCGCGGTAGGCGAGATAAAGGGCGTAGGTTTCCATCTTGAGTTTGGCGGCTTGCGCTTTCCAGCGGTTGAGCAATTTTTTCATAAAACAATCATACTGCAAGAAAAAACGCCGAGACTTCCATCTCGGCGTTTGGCTTTAGTTTCCGGCTTGTTTCTTCGCGCGATTAATATCCATCAGTCTGTCAGCATAATGTTTGATCATCGAGAAACGGTGAAAGATTTCCCAGAAAGGATGCTTACGCAGCAACACAGCCTCCATTTTTGCCTCATGGTATCGCACACCGGACGTCGTTAAAAAGTAAAAAAAGACGTTTTTTGAATTCACAGCAGGAAACTCTTTGACAAGTTTGGTTTTATTCAAAAGGTTTTGCGCTTCCAGGATAATATTTTTAGCTTGCAATGCAATCTCCTCTTTCCCCCCTAAACCGGTGATTCCGCTGCCAAAAGTTGATTTAAGCGAGGCTTCGCCAGATGCAAACGCGGTTAGGCTAACCGCAAAAGATTTTTCCGTGCCAGGAAAAGCAATATCAACAACCACGCCATACACCTGATCGGGTTGCTGGCTCGATACGCCCACCATCTCACCTTTCACTGCAAAAATAACATTCCGCCATTTCAAGTATTCAGCAGACACTTCGATCTCAGCATTCTTCGATAAAAGTTTATTAAACATGTCTATTTTTTCTCCCGATATTGGGACGCTCACTTTCAGGCATTGATTCGACGATTTTCTCAAGAAACCCTTTAAAGATTGAATAGTTTGCTATGTAACTATGCGGAACGTATGTCCACAATCTTTTGCTGCTTTTTTGGTAAACTTCGAGACTATCATGGGGAAAGACAAGGGCATCAATTTGATTCCAGGCCAAGGTCTTCTGATCAGAAATAATGCCCTGACGATTAAAACCAAGTTTTGACCCAAAAGAAACCGATTTTCCTGAATGATACATTTCTTCCATAAGCGGAAGCAAATTAGCGGCAACCTTGCCCTTTAGGATCGAACCAAAGCCATAGATGTCTTCTATTGAGTTAAAGAACTTTATCTTTTCTCCATTACTTTTGTGAATGGTATAGCCCCATCTAGCCCCTATACGGCGCGCCGCATTCTTGTAAACGACCTTCTCATAGACTTCGCTGATCTCATCCCAGCGACAGGGCAATTCTTGTCCCTTTTCATTTGTAAAGACAAACCCTTCCTGAAAGAGTTCAATTCCCATTTTACGCCGTCCCAAAAAGAGATAGAGTTGCCAGGCTGCAAAACCCAAAAACAGAATACCTCCGCCAATGGCCACAATTTTATCTCTGGCATGATCTTGCATTACCCCAAGAACGATTCCGACCAAACCAACCACGGCAAATAAAACGATGAAACCGAGCAAATCATTAGCGTAGCCTTGCCTGTTTTCAAATGCGCCAACCGATGCCCCCATGTCAAACTCATTTTCTTCCATGCTCTCTCCTTTTCAATGTGAACATTTCTGATAAATTCGATAGCACTATTCTATTGAAATCTGATTGCGCTGCATCATAAAAGAAAAAAATGAAAAGTCCCCGCTCCTTAAGCGAAACAGGGACTTCCCATTCGTGTTTATTCGCGATATTCGTGCAATTCGTGATTAGCGCCAATCAGTTTCCGGCTTCGGCTTATTATCCAAGATCGCTTCGATGCGATCCATTACCTCGGAGGTGAGCTTCTCGACAAAGTCGATCGCTTTCATATTTTCGACAACCTGTGCCGGTTTCGATGCGCCGGTGATCGTGGTGCTGACGTTCGGATTCTTCAATGTCCATGCAAGGGCAAGTTGGGGCATTGAGCAGCCCAACTCATCGGCAATATCCATCAGTTTTCCAACTTTGACGATGTTTTCCAAAGCGTCCTCATCAGTAAAGCGAGACTTAAGCCACTCGTAGCCTTCGAGAGTCGCGCGTGTCCCTTCGGGCATGCCAGCATTATATTTACCGGTCAGCAAGCCGCTCGCCAGGGGCGACCAGATCGTCGTTCCCATGCCGAACTCTTCGTACAGGTGGGCATACTCCACTTCAAAACGGTCGCGATGGAACATATTGTATTGGGGTTGTTCCATCAATGGCGCTATCAAGCCCAAACGGCGGGCGACGCCGTGCGCTTCAGCGATCTGTGCGGCACTCCACTCGCTGGTTCCCCAATAAAAGGCTTTGCCTTGCTCGATTAAATAGTTGAAAGCGCGCACAGTTTCTTCAATGGGGGTATGCAGGTCTGGGCGATGCGCAAAAACCAAATCCACATAATCCATTTGCAGACGAGCGAGCGATGCATCCATGCCCTCAATAATATGTTTGCGGGAAAGTCCACTATCGTTGACCCCCTCGCCACCCCAAAAGATTTTGGTCGAGAAAACCAGATCAGAGCGTTTCCAACCGGCACGTTTGACAACCTTGCCCATCATGGTTTCGGCCTGCCCACGGGCATAAACTTCGGCATTGTCGAAGAAGTTCACACCGGCGTCGATGGCAGCTTGCATCAGTTCAAGCGCAGTGTCCTCACCGATCTGATCACCAAAAGTGACCCATGCCCCATAGGAAAGTTCTGAAACCTGCAAACCTGATTTACCAAGATAACGATAGTTCATTTTTTTCTCCTTTTTGAATTACATTCCGTGCGTCGCACCAGCCAGTTAGCTTGATTCGGTTGAATCAGATTCTGCCAAAAAAAAGACTAATTCCGTTAAACCTGGTGCGACGCACCCTCTAAATATTTACAATTCGCCCATTCAAATGCGCATTTTCTTCCGCACATAAATATAAAACAGCTTCATTAAAACCGGATGGGATTTCTGTCTCCGCCCGCTGCAACTCGGCGATCCCGCTGCCGACGGCATGCACCCGCACATTGGATGCGCCGAGTTCGCCCGCGGCCTGACGCGTGAATCCGACCAAACCAAGCATACTGGAGACATAGGCGGTTCTGCCGCTTTGCCCGTCTCGACCCTCTAAGGGGACGAGATTAACGATCACGCCCCCGCCCTTCTCCTTCATCATCCGCCCGATAGATTGGGTCATCAGAAAAGCTGCCGAGAGATTGACCATGATCGTGCGCTGCCAATCCCATTCGTCGATGTCGAGCAAGGCGATCTTCGGCTCAACGGCAGAATGGTTGATGAGAATATCAACTTGCTCAAAATCATCTTCGACGTGCATCACCAATCCCTGCACGGGCACTTTTTTGGCGATATCCTGCACATAGGTTTTGGCCTCTCCGCCCATGGCTTCGATCTCATCGACGAGGGTATCAAGATTCATCGGGGAGATGTCGTTCAGAGCGAGACGTGCGCCTTGTGCAGCGAAGGCTTTGGCGAGTTCGCGCCCATAGCCGCGCCCAGCGCCGGTGATGAGGACCACTTTATCTTTAAAGTTCATATTTTTCTCTTTTGGGTAGGGGCTTAAAAAAGAGTAATGCTACCTTCTTCTCCCCTAAATTCCACGCGTTTGGAATTTGGGGGAGATGTCCGAAGGACAGAGGGGGCAAATACCAAGCAGAAATATTCTTTTTGCGTAACATCAGTTAATTATTACACGTCGGAATGCTATCGGTATTTGTCTTGGCGTTCAATTCCATGCCGAGATAGGGCGATGGGTCATAGGTATTGCCAATTTCCAACTCGTTCATAAAGGTGCCGTTTTTATCTTTGACGATGGAGAAATGCAAGTGTACCCCAGTCGGGTTGAAGGGATCACCCGAATAGTTGCCCTGATAACCGAGCAATGTCCCTGCGGGGACGAAGACTTCGTCTGTGCCACGCGGAAAGGCGGCGTCGATGAAATCGTTGCCATCGGCATCTGCCATGTGGGTGTAGTAGAGCCAGATCTGGCGTCCGGGCTGAAGGGGATCTTTCGGGATACGGACAATAACGGTAGATGTCCAATTGGGCAAACGGCTGAGATACCCATCGTAAGCCGAAATCACGGGCGTTACGCCGACATCTTCTCCGCCAAAAATGTCGATGCCCTGATGTCGGTGTCCGGGGCGGAAGGAGTCATCCCATAAATATCCGATAATCCCGTTTGTGGGCATGATAAAAGGGGCGTCGCCGCAACGCTCCCCCTGCAAGATGGTCAGGTCGGCTTGCGCGGTTGGGTTACGGAACCATTCTCGCAAGAGCAACGAGCGTGCTCCAGACGAGCGCATTTCACGATAAATAAAATAGCCACCCACAATGCTGACAACAAAGAGGGTGGACAAGATAAGACGTTTTGACATGGGGGAAATTATACATGCATTCACGTCATGGACAAATCATCTTCACGCTAAGCGAAGCAGAACGCAATTCCCCGCTCGCGCATTCAAGCAGAAGTGTTTTGGGGAAAGCCCCCTTTAGCAACCTTCGTCTTTATTTCACAGCAACCAATTCAACGTCGAAAACGAGCGTCGCATTCGGCGGGATGATGCCGCCAGCGCCACGTTCACCGTATCCCAAATGCGATGGGATCACCAACTGCGCAATGCCGCCGACCTTCATCAGCGCGATGCCCTCGTCCCAGCCTTTGATGACCTGTCCGAGTCCCAACTCAAACTCAATCGGCGCACCGCGCTCGTATGAGCTGTCGAAAACTTTCCCATCCTGAAACTTGCCTTCGTAATGCACACTGACGGTTTTCCCCGCCACAGCTTGCGCACCTTTGCCTCTTTTGATTTCTTTATATTCCAATCCGCTATCGGTTTTCATTGTGAATGTCTCCTAAACACAAAATGTGCAGGTGACTATCACTTTCGGATGTGACAGTCACCTTATTTTTTTCCAAAAGTGCGCGTATTTTACTCGAGATAACGCACAAAATACGCCGCAATCCCAAAAGCGACGGTCAGATTAAGCGACTCTTTTTCACCCAACATCGGGATATATAAAATCCGATCTGAAATTGCCAGAATATCTGGATCGACGCCCGCAAGTTCGTTACCGATCACCAATGTAATCTTCCGCGCCGCAGACGGGATACCCATCTCAAAGAGCGACGCGGATCGCTCGCCGCCTTCAATTGCCCAGAGATCAAATTGCTGCTCACGCAGCAAGCGGGCTGCCCGAACCCCATTATTGTGATGCTCCCACGCGACGAGTTTTTCCGCGCCCAAGGCAGTCTTCGCCAGGCGCGGGTTTTCAGGCGTGGCCGTCATGCCGCAGAGATGCAGCTTTGCCACCCCGAGCGCTTCGGCTGTCCGAAAGATCGAGCCGACGTTATACAGACTGCGGATATTATCGAGCAGCACATGCACCTCGAGCGGATTTGGCGGCATTTGCCCCTCACCGACGAAATGTCTCGGGTACACATCCCCAGCCAAATGCAGGGGCGCGCCGCACTTGGGGCAGGCAGCCAGCGCTGTTTTGCCGATCAACGACGGAAAACGGAAGCCACAATCTGCATCGCTGCATTCCTGTGTCTGAAAAAGGGGTGTTTCGGGCATTGCTCCATTATAATCGGCACATGGATTTTGAAGGCACCCTCTATACCAAACTCATCCAACGGCGTTTTTCCTGCCGGAAATATGACCGCGCCCCGATAGCGGATGAAAAGCAGGATAAGCTGATCGCTTTTCTAGATCACCTACCCGTCTCACCTTTCGGGACGCGCCCGCGTTTTGGCTTGGTCGCCGCGCAAAAAAATGACAGCCAGTCCCTGCGCGGATTGGGCACCTATGGCTTCATCCGCAATCCGGCGGGATTCGTAGTTGGCGCGATGCCGCCCGCCAAACATGACCTTGAAGATTACGGCTACCAGCTCGAGATGATCCTGCTCTATGCCACCGCGCTTGATCTGGGTACTTGTTGGCTGGGCGGCACCTTCACCAAAAGTCGTTTTGCCGAAAAGATCACACTGAATGCGAACGAAAGTATGCCCGCGATTGCCGCGCTCGGTGAGTTTGCCGAAAAAGACCAAAAACGGATGGGGATCATCAGCCAGGTGGCTGGCTCATACAAAAGACTGGCATGGGAAACACTCTTCTCGAACGTGATCCTGAAAGAGCCGCTCTACCGTAATGAAGCTGGTCCTTACGCCCGCGTACTGGAGATGGTGCGCATCGCGCCCTCGGCATCGAATAAGCAACCCTGGCGCATCGTGCGCAATGGCAATTTCTGGCGGCTCTACCTGCGCCGCACGGCGGGCTACCGCGACGATCCGCTCAAACGCTTTCTTGATCTCGCCGACATGCAGCGCATCGACATGGGCATCGCCATGTGCCATTTTGAGCTGACAGCCAAAGAACTTGGCTTGGGTGGGCAATGGGTGGTTGAAGAAGAACTCGATAAATATCCCAACCCGAAAACTGAGTACATCGTCAGTTGGCAGGAACTATAATCACGCCATGCTGACCTACGCGCGCAACTTCATCTCACTCAAACTCGGGCAACGCACCCTCGATCCGCGCCTGGCGATTTACTACATCACCGAGCAATGCAATCTCAACTGCACCTACTGCGAAGATTTCGGTGCGCGCCGCAACCATGAATTTGTCAATCCCAGTTTTGACGATGCAAAAAAGATTCTCACCATCATCCGCGACGGCGTACCGAATCTGTGGATCACGGGCGGAGAGCCGCTCTTATCACCTCACATTTCAGATTTGCTACTCTACGCAAAGCAGGATTTACGTTTCAAATCCTTGAGCATGATCTCGAACGGGACACTGCTCTCGCAGCATTTGGATTTGCTCCCGTTATTAGACAGATTGATCATCAGCCTAGACGCTGTCCAACCAGCCGCGCTGGACGCAATTAGTGTGCCGACCAACCAGAGCGAACGCCTGCTCGAAACCATCCGCACGGTTGCCGCACGTCAAAAAGCGGATGACTTCAAACTGATCCTGAATGCGGTTATTACGCCTGAAACGCTGCCCCATTTCGACGCACTAATTAACTTCTGCACAGAAAACGGCATCTTGCTCTCCTTCTCTCCCCAAGCCGTCAACAACTGGACGCGCTACGAACTACTCGTCTCCCCCGATTACAAAGCCTTCACTGAAAAGCTGCTTTTACTCAAGAAAGAAGGCGCGCCCATTCTCGGCAGCAAAACCTATCTCAAAATGCTCTTCGAACAAACGCCCTACGTCTGCTACCCAACCATCATTCCGCGCATCAAGCCTGATGGCTGGTTGATCTATCCCTGCCTGCCGATGGAGAAGGAAGACGGCGAAGTTGGTGGTCGCCCCGTCAACTTGCTGGATGTTTCTTCGTGGAAAGAAGCCTGGAATACAGCCATCGCCCGCTATGGCGAAGCGCCGACATCGTGTACATCCTGTTTTCAGCAATGCTACGCCGAGCCATCGTTGATGCAGGCGCATCCGCTGGCGTGGCTGGTGGAAAGTGTGCGAAGCGGGGTTGATGTGGGGACGTATGCGCCGGGGTAGGCTGACGAGTGATGCGTGAGTTTTTTTGACCACGGAGTTCACTGAGAACACAGAGTTTTTGAGAAAAGAGAGAAGATATGAATCTGCGAGGCAGCTTTACCGCCGAAGCAGTCTTGTTTTCAGAAAGATCACTCTCCATTCGATGAGATTGCTTCGCTCCGCTCGCAAAAGCATCACTTAAGAGCAGTGCGTCGCACCAATTTCGACGGGACAATGCTCATCGACAAACTGATACCGTTTTATTGGAATAAATCTAACCTTCTGGTGCGACGCACTATCCGCCCGCACAAGAAAAGGCAAGACCACTTCCAAATTTATCACGCAACACGTTTCACGTCAGGTCTTGCATAATGTGCAAACATATAAACACATGACACATCCACAACATGACACGATAATAATCGGCGGCGGGATCGCCGGACTGACGGCCGCGCTGCATCTCGCGGAGCGCGGCCTGAAGCCGCTTGTGCTCGAAGCCGACCCGAATTATCTCGGCGGGCGGTTGGCAGGGGGAGAGACCGTCGACGTAGATGGTTATAAATTCCGTCTCGAGCATGGGATGCACGGGATCTGGTCGCAGTATCGCAATTTTCAGGCGATGCTCTCGCGCCATAATCTGCGCCCCGTTTTTGTCCCCGCTGAGGATGAAGAGTGGATTTTTTTGCATGGCTTGCTCAAAAGGGCAAGGGTCGGAGCGGCGATCAGACGCAGCCCATTCCCCCCGCCGCTGCATTATCTGGGGCTTTTTCTTAGTCCGCGCTTTTTGTGGATGCTGGATGCGCGTGATTGGGGTTTGGCGCTCTTCCGCACCTGGATGACGCTTGTGATGGGCGTCGGTGTTGATCCCTTTGCCGAAGACCAACCGCTCGAGGGGTTAAATCTCGGTGATGAGACGCGGCTTTGGTCGCCAGCGCTGCGGGCATTCTTTTTGGGGTTGGCGCGCAATGGTCTCTCGGCGCATCCTGACGAGGTGCCGATGTCGGGCTTTCTGGCATTTTTGCGTTTTTATACACTCCTGCGGCGGGACGCGTGGGTCTTCTCGTATCTGCCCGAGGACGGGGGCACGAGTATCAGCGAGCCGCTCGGGGCGCGCATCCGTGAATTAGGCGGTAGCATATTGATGTCCGCGCGCGTTTCGTCCTTTCGTCAGGAGAACGGTAAATGGCTAGTCGAATGGGAATCCGAAAAAGGTCTGCAAAGCGCCGAAGCGGAGCATCTGATCATCGCGACTGATTCAGCAAATGCCGAAAAACTCATCAAGGGCAATCTGGATGCCGAAGCGCTTGTCTTCCCGCGCTCGCTGGCGAATGCCGTCGTGCGGCTGTGGTTCGATGCCAAGCCAAAAGGCGGTGCGGAGGCGGGCATCTTCACGGGCGATTTCATCCTGCATAATTATTTCTGGCTTGACAGGCTCTACAACCCCTTCCGCCGTTGGGCGCGCGAGACGGGCGGCAGCGCCATCGAGGCGCATATTTACGGGCCCGACGAGGTGCTGGCGCAGCCCGACGCGCTGCTGCTGACGCGCGCCGTGCAGGATGTGCAGCGCGTCTGGAAGGAACTGCGCGGGCATCGCATCCACGCCCATATCCAACGCAACCCCGCCACGCAAACCCTGCCTGCCGTGGGCGGAAAAGATGTCCATTTGGGGACGCAGACGCCCTGGGATCAGCTCTACTGCGCGGGGGATTGGATCCGCCATCCCGAGCCCGCTTTTTTCATCGAACGCGCGACGCTCTCGGGAATAGAGGCTGCGAACGCCATCCTGAGATCTCGGCAAATGGACGCTTGGGAACTGCTCCCCTACCTGCCCCCCGAACCCTTCGCCGCGTGGATAGAGGGTCTGATGAAGCGAGGGCGCAGGAAGCGGCGGGAGAAGCGAGGAAAACAAAATGATTGATATCGAGTTCCCTTTTCATTCGCTACAACGAGAACGCTTTCGTTCTGGCGAGTTAGTTAAAGAATGGTCGTTGAAATATCCACAACTTTTCGATGACCATGACGTCCGCATAGCAAACAATCAACTCCACTACCATTTCTTTGAATGGCTTGGCGCAGTTCTTATCTATGAATCAACAGGCTCCCTGAGTCTGATCGAAAAATATGAGACCAAACTACATAAAAGGAAATTTGAAACTTTCAAAGAAGTCGTCCCTACTAGAGTTTTTGATTACGTGCTTAACAACAGAACAGGCGTACCCGATCTGTTTGTTTATTCCCCAGACAAAAGAGACTGGTTCTTTTGTGAAGTAAAAGGTCTTACAGACAGGCTTCAGCCAATACAAATTAAACGAATAAAAGAGCTTGAAAACCTATCTCAAAAGCAGGTCAAGGTGCTAATGTTTAAAGAGCTAAGCTTATAAATCTCGCCGCGTGGATAGAACATCTTATGCAAAAGGGACGTCGCAAGCGGCGGGAGAAGTTGGGGAAGTAGACTGAACAGATTGGAGAATCTATGCGTTTATTAATCTCTATTATTGATTGGGAATATCCATCAGTCAAAGAAGAAATTCAACCAACAGTATGGGATTTAAAAAATCAAAACACTTTGATGGGCTTGCTCTTAGCATATGGCAATGGCATTATTCTTGAATTGAGAGCCGAAGGAGAGAGTCAAGAAGCCATCGACCTGTTGCGAGGAATAGTAACAGGCACAGGAAGTAGCAAAAGAGTTGAATTATCCGCAGAAGAAAAACAAAATTTATGGTTATATAACGATGGAGATGAATGCTTCAGGCAACCAGTAAGCAGCGGTGGTTTTACTTTTGTAAATCCCATTGCACAGCCACACAAATTTACAACATAAGCACTAATAACATAAAGAGCCGAGTAAATCACTCGGCTCTCTTGATTCGTCTCGGCTCTGCCACAAAGATCGGAATAACGCGTTCGGTCTTCGCCTGAACATCCTGATAAGGAGGGGATGCTTCGACAGCAATCGCCCACAGGCGCTGGCGTTCATCAAAAAAATCAAAACTTACGCACAGGTGCTTTCTGTTTCACTTTGAAAAGGACGACAAAAACAGCATAACCAAATAAAGCGCCAAAGCCGATCTGGCTCATTACACCCAAGAGATCTGTGCTTTGCCATTCCTGTACAACCTTGCCGTTTTCAACCTTGCGAATAAAGATGCCGTGAATTTCCAGATTTTTCTTGTTCGCTGGCGCGCCCATAAAACTACCCGTATTGACCGCAGTAGAAATAAAGCGGACAGAAACCTGATCCCCTTCAGCGAGCACATGCGGAAACTCCATCTTCAAGCCAGAAAAGGCTTCCGTCATATTCTGCATAAAACCGATATATTCATCTTTGGTGAAGTGCATACCGTCGCCAGTATAGGTGAAATCATCCGCTAAAAGGGAATCGAGTTTGTCCCATTCAGCATTCAAGATCGCGCGCGAGACGTTTAAGGCAACTTCTTTGTTTTCTTCTAGGGTGGACATATTTTCTCCTTGGGTTGTCACTTGTTTTTTCGTTCGGCGCATTATATAATCAAACGGTCTAAAGTCACAAGTACGTACTTTTAAGTGCTATAGTACCCAAAAGGATACCTAGAGATGAATCAAGACACCTATTTTTGTCCCGTCACCGCAACAGTCTCCGTCGTTGGCGGAAAATGGAAACCGATCATTTTGTGGATACTTTTTCAGGATACGCACCGTTTTAGCGAGCTAAAACGTTTTATTCCCAAAATCACGCAAAAGATGCTCACCCAACAACTCCGCGAGTTGGAAGCAGATGGGATGGTTCACCGCGAAGTCTATCCGGTTGTGCCGCCTAAAGTGGAATATTCCTTGACCCCAAAAGGCAGATCGCTGGGCCCCATCCTGAAGGCGATGGAAGCATGGGGAAACACCAATATGCACGTCTGAAATCCCAGCACATCTCAAAGAAAAAACTCGTCTCGGCCTTGTGACGAGAATCGGAATGAGATGTTCCATCCTTTCCTGATAAGGCGGGAAGGATTCAACAGCAATCGCCCACAGCGCTGGCGTTCATCCGCATCATTTACTTCGCTTCGGAGTTGAACGAGTTCTTGAGGCTGGCATATCAGCAAGAACAGGCTCGTTTGTCAAATCGTATATAATGGATGCGAAAAAGTATGCCACGGAGGAAATATGATGAAGGCAAGTTTTACAGAAACCTTTTTTACCAATGACGGCAAAGAGATCAAAGGGGAGGCAAAGAGCATAATCCTGCCCTTCACACGCGTCAGCGCACGCGCTATCGTGATTCGACGCAAGGATGGCGCAATTCTGGCGACCTTGCATCGAAAAAGTGGCAGCTACGCCTTGCCCGGCGGCGGCGTGGATGATGGCGAAAGCCCCGAAGATGCACTCATCCGCGAGCTTGACGAAGAAAATATCGAATTGATCAATAGCGATGAAGATTGGCGCGAACGGATCAGCGTCAATTATTTTGATGGCTATAAAGAATTAACGCTTTGGTATCTATTTATCGTTGACGAGGCAAATATCAAACCCTGTGATGAGAATATTGAAACGAAATGGGTCAGCCAGGATGATGATATTTGGTATCCGCTCATGCGTGAGAAGATATTATTGGCAATTAACATATACCAACCAGTGTTTGCAAAGA
>JBNKMO010000229.1:0-10957 GCA_050293165.1 Anaerolineales bacterium | reverse complement strand
ATAACGTAGCGTCTGGTCGAAATCCGCGATTGCGCCTTCAAAATCACCTTCCTGTCGCCGCGCTATGCCGCGCCGATAATATGCTTGTGCATAATCGGGGCGTGCTCGCAATGCCTCTGTAAAAGCATGAATTGCATCGTGCCAAATCTCATGTTGGGCGGCTGCCACGCCACGTTCAAACCATTCTTCGATGACCAGTTCTTTCATCTGCACTGGCGGAGCGCTTGCAACGGCTTCTTTTTCCGCCGCACTTTTTTTTGCCAGAGTTGCCTCTAGTGGCGCTAACACTTCTTTATCTACGGTGGTACTCAAACAACGTTCGCGCAATTTTTCCAAGCCCACGAAAAAGTATTCCGAGTAGAGGCGCAGCCCGCTGAACTCCTTTAGCTTCGTCAGTTTTCCGCTAATTGCCTTCTGCACAGATAGGCTGCTCGAGTCAAATCCCTCCATCAACAGCGGGATGATGTTGCAGCCGCTGTCGAGCGCCAGTTCTACTTCTTTGTACAATAAATTCGTCTCGTCCTGATAGGCTTCCAATGCTGATGGTGAAATAATTTCCAGAAAATGAGCGCTGCGTTTAATTTCTGCCACACTGGTTTCCCACAGGTCTTCCCCCTCCTGATAACGCATAAAAACATCAAAACCATGCTGCGATAAACCCTGATAGACCGCCAAAGCAGTATAAAAATTCGTGCGTCTGTAACTGATGAAAACGCTTTTTTCGCTTTGTCCCATCGCAACTCCTGATGTGTTTTTTATGCAAAGAAATTATACAGTGATTTACTAGCGACCTGATATTTTGCTAAAACCAGCGTCCGTTGGTTGAGTAGGCGACGCTTTTCGCGGTATCGAAACCAACAATTCTTGTAAAAGCTCAATTTTGTGGCTTCGATACACCTGACGATAGTGCTGTCAGGCGGCTAGATAATTTCTTTCCTGATAAACGCCTTATTGAATGATTTGTGGCGTTTCTTTCAATGTTCGAATGATTAGCGCCCCGCTCAGAGCCAGCACAGCCGTCATCCCGAAAATAAAGGAGAAACCGAAGCGGTCTGCCAGAATGCCGCTGATAAACATCCCCAGTGCCCCGGCTGAAAATTTGAATCCCAACACAAGACCGGATGCTAATCCTCGCCCGCCTCGAATCGTCTTTTGTGCTAAGACGACCAAAATCGGATGCACAGATCCGTTTAGCGCGCCTGCGAGCGGCACGATGAAATAGAGCAATGGAGTCCATCCCAGCCGAGAGATGGTGAAGAGGGGAATCGTCGCAAGCAGCATCGCCCCTGTGATGACGTTCCGTTTGCCGAAGCGATCTGCCAGCATTCCGCCTGCCACGTTTCCCAAGGCTGCCCCAACCATGTATAAGCCGGTCACCACGCCGTAGACGGTCGCGGTTTGTCCCAGATCACTGAGATATTTGGGGATAAAGGTGTTCATCGTCTGTTGCACCCAAGCCTGCAGGGCAGTTGTCGTTGCCAGGGTGATGAGGAAGACTTTACTCACCGTTAACTGGATCGGCTCTGACTTTGCAATCTTTTTCCCCTTAGGATGGTGGTTGACCAAAAAGCGCAAGCGGAAGGCTGCGTTCAAACCGACCGGCAGCCCTGTTAGCGAGAGCAGGAGCAAGCCCGGCATCCCGAAGCGGTCAAGGAGCGGTCCCCCGATCATCGGGCCGATGGCGTAGGCACCCTGCCCAAAGAGAAAGAAATATGATGCGGCGGTAGTCTCTCTCCCGGCGAAGTGCGTTTCGCCGATCTTGGTCGCTTCGGCTGCCCCCGCGGGGTGAAAGGCTGCTGATCCGAGGCTGGCGACAATCAGCGATCCCAGCGCATAATAGCCGGGCAGCAGCAGTGCTAATGAGAAGAAGGTCGCCATCCACAACACGCCGCCAGCCGCCAGCCAGCGCGCACCGCGGCGGTCGCTTAGCCAGCCGAAAAATGGTTGTGAGAGCGCTTGGGTCCAGACATACGCCATGCTCAGCGCGCCAAGTGCGGTGTTGCTGATGCCGAGTTGTGTGCCAATAAACGTGAATAGCACCGAGCGCTGCGAACCGAGCATATCTACAAAGGTATGCCCCAACGCTATGGATGAAAAGATTGCATTGAAAAGAATAGTCATGGGGTTTGAGAGTAAAGTCTTTCGCTTCGAATGTAGTCGTAAACTTCTATCGGGAGATAATAGCGACAGGGACGCTTCTCTCGCACGCGGCGGCGGATCTGACTGGATGCGATCTCCAGTAGCGGCGCATCCACGAAACGCAGCTTGGACTTTAGGCCCGCTACCGCGTTGTCAACAGCTGCCACGTCAATGGCATCTTCCGGTCGCCGCATTACCCCGATCTCATCGCAAGCCCCTACAAAATCAGCGGGACGATGCCAGTTCGCTAACTGCCGCAAAGAATCTCCGCCCATCAAAAAGATCACTTCTGCATTGGGGTTTCTTTCCTTGATAATTTTCACCGTATCAACCGAATAATGCGGCCCCGGGCGTTCTGCCTCGACCAGTGATAGCTCAAAATTCGGGTTGTCCTCAATCGCTAACTCGACCATTCTATGCCGATGCGCCAGTGGCGTGATCTCGCGCTCCTGCTTATGCGGTGGATCGGGCGTCAGCACCCATAGCAAACGATCCAACTTAAGCTGTGACTTGATCTCGCAGGCCAGAATTAAGTGTCCCAAGTGGGGCGGGTCGAAGGTCCCGCCAAAGATACCAATTCGTTCTTTTTGCATGGAGAAAGTATACCTTGCTCCTCCCCCAAATTCGACATCTCTTCGTTGCATTTGGGGGAGGCTGGGTGGGGGCTGGGGTGGCAAAATCATGTACAATGAAACTATGAAAACACAGCGCCTCTACTCCCCATCGTTGATCGAAAATCGGCCTCTGTACTCCGAAGACCTGCCCATCCCCGAACCGGGTGCGGGACAAGTGCGTATCAAAGTCGATGTCTGTGGTGTCTGCCACACAGATTTGCACACCGTCGAAGGTGATATTCACCCGCTCTATTTCCCGATCACGCCCGGGCATCAGGTCGTTGGTGTGATCGACAAAGCGGGAAATAGCCCCTCTCCCCTTGGGAGAGGGGTTGGGGTGAGGGCAGGGATGAGAGTCGGCATCCCTTGGCTGCATTCTGCCTGTGGAAAATGCGATCACTGTCAACGCGGGCAGGAAAATCTCTGTCCCGATGCGCAGTTCACCGGTTTCCATGTCGATGGCGGCTATGGCGAATATATGCTCGCTGATGCCCGCTACGTTTTACCGATCCCTGATGGCATCTCGAACGAGCAAGCCGCGCCGCTGCTCTGTGCCGGGATCGTCGGCTATCGGGCGCTAAAGCGCGCGGAGATAAAACCAGGGGAGCGCGTTGGGCTATTCGGTTTTGGGGCGAGTGCCCATTTGATGCTTCAGGTCTTGAATTACTGGGGTTGCGAAGTGGCGGTCTACACGCGTTCGGCGGGCCACCAGCAACATGCTCGGGACCTGGGGGCTGCTTGGGTTGGCGAATCAAGCCAAAATTCAGGGGCGTGGCTCGACAAAGCCGTCGTCTTTGCGCCCGCAGGCGAGGTCGCCATCCATGCGCTTGAAGCCATCCGCCCGGGCGGGATCGTCTCCATCAATGCCATTCACATGAGCGATATTCCCTCCTTTCCCTATGCGACTTTGTGGGGGGAGCGGGAACTGCGCTCGGTGGCGAATGCGACCTATCAGGACGGCATCGAGTTCCTTGGGTTGGCGGAACAAGCTGGCTTGCAATCGACCGTGCAGCTTTACCCGGTTGCGGAGGTTAACCAGGCGCTCGATGATCTGAAGCACAGTCGCTTTAATGGGGAGGCGGTTTTGCAGATTTCTGGTCTCTCCAGCCTCGAAAAACAATGGTTGTAATTTTTGTCACAAACATTCGTGAATTAAATCACTTATGTGCATTGCAGCCTTACGTTACCCTTCTTGTCAGATAATTTTGAAAAGGAGATTTTTTGTTATGCCTGAAATTCGCATTGATGCCTTACTGCCTGGTGAAATGGCGCGCAGAGCCGAGTATATCGGTGAACGCAAAGCTGAAGCGCCCACCTTGCAAACCTTTGCTCTTGCCCTTATGGCGGGCGCGTTTATTGCTTTTGGCGCGGTCTTTGCCACCACTGTCGCCACAGGCGCGTCCGGCGTGTTGACCTATGGGGTAACTAAATTACTGGTGGGATTGGTCTTTTGTTTAGGGCTGATCCTTGTGGTGGTTGGGGGCGCCGAGCTTTTCACCGGCAATAACCTGATCGTGATGGCGTGGGCGAGTGGCAAGGTCTCCACAAAGGGACTGCTTCGTAACTGGGGCATCGTTTATGTGGGGAACTTCATCGGATCGCTCGTGACCGTGGGCTTGGTCTTTGCCAGCAAACAATATACTTCGGCAGGTGGCGGGATCGGCGCTACTGCTTTAGGCATTGCCAATGTCAAAGTCGGCTTTGATTTTTGGCAGGCGCTTTCGCTCGGAATTCTCTGTAATATTTTGGTCTGCCTCGCAGTTTGGCTGACCTTTAGCGCCCGTAGCACGGTCGATAAAATTGCGGCGATCATTTTCCCGATCACGGCATTCGTAGCAGCGGGATTTGAGCATAGCGTGGCGAATATGTACTTCGTGCCGATTGGTTTGGCGATCAAGGATTTTGACCCGGCCTTTGCCGCCAGCACAGGGCTTGATCTTTCGGGGCTGACGTGGGGCGCATTCCTGCTCAACAATTTACTGCCCGTCACAATCGGCAATATTATCGGCGGTTCGGTCTTTGTGGCTGCTATCTACTGGATGATCTTTTTGCGCAAGCAATAGAAGAGAGGAAAATACAATGAAAGCATACGTTTTGATCAATATTCGCAACGGCGAGGGGATGGCTGTGGTGCGTCAGTTGCGCCGTGTCGAAGGTGTGAAATCGGCGAACTTCACCTTTGGTCCCTATGATGCCGTCGCTATCGTGGAAGCGGATAGCACGAAAAGGGTGGGCAGCATTGTCCATGACGATATCCAGCCGATTCCGGGGGTGTTGGAAACCCTGTCCTGTTTGGCGGTGGATGAGTAGGGAGTTTAGAATACTTAAAAAACGGTAATAGGTTTGGCTATCCTATAAAACGTAAAACGTGAAGCGTGATTTCGCCTTCACGTTTTACGTTTCACTGGTCGTATTAAACTTGTCAGACAAATTGTGACATCTGTTACTAGCCTGTCTTTGTGGGGGTTTGTATAATGGGAGCGTTGTGAATTCACCTTACCTAGTAGGAGAAACGATGACCGCAAAAATAATTGATGGAAAAGCGATTGCAGCAGAATTGCGTGAAGAGATCAAGGCTAAAGTTGCCGAGCGTACCGCGGCTGGAAAGCCAAAACCCGGCTTGGCTACCGTGTTGATCGGCTCTGACCCCGCTTCTGAAGTCTATGTGGGTATGAAGAAACGCATGTGCGAACGTTTGGGCATGAATTCTTTTGCTCATACATTGCCTGCAGATGCCAGCCAGGAAGAAGCTGAAGCGTTGGTTAAAAAGTTGAATGGTGACCCCGCTGTGAACGGTATTTTAGTTCAGTTGCCGCTGCCCGACCACCTGGATGAAGAAAAAGTTTTGCAGGCAATTGATATTACCAAAGATGTGGATGGTTTTCACCCGATCAATATCGGTCGTTTGGCGCAAAAGGGACGTGAGCCGCTCTTTGTCCCCTGCACGCCGGATGGCTGCCTTTACCTGCTGGACAAAACCGGCACGGAGCTTTCAGGTGCGAATGCCGTTGTTCTTGGGCGTTCCAATATCGTTGGGATGCCGATGGCTTTGCTGCTCGTGAAACGCAATGCGACTGTGACGATCTGTCACTCGCGTACCAAGAATTTGAAAGAGATCTGCGCGGAAGCCGATGTGTTGATTGCTGCTGTGGGTCGCCCCGAGATGGTCAAAAAAGATTGGGTCAAACCCGGCGCAGTGGTCATCGACGTGGGAACCCATCGTATTGACGATGAGACCAAAGAAAAAGGCTATTACCTAACTGGCGATGTTGCCTACGAAGAGGTCAGTGAGGTGGCTGGCGCCGTCTCACCTTCGCCTGGTGGTGTTGGCCCGATGACGATCGCCAAGCTGATGCACAACACATTGCGCGCTGCCGAAATTCAGGACCCACTGTAAAGAAGCTTCCATAAACAGATAAAAAAATCCCGCGAGAAATGCTCGCGGGATTTTGCTTTTACTTGTGACTTGGTACTTGTCTCTTGTGCCTTCTTACTCCTGCCACTCCAACTCATACTCGTCAATGCGGACAGTATCGCCTTCTTCGATGCCGGCCTCGCGCAGGGCTTTTTCGATTCCCAGCGCAGACATGATCTTTTGGAAGCGGCGAATTGAGCCATAATGCTCCCAATAAGTCATTTTGGCAGCGCGCTCGATTGCAACGCCGCTAATGCGCCAACTGGCATCAGGTTCACGGGTAATCTCGAATTCATTCGGGTCGGTTTCCACGCGATAAATTGGAAGTGGTGCGACTTCTTCTATCGTTGGCGTATCTGCCAGTTTTGATACAGCTTTCATCAGGACTTGACGGATGTCGGTACGCGCCAGCGCCGAAATTGCTACCACTTCATGACCGCGTGCTTCGAGTTCAGCTTTTACCGTTTCCCAGCGTTCCTGGGCATCTGCCTGGTCAATTTTATTCATGGCGATCACTTGCGGTTTCTCGCCCAAACGCGGATCAAAGAGCGCTAGCTCGGTATTGATCTGGCTGAAATCAGCGACGGGGTCTTCGCCCATTCCATCCAGCAAGTGGATCAGGACACGCGTGCGCTGGATGTGACGCAGGAATTCATGTCCCAGCCCCGCGCCGTTTGCCGCACCTTCGATCAGGCCGGGGATGTCGGCGAGCACGATGCTCTCGTACTCATCAATCGGGGCAACACCCAGATTCGGGATGATGGTAGTGAAAGGGTAGGAAGCGATCTTCGGCTGGGCATTTGTCAGAGCGGCGAGCAATGTCGATTTACCAGCGTTCGGGACGCCGATCAAGCCGATATCGGCGATCAACTTCAACTCCAGACGAATATTCTTTTCCTCGTACGGCTCGCCTTTTTCCGCAGTGCGGGGCGCTTGATGACGGGAATTTTTGAAGTGCGTGTTGCCACGTCCGCCACGTCCGCCTTTGCAGATGAGCAGTTGCTGCCTATCATCGGTCAGGTCGCAGAGAATTTCGCCGCTGTCGTTGTCGTAGACGACAGTGCCTGCGGGAACATAGATAATGAGATCGTCGGCGGATTTACCGTAGCGATTATTGGCTCCGCCGCCCTTGCCGCTGTCTGCGACGTAGCGGCGCACATGACGGAATTGGGCGAGGGTGTTGAGCGTGACTTTGACTTCAACAATGACGTCGCCGCCTTTGCCGCCATCGCCGCCATCGGGGCCACCGCGTGGAACGTATTTTTCACGGCGGAAATGCACCATGCCGTTGCCGCCCTGTCCGGAGCGGACGTAGATTTCTGCTTGATCGATGAACATAATTCGAACTTTTCGTTTCTATAGGTCGGACAGTCAGCTAGTCTGACTGATTGCTATTTACTGAATACCGCCCACTACTTATTCGAAGGGGGCGGGCTATTTTATCATTGAATCAAAAAAGAGCCGGATGAATTGTATCATCTGGCTCTTTTATCGTGCAGGAAAAATCTAATTTATGGTGTTGGCGGTGTCCATTCTGTAGACCAATTTCCACTTACCGTAGCATTTCTCGCAATCAGAGTTAGAGGGAACGACATAGGGCTATCCGTTAGAATTTTTGATCGCAGAAGATTGTTTTCTTCATCAAGATAGGAATCGCCAGTTGCATACATATAGTTTCCTTGCGCATCTACTTCACTAGGAAATTCGAAGATTAAGCTTTTCAAGCGAGAATCACCCATTATGCCAATCTCGAAACCGTGAAGATTTTCTTCCTGAATATAAGTGATATTAAAAGCACTTGCAGATAGCTCAGGGATATCCAAAGGCTGAAACCCGATTTTGTAAGGAAGATTTAGATGCTCATCGTCGAAGGCAAAACCTAGTGAAGATAAATCAAAAGTGAATTCTATGGCTGGCTCTATCATCATGAGGTAAACGCTCCCCAATTCCAGGCGTAGTGGACCGTTAAAATCTTTTCCGTAAAGATGATATATCCATTGAGTTTCATCCAAGTGATTGACAAGCGCCATTGTCTCGGCAAAGGTTACTTTTTCAAAAGCAACTTCCTGCCCCGCCGCATCGAAGGCTCGCATTCTTTCTGCTTCTGACATACTTTGATGGATACGTTGATTTGTCCATTCGATATGACCGATCACATAGTAGCCATCTTCAAGAGGAATATATTGATCTACTTGGAGGGTAATACCATACAGAGGTGCTGCATCAGGAGGATTCTCCGGCGACCACTGCATCTCCCAAGTTTCAAGAGTGGATATTTCCAAGTTGGAGAAGATAACATGAAGCTGGCCTGTGGGTAAAGTTTCATAGGCTTTGCTAGCAGAGAAGTAACCGAATCCATAGGCACTACTACCTCCACCGCCAAGAGCGGTGTATCCAGTAATTTGAACCGAAACCCCGGTTACATCAGGGTCTCCTGTGAAGTTGAACTCATAACCTCCCCGAGAATCGACCTGAATAGTTTCCAATACAATCGTTCGCCCGCCGATTTCAATTGATTGATTAAGTACCCACTCTTGGTCAGGTTGGGGATTTTCCCCAACATCAAACTCAAGCTCAGCCTGCGAATTTGGGATCAGAGCACTTGAAACACTCTCAAAGCTGATTGTCAGTGGGTAAGCCTGGTTGGATTGGAATTGAAAGCCATGATGGTGGGGTGGTAACCCTTCAAGCGTGGGCTGTGTTGTATAGACTTCTTCACCGTTGACATCGGTCAGATGAAAATTCTGTAACCATGCCTCTGGCTGTAGATTTGTTCCCAGTAAAATGGTTTGGTCATCTACGGACATGGCTGTCGTAATGGTGAAGGGGATTTCAGATGCATTCACAGGGATTGCTTCGGAAGTAGTGTCGTTCTGATCGATTGTTTCAGCTGGTATATCAGTTGCTGATGGAATTTCCACGACAGGCACGACCGTCATATCGGGTGGTGCTGGTTGGAATTGCAGGTCCAAAGCCCAATTTTCTGTTACAGCACCAGGCACCGTATCCATGATACAAGGGAGCATGAAAGTCGCCTGATTGATATCAGAGGGAATAGGTGGGTATTCCATACGCATTTGCCCCATGCCGCCTCCCCCCCCAGTTACAAGGAGCATTTCACCATTTGGTAGATGGATGAATGGTGTTTGGTAACACCCGGGTTCACCCTCCTGATGGGAAAGAGCCTCCCAGGGAACATTTTCAAGGGTATACAGAACAGTGGTCTTGTCGCTGGATAAAACAGCATCGGTCACGGTTAAGATAATTCCCTCCCGTTCCATGGAAACTGGCTCGGCTAAGACGCGAAGAGGGCTGTCTTGGTCTACAATCCCCACGCCGGGGATATAGCCTAGCGAACGTCCAACGGCGTAGGCAACACCGCTCAGGATGCTCAAGGCGAGCAACAGAAGCAGGAAGACAAGTGCTGGACGGGTGCGTAAAGATTGTTTCAAGGTTTTTTTCTCCAGTTTTTCAATGATTTGCGGAAGCAGGTTGAGATCATCTGGAATATGTTGCTGGGCAACCGTATCCAGTACAGTACGATGAGAGCGTTTCATTTCGCGCTCCTTTCTGCCCCAAGTAAATCCCGTAAACGATTGCGGGCGGCGTGCAGGTACCATTTGACCGTGCCAGGTGCAGCACCTAGTGCTTGTGCCATTTCAGTTTCGCTCATTTCAAGGTAATAACGCTGTACTATCGCGGCACGTTGCCGTGGAGTAAGTTTGCCTAGCGCCTGAAGAATTTCTGCAGAGAGTTGATTGAATTCGACTTGCGATTCAACAGATGTGGCTTCTGCAAGTAAAGTCTCCAAATGGGCGGGATCAGCATCAAAGGATGTGACTTTCCTCTCGCGTCGCACCGCATTCAAGGCAGCATTGACCACACTCCGCATCAAATAAGGTTCCACCACGCGAGTTTCATCAAAATATTTGATGCGCTGGTAGAAGCGGATAAAGGTGTCTTGAGCCACATCTTCGGCAAGAGCCTCATCATGCGTGATTAGAAATGCGGCGCGCACGGCCCTAACCTGATATTTTGTGACCAGTTTTTCCAATCCGCTGATTTCGCCGTTTTTCATACGGTGAATAGCTTCACGATCATCCATGTAACTCTCCATGTGTTGTGTACGCGTTCACATTAAATATACACATTGATGTCCAAAAAGGTTGGGTCAGATTTAAAACAAGACTTCCGAATTCTCGAAGAATTCGGAAGTCTTATTTATAAGCTACCGTTGATTATGTTTTATTTCGCTAATTTCCACGCAGCAGGGAGAGCCAAAGCTGCCAACACCAATTTGATCGCATCACCGACGATGAAAGGTAGTACTCCGAGCGTAAGCGCTTTCTCAACACCAAAGAGCATTGCCAGCCAGCTTGTGCCAAATGCGTAAATCACCAGCGTCCCGACGAAGAAGGGCAACAGCGATGTGCGTAGATTGCGTTCCAAACCGCGTTCTGCCAATTTCCCGATCACGAATGCCGCAACAACGAAGCCAAGCAGATAGCCAAAGGTTGCGCCAGAGAGATAGGCCATTCCAGCCGCGCCGCCCGCGAAGATGGGCAAGCCGAGCGCGCCAAGTATGGTGTAGAGCATCATTGAGCCAGCCCCACGTTTTGAGCCAAGCGTTGCGCCAACCAGCAAAACGGCGAAGGTTTGCCCGGTTAAGGGGACGGGAGTGAAGGGTAGCGGAATGCGTACCTGCGCCAGTGCGGCAACAAAGATCACGCCGCTGAAAATGAGCAGGGCGTTGCGCATCCATGCGGACGTACGCGGGAAGTAGCGAGTT
>JBNKMO010000228.1:0-44640 GCA_050293165.1 Anaerolineales bacterium | reverse complement strand
TCATCCTAACCTTCTCCCAAAGGGAGAAGGGATTAAGTCCCCTCTCCCTTTGGGAGAGGGCGGAGGGTGAGGGTAGCCCCCAAGCCTACTCAAGCCCCTTTTGCGTAACATCAGTTAATAAAAAAAAGCTGCTCAAAATTGAGCAGCTTTTTTTGTGAAGAAACGATAACTATTCGTTATCTTCCTCATCAACTTCTTCTTCGTCAAAATCTTCAAACTCTTCGTCATCCATGTACATATCCATCAGGATGTAGAGCCCCTGTGAAATGCCGCGCAACGCCAGGAAAGCGAAGACGCCGCCAACCAGCGGTTCGAGGAAGAGCGCGTTGCCCAAAAGTGCAATACGCGGGAAGATTTCGGGGTAAGCCATAACGAACTGCGACCATTGCGAAAACAGGCTATAAGCAACATTCGCAAACTGAAGCAACGCAAAAGCCAAGGCTGCCCAACCGACAATATTTGCCCACATCGCAATGCGGAAAACAACATCTTCGTTGTGGAAAGTGGTCATTTCTTTTTCAGACATTTTATCTCCTTAGAGCTGAATAATAGATGGGGGCTATTGTATCAGAGAAAGGTCAAGAAAATATGAAGATTTTCTCATTCCCCGACGATCATCTGGTAGATATCGCGCCGCTTCCAGCCTGATTCTTTTGCCAGACGCTTTGCCAATGTGGATGGCGATTCACCTGCGGCAATCCCCGCTTCGAGCGCAGACTTTAGGCTTGCTTCCGTCCAAATTACATCTGCCCGCTTTTGGCCTTCTACCACCAACGTGAACTCCCCACGCGGCGCGTTGACGCTGAAATGCTCACGCGCAGATGTCACATCCCCGCGAAAAATCTCTTCATAAAGTTTGGTTAACTCCCGCGCCACGGCAATGGGACGATTCCCAAAGACCTTTTCAATATCTTCGAGTGCCGCCAAAATACGATGTGGCGATTCGAGGAAGATCAGCGTATAAGGCAGTGATTTCACTTCATCCAATTTTTCGCGGCGTTCTTTTCCTTTGCGCGGCAGATAACCGAGATAGAGAAATGAATCCGTCGGGAGCCCGGAAACAGCCAATGCTGCAATCGGCGACGAAGGCCCGGGGATCGGACTAACCTCGTGTTCGGCTGCGAGGGCAGCACGCACCAACTCGTAGCCGGGATCGTTAATCGCGGGTGTGCCTGCATCTGAGACGAGGGCAACATCACCTTCGTTAAGGGCATCCAATACACGGTCGAGTTTGCTGATCTTGTTGTGTTCGTGGTAACTGATTTGGGACGTGGAGATGTCGAAGTGCGAGAGCAATTTCCCGGTCACGCGCGTGTCTTCGGCGGCGATCAGCCGCACATCCCCCAAAATCCGCAAAGCGCGGGGAGAAAGGTCTTCGAGATTGCCGATCGGTGTCGCAACAAGATAAAGTGTACCCATGCGGGGAATTTTATCATCGAAACAATTTCATGCTATATAATCATTTTATTTATGGAGGTAATCCTTGAAAAAGAAAACTCTCTTCTATGTATGTGTGGGTACGTATTTGGTATTGGTCGTCCCAACTGCGCTGATTTCTATTTTTTTAGATGGTAACGACTGGCTTTACTCTTGTGGGGACACTCTGTTCTATATTGGTTTTGGCGTTGCGGTGCTTGGCTTCTTATTTTTGCGAGGCGCTACGGCGTTGGGGTTGGGTTTGCGCAGACCGGGCAACAAAATAATCTCTGAACAACAATATGTGATTGCCCATAGAGAACAACACCCTAAAGCAGTTGAGCAAACTGTTTGGATGATTATTTTTGCAGCAATGTTAGTGAGCCTTACAGGTTATTTTCTTTTAAGATTATGAACGGAGAAATGATGGAATTACTCAGCGTCAATATCGGAAAAGAGGGCACGGTACAGCGCAAAGGCTACCGTGAAAAAACCGGCATTTTCAAAATCCCCACGAGCGAAGCGGTGCAAATTGGGAAATTAGGTTTGGATGGTGATGTTATTCTCAGCGAAAAGCATCACGGCGGCCCCGACCAAGCAGTCTACATCTACGGTGACGCAGATTACATCTGGTGGCGGAACGAACTTGACCTTGAACTTGCTCCCGGTATCTTTGGCGAGAATCTGACGATTAGCGAGTTGGAGAGTGCGACCTTTGCGATTGGCGACATTCTGTACGTCGGCGAAGTGATGCTGCAAGTGACCGCGCCGCGCATCCCCTGCAAGACCTTTGCTGCTCGCATGGAAGACCCGCAATTTGTGAAGAAGTTTCGCTATGCCGAGCGCCCGGGACTTTACTGCCGTGTGCTCAAAGATGGGAAGGTAAAAGCTGGCGATCCCGTACGCGTGGAGAAATATACCGAGCCAACGGTTACTCTGATCGAGATGTATCGCGATGTCTATGAAACCGATATGAGTGAAGCGGGTATTCGGCGCTTTTTGGCTGCGCCGATTGCGATCCGCGACCGTGTGGAAAAAGAGAAACAATTAGAGCAGGTTTTAGGAATGTAAAAATGAGTGAGAAAAAAGACATCGATAGTAACTCTGTAGTGAGCTTACGAGAAGTGACCCGTGAGAACCTGATTGTTGTGCTCAATTTAAATGTCAGTGAGATGCAGCGTAAATTTGTGGCGTCAAACGAGAGATCAATCGCACAGGCACACTTTTATCCGGAAGTTGCCTGGTTCCGCGCCATTTATGCCGATGAGACCCCGGTCGGCTTTGTGATGTTGAAAGATAATCCGGCTGAGTCGTCTTATTTTTTGTGGCGTTTGATGGTTGATGCAAAATATCAAGGCATGGACTTTGGTCGGCGTGCGCTGCTTCTGTTGATCAAGCATGTCAAAGCTCGCCCAAACGCGACCCGGTTGCAGACAAGTTGCGTTCCTGGCGAAGGCAGTCCTTGCGGCTTTTATAAACGGCTTGGCTTTGAACCGACCGGCGAAGTTGATGATGGAGAAGAAGTGATGGAGTTGATTTTCTAATGCATCCTAATGAAAACTTGTTACGCCGCGCGATTGAGATCGCAGCGAATGCGCGTGCACACGGCAACCATCCCTTTGGCGCATTGCTCACTGATGCACAAGGGAATATCCTGCTTGAAGCAGAGAATACCGTCAATACGGCGCAAGATTGTACGGGACACGCTGAAACGAATTTGATGCGGCTCGCATCGCAAGAATATTCCGCAGATGAGTTAAAAGATTTTACACTCTATACCAGCACCGAGCCCTGCCCGATGTGCGCGGGCGCGATCTTTTGGGGCGATGTCAGGCGTGTGGTTTACGCGCTCGGTGAAGATGGCTTGTATGAAATCACAGGCAAGACACCCTACGAATTAGCACTGCCCTGCCGCGAGGTCTTCGCGCATGGCACGCATCCTGTCGAGGTGACCGGGCCGCTGTTGGAAGAGGAAGCACGTCAAGTTCATGTAGGTTTTTGGGAGGCAGATGATGAGTCCGCTTAAGCGAGAGCGTTATCCAATGCCTGATTTTGTGCGCGAAGCCCTTGAAGAGAATGGGCTCATGGAAGCGTACCTTGCTCGCCCCGACTATCAGCAGAATGACTACATCGGCTGGATCACGCGGGCTAAACGCAATGAGACAAAGCAGAAACGTCTCGCACAGATGTTGCAGGAATTAGAAAAAGGGGACGTGTATATGAAGATGGATTGGAAGAAAAAAGGCGCTGTCTGAAGCAGCCCCGTTTTATTGCCACCTATTCCCAAATTTCAAAGACGCGCGAGAGCGTCAACAGGGAGAGCGAATTTCTCATTCGTCCGGCTTTGATTTCCTCTTTTATTTCTGCCAATGTCATTTCACAGAACTCGACATCTTCCCCGTCATCCTGATCGGTTTCCTGTGTGCGGACGACGCCCTTTGCCAGAAATTGGTGACAATGATTGTCCTGAAAAGCGGGGTTCGGCTCAACCCAGCCGAGATAAGTCCAGTCATCGGTGGTGTAGCCGGTCTCTTCCGCCAACTCACGGGTGGCAGCATTCTGTGGGACTTCATCCGCTTCCATGACGCCTGCCGGGGTTTCGGTAGTGGTTTGATTATTCCCAAAACGGAATTGCTTGACGACGAGAATCTTTCCTTCAGGCGTGAGCGCGACAATATTAACCCAGTCCGGGGTTTCGAGTACGGTCGCTTTGAGTTCGGTACCGCTACGCGGATTTTTCCACCAGTTAAATCTGATTTTGGCGATCCTGAGATCAAGCCCCTCTTCAGAGCGAAGCAGTTTCCAGTCCAGTTTTTTCTTCATTAGTAATGTCCCTTTTGGAGTCCCAATTGCCGGGCAATGCTTTTCGAAAATGTAGCGATGTTTTCTGTTTTCCCGCGCGCAGCTACGTTGATCTTATTCTCACGTGCTTCTTCATAAACCGTCTCTGTGATCTTCGTATCAAACTCAAGGAATTTGCGCCACCTGACTTCTGGCTCATGGAAATGGTCAAACATCTCACGCATGGCGTAGCGTTCAGAATTTCCTTCCCAAATTTCAACGCTGGATTCTTCTGTCGTCAGACAAATAATCTGCTGAAGTGGAAGCACCTGTGCAAGCAGGGCGGGGTGCCATATCCCGCCGTCGATGAGTAGGCCGTCATTCGGGTTTATGGATGCGAGGTCTTCAGTCAGCAGATCCAGATATTCGGGCAGGGCTGCCTGATGGAAGTTATTGAATGTATCCCATGACATATCCAAGAGCCACGCCATCCCGTTTTCTGCCTTTGCCCAAGCCTTGTTGACAGGATGTTTTTCGTCCGTAAAACGCTCGTGATATGTGCCGTAAATATGCGCGTCCATATCGTATATGGGCATATCGAATTGCCCCGAAAGCGTTTGGCAGATGGTTGTCTTACCAGAGCCGGAACCGCCAAGGATCCAATAGAGTTTTTTGTACCTGGAAAGTTTTGCCTGGGCTTGCCTAAGCAGGGAATGATTGATCTTGAATTGCATATTGCGTTTCCTGTGCGGCTTTTCTTTAGGGGGAAGATTTTAACACAGGGCTTGAAGATTGCAGGTTAAAAGAAGAACCGGACTTCGCATGAAGTCCCACTTTTGCATTTTTCCGTCATTTACCAAACCGTAACGCGATTGCGACCATCGTTCTTTGAGCGGTAAAGGGCTTGGTCGGCGCGATGGAGCAGGGAATCGAAACTCAAATCTTCCTTGCTATCCCAGCAAGAAACGCCCAAACTGATCGTCAGCATGATTTCATGATTGGTTTTCACCTGCGGCGTTTCGGCAATACACTTGCGCAACCTTTCTGCAATCAAGCTGGCATATTGGCAACTGATTTCAGGCATTAAAATGATGAATTCTTCGCCGCCATAGCGCCCGACTATATCTGCGCTACGAATATTTTTCTGAAAGAAATCGGCTACGTTGACAAGCATCTCATCGCCGATCTGGTGACCATAAGTATCATTTATTTCTTTGAAATAATCGACATCGATCAACACCAAAGAAAGCGGGTGTTGGTAGCGTTGTGCGCGCAGATATTCTTTTTCAGCAAGTGCAAAAAAATGACGACGATTATAGATTTTCGTTAGCGGATCGGAAATTGCCATTACGGTCAGTTCCTGATTTCGTTGGCGCAATTCCTTCGTACGTTTGGCAACCTTCTTTTCAAGCGATGCGGTCAGTTCACGCAAGTCGGTTTCGCGTGCCTGAATGGCTTCTGCCATATGATTGAATGCCGTGCTTAGCCGCCCGACTTCATCAGTCGACTCTATTGCCACGCGAAGGCTGGTCTTTCCGCCCTCCATCTCTTGCGACACTTTGGTTAGGGCTCGCAGCGGGTTTGTAATTTGGCGACTAAGTACGAAGCTCAGACCTATGCCAAACAGGATAATAATGGTGGAGAGAAAAACGCTTTGGATAACCAGGAAGGATATCTTGCTATCCAAAGCATTCGTGGACATCCTGACGGATACCGCGCCAATAACTTGCGATTCGAGATAGACGGGAAGTCCCGAAATGAATTGATCTTTTTCCCAGCTCGCAAAATCTTCTTCTTCAGCCAGGTTGACCAGGGTTTCCCCGAAAGGATCGATCTCACGTGAGAAATCGGAGCGAGGGGCATTCGAATCCGCGAGGATCACCCCTGTGGGATCGTAGATGATGTATTGGAGAACATCCAGATCCTTCCTCTCTATTTGGGATGCCACATCACGCAGTTCGTCGAGACTTTGGAAATAGAGCTCGTCCAAAAGTGTGAAAGGGACAATCTCCAGTAAAAGGCTGGCTTGATCTTCCAACTCTTGGCGATAATATTTACGTTCGAATGCAATCGTTAAAAACATCAACGCCAAGATAGATATGCTTACCAACATACTTGTGAGCAAAGCGATCTTGCTGCCGAGAGATAAGTTATTTAAAAAGGTTTTCATTCTTTTAGGGCAGCGGGATTGTTTTAATGGTTTCAACCATACTGCGCATTATCTCACTGGCTAATTCAATCCCTTCCGGGAAACGGTCAAATTTTCTTGTTTGGAAAGGGATGAGAGCAGCTTGCCCTGCGGCGGTTTCATGAGCTGTGAGCAGGATATCCGTTAGGGCTTCGAGCATAGCTGGATCCATCTTTGGGGAGATGACCACAACCTGACGCGGGACTGAATCTGTGCGAGCAAGCTCCACCAGATTGGCGGTAACATCTTCAGGGAAAACCGTGTCAAAATTATAGTCGTCCGTTGCGCCTGCAACGACAAAATCGCTCAGTATCCATTGGAGGGTATTTACATCATCAAAGCTGAAGACAAAGCCGACTTCATCGGCACCGACCGGAACGTTATAGGATGTTTTGCCAACGAGGTTGATTCCATGCTCCTGCAGATAGACAGCAGGCAACACAAAGCCGGATGTGGAGAATTGGTTGTCAAAGGCGATCATTTGTCCACGCAGATCATCTATGGAGGTGATACCGCTGTCCACGCTGGCGAAGATAACGGACTGATATTCATCGACACCGTAACGCCAACGACGCAGAATCACCTGTCCACCAGATGCGTCGCTGACCAATGTCGCGGGGTAGACGCTATCGAAGTAGATATCCACTTCGCCGGATGCGAGCATCTCGATCATCATATCCGTATCTTGAGCTATTTTGACCTGACCTGCGGTGATGCCAAATTCCGAGAGTTGGTCGGCGAGATAGTTGGCAAAGGGCTGGGTGCCTTCAATGACTTCAGCAGGGTCGTCGGAGATGTCCCCAAGAACGATTGCTTTTGTGCTTTCTGGTGTGGCTGGTGGGATGGGCGTGCTTTCAGTGCCTGTTTTTGAACAGGTTGGTAAAACCAAGAGTGCAATTCCCACTGTGATGATTGCTCTCGACACCTTTTGTTTCATTTAACACATCCTGAACATGCAAAATGCTTCTATTAATTATACATGGTATCTTTAGGGAGCAATGTTAAAGTGACAGAATATTGAAGATAGCGGGATTTTTCCCCATCAGCGCTTGCTTGCGAGGTTATTTACATCTCTATTTTCTTTTCGAGTGTCAGAGCTTGAAAGTGTAAGGCGTTTTTTGTGCCAACATGAATAGGTGTATACGAGCGGATATTGAAAACTTTTGAGACTTCCTGCTTGATTTGCTCATCTTCAAAGAATGAAAAGAAACGCTTCGGTTCTTGATGGTCTTCTTTCCATACTCCTTCAAAGTTCATGCCGCCATAGATGCCAAGATAAAACAAACCAGTGGGTTTTAGCAGTTGATTGATACGCTCCAAAACAATTGAAAACTCGACTTTTGTGAGATGCAGCAAGCTATTCATGGAATAAACGGCATCAAAGGATGCTTCTTGAAAATCCAAATTTGTCATATCCATGACATGCGCATTCAAACCTTTTTCTTTGCATAAAGCCACCATTACTGGCGATAAATCTATGCAAATAACCTGAAAACCTTGTTCCTGAAAAAAAGCGCTATCACGCCCTGTACCTGCGCCAACCTCAAGCAAGTTCTTTTTCTGTCTTTCCTGGAGCAGCGCTAAAAACATTGCGCGCTCTTTTATCTTCCATGCTTGCATTGTGCTGGTTTCGCGATCTTGGGCCGATTTGTTATATGCCTTGCGTAAGTTATCTTTGTGGATGTTCATTTTCCATCGAAAAGATTAACGTTTTGCCCAACGGAAAAGCTTTGCTCCTCACCACGAGTGATTAAGTGCACTTTGCCTGCCCCCATGACCTGCCAACTTTCACCCATTTTTCCGACCAGCGCAGTATTCTCATCCACACCGAGGATGAACTCGCCCTTTTCCAGTTTGCGGCGCACCGCAAAGAGAAAGGTAGACCATAGCCCACGCATTTTGTCGAAATGCGGCATGATGAATTTGGCAGGCACAACACCAAAAGCATTTTGGGGCGTTTTGCGCACTGTCGAGCGGACGTTGGGAATCTGTTGGGCGAGGATCATTGCACCTGCTGAGCAACCGGCATAGGTCGCGCCGCGCGCCCATGCTTTTTGGGCGGCTTCCCAGGCAAGGCTGCCTTGCAGTGTTTCATAAAGATAATTCGGTTTGCCACCAGAGAAGTAGATCAAGTCAGCTTTCTCTAGTGCTGATTCCCATTGCGGGTCATTGGCGGATTCTCGATCAACAATGCGAGCAGGAGTGACTTCTGCTCCTAAATCCTTGAAATGTTTTACCCCCAGATCAAGCCAGTAATTGACGCTTTGATCGCCTTCCTGCCCTGCCGCGGTTGGCATGCAAACTACGCGGGGAGTGTGCCCATTCTGGGCGCTTAAAAGATAGCGATCAACATTGTTCATTACTGGTAAATATTCACCTGAGCCCAATAAAGCAATCAATCCATTCATACCAATCATCTCTCCCATAAGATTTCAACCTAATATCTGTCCTTACCACCTGTCTCCCAAAAAGGGTTTCCGTTGGGTTCACTTATTCACCCTTTCAGGTACGGGTGACAAATTCTCAGGTAACAGATGCTGATAATAACACTTGCGAAAAGAGCGGACAAGGACACAGAAAACTAAACCAAACCCGAAAAGATTCTGAACAACTTCTAAACATCTTTTTTTTATACTCATGGCATAACAAAGGAGAAAATCATGTTCAAGTATAAAAAACTTACCTTCATCTTAATGATCACTACCATCCTTCTGGCGGCTTGCGGCACTCAATCGGCCATCGAAAATACAGTAGCCATTCCATTGGAAGCATCCGCGGGGGCGGCGTCTCCTGTGCAACAGGATTCCGCGCAACCTGCCACGGCGAAGACATCAACCATCTCACAGAACACGGCGGATTTATCGTATCCGATTGTAGATACCGATCAAGGCAATTGTTACGATGCCAGTAATCAGATGGATTGCCCACAAGCGGGATCTGCTTTCTTCGGGCAGGATGCCCAATATAGCGGAAACCAGCCCAGTTACACGGATAATGGCGACGGCACGATCACGGATAACGTAACTGGTTTGATGTGGCAACAGGATCCCGGCGAAAAAGCGACCTATGATCAAGCAGTTGCTGGCGCATCGAACCTGACCCTGGCCGGGTACTCCGATTGGAGATTGCCAACAATCAAGGAGTTATATTCCCTGATCCAGTTCGATGGTTTGGACCCCAGCGGACCCGACACATCTACTCTCGTCCCTTTTATTGATACCGATTACTTCAACTTCGAATACGGCGACGAAAGCGCGGGTGAGCGCGTGATCGATTCGCAATGGGCAACCAGCACGAAATACGTCAGCACCACGATGTTTGGCAACGAGACAATGTTCGGCGTCAACTTCGCGGACGGGCGTATCAAAGGCTATGGCTATGGTGCGATGCGTGGAAATGAAAAAACCTTCTTCGTGATCTACGTGCGTGGCAACACCGCTTACGGTGAAAATGCTTTCGTTGACAATGGAAATGGCACGGTGAGCGATAACGCCACAGGCCTGACCTGGACGCAAAATGATAGCGGCACAGGCATGGATTGGGAAGCTGCATTAAATTACTGCGAAAGCCTCGATACTGGCGGCTCCAGCGATTGGCGCTTGCCGAATGCCAAAGAGTTGCAGTCTATCGTTGACTACTCCCGCTCACCGGACGCGACCAACTCCGCAGCAATTGACCCGATCTTCAATATCTCGACCATTACCAACGAAGCCGGGCAAGTCGATTATCCCGCCTTCTGGAGCAGCACCACTCATGCGAACTTGCGCAGTGGCGGGAATGCAGCTTACGTCAGCTTTGGACGTGCGCTGGGCAATATGAACGGGCAGTGGATCGATGTCCACGGGGCGGGTGCACAGCGCAGTGACCCCAAGACCGGCAGTGCATCCAATTATCCGACCGGACACGGGCCGCAAGGCGACGCCATCCGCGTGGACAACTATGTCCGCTGTGTGACCGACAGCAGCACAACCACCAACGCGAGCGGCACCCCCCCATCCACAACGGGCGGGGCAGAGACCCAGCCCCCAAGCGGGCAGCCTGCTCAGGGTGAGAACCAACCGAACGGCCAGGGGCGTCCCGAGATCGACTTCACCGTTGCCGCCGCGCAACTCGGTGTCACGGAAGACGCCCTGCGTGCCGCCCTCGGCGCTCCGCCTCCCGACTTGGATGCCGCTGCCGCACAACTAGGCGTGACTGTCGAAGACTTGATCGCCGCGCTCGGTATCCCCGCAGGGGAGCCGCCGCAGGGTGGTCAGCCTCCCGCCGGTGCGCCGCAAGGATAAATATCAAATGAATTCCAGTCTCTGAGCGGAGGACTTCACGAATGTGAAGCACGCAGTCGAAAAGCGGCTTTTTTACAGATCGTCCTTCGACTGTGGCTTCGATACGCCCTTCGGGCTACTCAGCCTCCGCTCAGGAACTTTTCAAAAGGAGAAAAAATGAAATTCAAAACCGACCTGTTTATTGTCATGCTTTTATTCGTTGCCGTCTTGTCCGCCTGCGCAACCGAAAGCCCGCTCACACAGCAAGCCCCAACGCAGCGCGATACACCCCCACCCCCGCCCCAAAGCGCTGACGAAAGCGCCCCAGCCGAAAGCGGATCGCAGCCGGAAACGACCTCGCCGAGTGGCAGCACCAGCTTCAAACTCGAAGCCTGGGCAGATAATTGGTTTGCCGCCTATCTGGGCGAAGACCTGATCGTTGAAGATGCTGTTTCCATCACAACCGAACGTTCCTTCAACGCCGAAACAGCCACCTTTGAAGCCAGCTATCCGCTCACGCTCAACTTCATTCTAAAAGACTTCAAGGAAAACGACACCGGTCTCGAATATATCGGCACACCCAAGCAGCAAATGGGCGACGGCGGATTCATCATGCAGCTCACCGACCTCAGCACAGGTGAAGTGGTCGCCGTCAGCAACGCCGCCTGGTCGTGCACCGTCATCCACGAAGCCCCACTTGATAAATCCTGCGCGGCGCAAGCCAACCCGGTCGCGGGCACGGCGCCCTGCACCTTCAGCGATCTTGGCGAACCGGCGGGCTGGAAATCGCCCGATTACGATGTTAGCGCTTGGGATGCGACCACCGTCTACAGCGCCAACGATGTGCGGCCGAAGGATGGATACGATCAGATCGCTTGGGATGCGGATGCGGAATTTATTTGGGGACCCGACCTGCAAACCAGCAACACGGTTCTCTGCCGGACGGTTGTATCTGCTCCCGTTTCAAGCACATCTGCCAGTCCTGAAACATCTACCGTTATCAATGCCAACCCGAGCAGTTTCTCGCTAACCAGTGCCGCCGTTGCCGAAGGTGTTTCCCTGCCCGCCGAATACACCTGCGACGGCGCAAGCGCAACCCTGCCGCTCGCCTGGGAAGGTGCGCCTGACGGAACGCAGAGTTTCGCCGTCGTCATGCACCACGTTCCGGGTCCGGGCGACACGCACTGGTACTGGGTTCTCTACGACATCCCGGCTGATGTCACCGGTCTAACCCAAAACAGCGTCGGGATCGGCACACTGGGCACGAACAGCGTCAACGGCAAAATGGAATATGCCCCGCCCTGCTCAAAAGGCCCCGGAGAGAAAACATATACTTACACCGTCTATGCGCTTTCGGCTACACCGCAATTTTCCGTCCCCGCAGCGAACGTTGATCGCGATACCCTGCTGAACGCCATTCAAAATATCACTCTGGCAAGTGCAGAACTGAACGTGACCTACACTCGCTAAAGAAAGGATTCCCTTATGAAACTCTCTCGAAGAGATTTCCTGCGTCTATCCGCGCTAGGGCTGGGCAGCGCGCTGATCACTGCCTGCGGCATGGACGAAGCCTTACTCACGCCCAACCCAACTGCCATACCAGCGCATCTTTCACCCACGCAAGTGCCCGCTTTCCCGACCGCGACTTCCGCATCTGAAATCTTGCACAGTATGGGATTTGATGCCTTCGAAGGCAAGGTCAACACCTATCAAGATGACCAGTATCTTTACGTCGAATCGGACGGCATGCCCAGCCACCAAATGATGATCGGTATCACCAGTTGGCAGCAACAAGTACCCCTGCCGCAATTCTATACCGGAAATAACGCTTGGCGCATTCCGCTCAACCCGGTCGTTGCCGAGAAACCTGTTTCAGCGGCAAATAACCTTTTTCGGGGGGCGATTGCATTAGCTGTCAATGGCGTCCCCATCTTCAATGCTCTCAACAATCGCGGTGAAGATGCTTATCTCGCTGGCGAGCTCGATGAATGGGGCGGTCACTCCGGCAGAGCCGATGACTATCACTACCACGTTGCGCCACTGCATTTGCAGGATAAAGTTGGTGCGGGTGCGCCCATCGCCTACGCCCTCGACGGTTTTCCTATCTATGGCGCTACCGAACCCGATGGTTCTCCGATAGCCGAGTTAGATCAATACAACGGGCATTTCGACACTCATGGTAACTACCACTACCACGGCACAAATACCTATCCCTACATCAACGGCGGGATGCGCGGTGTGGTCACCGTCCAGAACGAACAGATCGAGCCGCAGCCGCATACCCAACCGATCCGTCCGTTTTTGCAGCCGCTCAAGGGCGCGGTCATCACCGATTTTCAGGAGTTGGACAACGGTGCCTACTCCCTGGAATATACGCTTGGCGGGCAAAAAGCCTATGTCAACTATCGTGTTTCGGGCAACACCTATACCTTTGAATTCCTCGACGCAGCAGGCAATAAAATCGTGGAGACATATTCCAGCTAAACAAAATCCTAACGATATATAAATAATTTCTGAACATCTTCCGGCAACATAGTAGATAGGACGACACATAAAAAACTCATAAGGAGAACAATATGCGACCCCATGGACATTTTCGCGGACACGGACACAGGCCACACGGTGTTCGCCGAGCTTTCTTCGGTTGGCATCGGCCCCATTTCTTCAGACCTTTTTTCGGGTTTGGACTACTTGGATTTTTGCCGCTCGTCATCCTATTGCTGGCGATCTTCCGGCACCCATAAAGCGGGTGTAGGGCAGGGATTTTTTTCTCTGCCCTGCTGCCTTTTACATGGTATCCTGTTGATGGGGCTGCGACCCGTTATCCCGTCCATTTGCGACAGAATATGAAAACGCATAGCACCCATATTTAGAGTTAGGAAATCTCATGAATCCACCACCCCCGCCAATTCTCCCCGGGCAGCCACAACTGGCACAAGGCTTTTTATCCATGCCCACACTCGCGATCATTATTATGATCACCTTCGTGATGCAGGGTAGCCTAATCCTTTTCAGCACGCTTGTCATCAAGTCGTATAAAGGGATGCGTGAAGCGGCAATAGCTACCTTTGTGATCGCATTGGGTTTCCTGTCCATCCGGCTGGGGAATGAATTTGAAGTAGCGCAAATCACCTCAGGCTATATTTCCAGCTTGCTTATCGTGAACGGGTTTCTGCTCTTCTACCTGGCGCTCTGTCGCTTTACGGAAACGCCCGGCAAACGTTGGGTGCTTTTTGGCTTCGTCCCGCTGGCTTATTTATCGCTTACGGCGACCTGGCTTTTCAGAATTCATACACTGCCGTTGCTCTATACCACAGCAATGGCCACGCTTGTGCTCAATTTATCATCTGCACTCACACTATATCGCAGCGATACCCATCGATATAGCTTGGCGGCTAATCTCACCGGTATCCCGCTTGCGATTTATGGCTTTGTCGCCTTCGGTAGAATGATCCTTGGCTTATTCAACCACGCATCCATTGTGCCGGGTCCGACTCTCTCTGCCATCACCGATATCATGGCACTTTTTGTCTTCAGCTATCTTTGGTCATCCGGCTTCATTCTCATGGTTAGCCAACGTCTGCAAAGCGATCTAAACGATCTGGCAATGAACGATGCTCTCACTCGCGTTCATAACCGCCGTGCCATGCAAGATATGCTCAATTTCGAGATGGGCCGAGTTGAAAAGGAAATCAGGGAGTTCTCAATCATCCTGATCGATGTTGATCACTTCAAAAATGTAAACGACACCCACGGGCATGACATTGGTGATGTTGTTTTAAAATGGTTGGCATCCACCATAAATCAGCAACTCCGCACACAGGATGTGATCGCACGCTGGGGCGGCGAAGAATTTCTTATTCTCTTGCCAGATACAACTTTGGATGAAGCAATGGCTATCGCTGAACGCTTACGCTCTGTGATAGACACAGCCTCCATTGAAACAAATGCAGGAAGATTACACATCAGCTTTAGTGCCGGAGTATCCTGTTCTCAAAGCACGCGCGACGTAAATACCTTGTGCAAAATCGCAGACCAGGCACTCTACATTGCCAAAGAAACCAGAAACACAGTTGTTTCTCAGAGAGATATTCCTGCAGAGCCAGTATAATTCCGCTATGAAAACTATCCTTGTAGTAGATGATAACGCCAGCGTCCGCACTCTCGTCCGCGATTACCTCAGCGAGCAGGGGCTGCGCGTTCTTACCGCCGATAACGGGCAAAACGCCCTTTTCGTTGCGCGTCAGGAAAAGCCAGATCTGATCCTGCTCGACATTATGATGCCAGAAATGGATGGCTATCAATTTGTCACCGCCTACCGCAAAGAGAGTGAAACACCCATCATCCTGTTGACCGCCAAACTCGAAGAAACCGACAAAGTTTTGGGATTGGAACTCGGCGCGGATGACTACGTCACAAAACCATTTGGGATGCGCGAGCTCCTCGCCCGGATTCGCGCTGTCCTGCGCCGCGTCGGAACAGACGTGGTTCAACCTGCTACCCTTAATGTGGCAGATGTTAGCCTCGACCGTGATACCCACCACGTTCGCGTGGACGGGAAATCCGTTACCCTAACCCCCTCCGAATTCGACCTGCTCGCCGCCCTGATGGAATCCCCGGGCCGAGTCTTCTCCCGCTCCGATCTGCTGCTCAAATTGCAGGGCACCACCTTCGAAGGCGTCGAGCGCACGATCGATGTCCACGTCCGCAATCTGCGCACCAAGATCGAACCCGATCCCGCCAACCCGCGCTATATCGAAACCGTTTTTGGAGTGGGCTATCGATTCCGTGAAGAGTGAACAACTACAGTCCCTGAGCGGAGGGCTTCACGAATGTGAAGCACGTAGTCGAAGGGCGGTTTCTATAAAAGTCGCTCTTCGACTACACATCTCATATCCGTTCGATGTTCCGCTCAGAGACTGGAATAACCTATGAAATCCATCTCCCTAAAACTCACCATCGCCTTTCTCGCTGTCAGTCTGATAGTGATCGGATTAGCAGCCTTCTTTACCTGGCGCACAACCGTCAGCGCCTTTGAGACGGTTGTCGTCGAACGCATCCGCGCAGATTTTATTGAAAATGTGACTGCCTATTACGAAGAAAATGGCTCATGGCGGGGGATCGCTCCACATCTTTTTGCACAGACTGTACAAGCACAGCAACCCCAACAGCCTCCAGATCCCAATCAGGTACGCCCCTCTCCAATCATTTTCGCGCTTGCGGATGAACACGGGATGATCGTCATCCCCGCAGGGGTTTATCACCCAAAAGAAATGGTAGATGCCGCAACCCTCGCCGAAGGCACCCCTATCGAGATAGACGGTGCCGTTGTGGGAACAGCACTTCAGACAGGCAAAGTGCCGCAACTTAGCTCCGTAGAACAAGGCTATATCGACCGAACCAATCAGGCTTTGCTCTTGACAAGCATCGTAGCGATGTTGATCGCACTGCTCTTGGGCGCAGTGCTGGCCCGCTCGTTAACACGCCCAATCCGCGACCTGACCGAGGCCACGCACGCAATGGCAAGTGGCAATTTGGCACAAGAAGTCCCCGTCCGCTCACAAGATGAACTGGGCGAATTAACAGCATCCTTCAATCAGATGGCGGCTGATCTTGGGCGCGCAACACAAGCCCGCCGCCAAATGACGGCGGATATTGCCCATGATCTCGGCACGCCGTTAACGGTTTTGGGTGGCTATCTTGAAGCGATGCAGGAAGGCGTGCTGCAGGCAACGCCGGAACGGATTGACGTGATGCACACCGAGATCGTCCACTTGCAGCGCCTGGTGCAGGATTTGCGCACGCTCTCGCTGGCTGATGCCGGGCAGATGTCGCTTAATCGGAATCAAGTTGAGGTGGGAGCGTTGCTGCGGCGGGTAGCGGCATCCTATCAACTGGCGGCAGAAAAACAAGGCGTCAACTTGCTTGTGGAAACGGAAGCTGCGCCGCTATCCATCTCAATGGATGAAGATCGCATGGCGCAGGTGCTGGGCAATTTGGTCAGCAATGCGCTGCGTTATACGGCGGAAGAGGGCGAGATCAGCTTGCGGTATTCCGTGGTTAGCGGACAGACAGTGATCATGGTGGAAGATACGGGAGCGGGGATTGCCGAAAAGGATTTGAGCCGCATTTTTGAGCGCTTTTATCGCGCCGATCAGGCACGCAACCTGGCGATAGGGGAATCTGGTTTGGGGCTGGCGATTGCACGCTCAATCGTAGAGGCACATGGCGGAACGATCTCGGTCACAAGCGAAGTTGGGCGGGGAACAAGCTTTCAAATTTGTTTACCCGCTTAGGTAAAAACGCTTTGGGGGTGGTGTAGAATAGCATATCTGCATTGTAAAGAGGAGAACAAAAATGGATCTGACCTATGCTGCACCTTTATCGTTGCCTTCGATGATTCTGAATCTGATTTTGGGACTATTGCTGTCAATTTTGCTGGCGGCTTATTATGCTCGCTTTGGCGATTCTCTCTCTAATCGCTCCAAGTTTGCGCCGATTCTGCCGTTGCTATCGCTAATTACGCTTTTGGTGATTACCATCGTGAAATCATCGTTGGCGCTTTCGCTGGGCTTGGTGGGGGCACTTTCAATTGTCCGCTTCCGTACAGCCATCAAAGACCCTGAAGAGTTGATCTTTCTCTTCTTTGCCATTGCGATTGGGTTGGGTTTGGGCGCAGATCAGCGCGTGCCAACACTTGTCGCCTTTGCGGTGATCATTCTTTATCTTTTTGGGCGCAAACTACTTACACAAACGCTACGGGTGAAACCATATAGCAATTTATATCTGAATATTTCCATTCCTGATGCTGGAGATGAAGAAGAAGCGTTTGCCTTTGTGAATATGCTGCTGGCTGAAGAATTACGGCAGGTTGATCTACGGCGGGTGGACACGAACGATCAGCGCATGCAATTTGTTTTCTATATCAAGACTCGTGCAGCAGAGGCTGTAGTGCGTGTCTCGCAGCGCATCCGTGCAAAGTATGCGCATACAACCATCAGCGTGGTGGAGCAGGATAATCTGCTGGGTGGCTAGTGCATGAAGATCAAATATCCAAAACCGCAAGAGAAAGAAGAAAAAGCCAAACCGAAATGGCAGCAAGATATTTCCACTTTGCTCCTGTTGGTGATCATTTTTATTTTGGGCATCTTCTTTGAACGGAATGGCGGCTTGAGTAACCTGCTTCCAAACACAAGTTCCTTTGCGGCGGATCAATTGGTTGAAGAAGTCAATACCGAAACCCTTCTTTATCGTGAAAGTACTCTACCGACAATCTACCTGGATATTCCATTTGACTCAATGCTTGCGATCACCGACAAAAGGGATATTGCTTTGAGAATAGGCATCCTGTTGGCGTCTGATGAAGATTATGTCCCGGCAACACTCCATATTAACGATGAGCAGAATCTGGATGTTGATATCCGCTTGAAGGGGGATTGGACTGATCATTTGATGACCAGTAAATGGTCGTTTCGTGTGCATATCAAAGAAGATGATGGTGCGATTCTAGGGATGCGCCGTTTTTCATTGCAGTCGCCTTATACGCGTAACTATGTTCATGAATGGACCTTCCATCAGAATCTCATGCGTGAGGGGGTACTCACCACACGCTATGATTTTGTGAATGTAGTTGTCAATGGCGAGCATAAAGGCGTTTATGCCATCGAAGAGAGCTTTACGGAAGACTTGCTTGAAATACAAGAACGCCGCGAGGGCATTATCCTGCGCTATGATGAAGACCTTTACTGGACTGATTATGCAAATGGCGGTTTCTGGCCCAAGATCAAAGATTTTTGGGTCACCGATGGCGGTGAGATCAGTGAGATAACGCCTTTTCGCGAGACGCATATTGCAGATAACCCAACCCTGCAGGCGGAGTTCGAAGCTGGCGTTGATCTTATGAATGCGTTTAGAAATCACACTGTCGCACCAGAGGAGGCTTTGGACGAGGAGCTTTGGGGGCGTTTCTACGCGCTCACCGATCTCTGGGGTGGCGGACATGCCGCCTTCTGGCATAACTATCGTTTTTACTATAATCCAGTCACCGGCTTGATTGAGCCAGTTGCCTTTGATGCGCTGGCCTTGCATGAAGCCTTCATGTTCGATGAGCTAGGCTATCCCTTCCTTGAAGAGAATTTTTTCAGATCGGTGGGTATCCAAAAAGCGTATGTCGAAACCCTTGAGCGCATCACGGCGCCAGCCTATCTTCAAGAGCTGGAGAATGCCTTGGGAGCAGATGTTGAAAGCTACAATCAAGCGCTCCTGCAGGAATATAGCAATCGCGCTGTTCCGGCAGCCATCGAATCTCCCTGGTCGCTGATCCGGGAGCGAGCCAGCCTATTGGCAAATAATATTAATCCTGTTCAGCCGATACGCGGGAATTATCATCTTATTGACCAGACCAGCCTCCAGCTAGACCTTGCAAATTTGATGGTGCTGCCCGTCGAGCTTCGTAATTTACGCTGGGGCGATGAAACCATCTCTTTGGATGAACTGCAATGCCGCGGCGCGAACTGTGACCTTGGGCTTGCTCCCGTGCAAACTGCATTTGTCTTGTCCTCAATCGCGGAGGACCAAAACGCGACGATTGTCTCCTTCCAACTCCCGTTGGATGCTTTCGTATCCACACACACCGCCGAAGATGAGATGTTTTTGTACGTCAATCTCTACGGCAGCTCGCGGACTTTTGAAATTCCCATCCTGACGAATTATGTCCCCAAAAGCATCTCACAGGGGTTACTGCCAACAGCCACACTTGATGAAGCCCTTGCCACGCACGACTTTTTAATGCAGTTAAGTGATTATCAACTCGCGATTGAACAGGGCGAATGGGACGTGAACGAAGACCTGATCCTGCCAGAAGGCTACACACTCAGCATCCCGCGTGGGACGACGCTACGTTTTGGGGAGGGCATTAGCCTTGTAGCGCGCGGCAGCGTGGACATATTCGGGACAGAAGATGAACCGATAACGATAACAAGCCAAAATGGCGCGTGGGGCGGAATGCTCATCCTGAAGGCTGAAGATACGTCTGATTGGGAATATGTCACCATCGGTGAGATGAACGGTATTCCCTATCCCGGCGTGGGCATTACGGGCGGGATCACTTTTTACCAGAGCGATGCCAACATCAGCTATTCGCAGATCGGCAATAACCAAACCGAAGATGCGCTGAATCTGATCCAGGCCGGATTTGCTTTTGAACATGTCGAGTTTTTGAATTCGCCCTCTGATGCCTTCGATGGTGACTTTACGCACGGAACGGTTTCGTATTGTAGTTTCCACGATATTCTTGGCGATGGTGTAGATGTAAGCGGCTCACATGTGACAGTCGAGAACTCCTATTTTGTGAGCTTGGGCGATAAGGCCATTTCAGCAGGTGAGCACAGCCACATAACCGCATCAAATCTAACCGTCCGCGATGTGGGCATTGGCGTGGCGAGCAAAGACCTCTCGGAAGTTGAGATCAGCGCTTCAAGCATTGAAGGTGCGCGCGCAGCCGGACTGGCAGCGTATACCAAAAAGCCGCAATATGGTCCCGCGTCGATCACGGCAATCGACTTGGAGATTTTGGACGATTCAAGGCCCGCCCTCTGCCAAACCGGGAGCGCGATTATCTTAAATGACGAGAGCATCCTGCCCGAAGATTTCAATGTGGACGCACTCTACTCGCAGGGCATTTTAGGAAATTAGGTATGCAGGATACCCGTTATGAGATCAAAATGGTTTTTGAAGAGCAGCGTCTTGCCGAAACCCGCAGTTGGGTTTTGGCACATTCTGAAGCCTTTCAGGTCGCTTACCCGCCGCGTCAGGTCAACAACCTTTATTTTGATACCTATCAATACGACCTTTTACAGCAGCATCTCAACGGCATTGCTGAGCGCTCCAAACTGCGTTTTCGCTGGTATGGCGACAACTGGCAGATCAAGAGCGGACAATTAGAAATCAAACGCAAGCAGGCGCAATTGGGCAACAAGGTCATTTTTCCTGTGCAGGCAAAACTTGATTTTGAAAATCAGGATTGGGATACCTTGCTGGATGCGTTAAAAAGTACTCTGCCCGCAGAAGGCCGATTTCTCCTCGATGGTATGCGCCCCAGCCTGATTAACCAATACCAGCGTGAATACTACGTCAGCATGGATGGCGTGCTGCGAGTCACCCTTGATTTTGGCTTGCGTGCCTTTTCCCAGAGTTTTGGTCTCAGCCCGAACACCCTCTCCCCACAACCCCTGCGTAACGAGATGGTGATTGAGATGAAAGCCCCCAAAGAATCTCATCAACGCCTCGCCGATGCGCTCTCAGCCTTTCCTCTGTACACCCAGCAAAATTCCAAATATCTACTGGGAATGGAGAATTTATTCTAAAAGAAATGGGACTTCGAGCGAAGCCCCGTTTCTTTTACTGTACATTTTATAAAGAGATACAAATATCGGCACAGAGTCAAAACGGGTTTTATAGTTTTCATTGTCATCTGCCTATAAAGACTTATTTGATTATAATAATATGAGGTATAGTTCTGGCATTCATTAGGTCCCGTAGAATTTAAGGAGAAAGATCATGAAGCGAGCAGTCAGCGTGAGCATTGGCTCATCAAAAAGAAATAAGGCTGTCACTGTGAACCTAAATGGCGAAGAGATCAGCATCGAGCGCATCGGCACCGATGGCGATCTCAAAAAAGCCGCACAGCTTTTCAGTGAAATGGACGGCACTGTTGATGCCTTTGGTTTGGGCGGCGGCGATTTTGGCACCGAGTTTGCTGGAAAGTTTTTCCGCTATCACAACGTGGCATGGATTGCGGATGGCGCGGTCAAAACCCCGGTTGTGGATGGTTCTGGTTTACGCAACACGCTTGAATATCGCCTGGCTTCTTTCATTGAAAAAGAACTCGGCGATTACATCACCCCGAAACGCGTGCTGCTTACCGCCGCATCCGACCGCTGGGGCATGACCAAAGGCTTCATCGAAGCGGATTACGAATGCATCTTCGGAGAGCTGATGTTCGGTATTGGCATTCCGATCCCGTTACGCAAGATCAGCCAGCTCAAACTGCTTGCATCGGCGCTCTATCCGATCGTAATGCGCCTGCCTTTCGCGTGGATTTACCCGACTGGCGACAAGCAGACCGTGCGCGAACCCAAATTCGAGAAGTATTATCAATGGGCGAGCGTCATTGCCGGTGATAACAACTACATCGTGCGCCATATGCCCAACGAACTCGAAGGCAAGGTCATCGTCACCAATACCACCACCGAAGAAGATATGGCACTCTTCAAGAGCGCAGGCGTGAAATACGTCGTTACCGGCACCCCCGCCATCGACGGGCGTTCCTTTGGTACGAACATGATGGAAGCTGCCTTTATTGCCGCATCTGGCAAAAACCGCAAACTGACTAACGACGAGCTGAACGAAATGCTCGATTCGCTCAATTTTGAGCCAACGATCAGAGAATTGAACTAATTAACATACCTGTCACTGCGAGCGTCTTTTTGTGAAGCAATCCCCCTTACCGTGGTGAGATTGCTTCGGCGATAGAACTGCCTCGCAATGACATGGAGGATAACTATGGACGCAATCGTCATCGCAGGGGGCATCCCCCAACCGGATCAACCACTCTACGAATACACACAGGGCATCCCGAAAGCCATGCTCGACATCGCTGGCAAGCCAATGGTGCAATGGGTGCTTGATGCGCTCGGCAATGCCAAGCACGTCGAGAACGTCATCATCATCGGGTTGGATGATGTTGACAGCGTCACCTGCGCCAAACCCACGTACCATATCCCCAACCAGGGGCGGATGCTGGCAAACATCGAGGCCGGCATCAATAAAATGCGCGAGATCAACCCCAAAGCGGAGTACGTTATCTCGTCATCAGCAGATATTCCCGCCGTCACAGGTGAGATGATCGACTGGCTCGTCGAAACAGCGCTGGAAACCAAACATGATATCTATTACGGCGTGGTCAAAAAAGAAGTCATGGAAGCGCGCTACCCGGGGTCCAATCGTACCTTCACAAAATTGAAGGATATGGAAGTCTGCGGTGCCGATCTCCACATTGCGCACCACAGCATGACGACGGATCCCGAGCATCTTTCAAAATGGGAAGTCTTGATCGGAAAACGGAAAGCGCCCCTTAAACAAGCCGCGACGATCGGTATCTGGACCTTGGTCTTGCTTCTGCTTGGACGCCTTTCTCTCGCCGACGCAGTGAAACGGGCCACGAAAAAACTCAACTTCACCGGACGCGCAATCATCTGGCCCTATGCCGAAGCTGCGATGGACGTGGACAAAGGGCATCAATACGAGATGCTGCGCGCTGATCTGGAAAAGTAATCTATCAAAACGACTCTGCGATGAGCCGCTTTTTGGCGACGAAGCAGTCTCACATTCTTGGAGATTGCTTCGTCAGGTTATAACCCTCATCTCAAAATCGTTTTTATTATCTGAATGCTTATGAACTTTCAAACCCTTTTAAAAAAAGACGCTGAACTAACCCAAAAACTACGCATTGCCGAAGAGCCAGGCCCTTTGCGCACCACCGCTGCTTTTTTCGCCCACTCAGGTGATTCGTGGTTCTGGGCAGTGGCTCTGATTGCAACCTGGGGGCTGGGAAATGCCTTTTGGAAACAGTGGGCGGCGGTTATGCTGGGCGCGTTGATAATTATGGCGACCATCGTACTGATACTGAAATTTGCGATCCGTCGCAAACGCCCCGAAGGGGAATGGGGAGAGATGTACCGCAGCACCGATCCACACTCCTTCCCATCAGGACACGCCACACGCGCCTTTTTGCTGGGTACGATGGGCATCTTTCTTGGCCCCCTGTGGATGTCGATCCTTCTCGTACTTCTCGCTCCCCTCGTCGCACTGGGACGAGTCGCGATGGGCGTGCATTATCTTTCTGATATTCTGGCCGGGGCATTTTTGGGGATTTTGGGCGGGGTCATTGGTTATGCTATTTACCCCGCGATCTATGGGTGGTTTGTGAGTTGGTCGGGGTGGATGTTGTGGTAGGCTAGGAAGCCATTTATCTTAGAGAGTTTATGATGTGGCTCTTCTCTCTTTTAACTTTGGTCCTAAGTATTTTTATTGGTATGGGGTTCTTTCTGCAAAAGAAAAACCTTCCCAGTCACACCGCTCATACAGCTTTAGTTTTTGGAACGGGCTTGGCGTGGAAAGCAAAAGCAAGATGGGAACATGCGGCAAAGTTATTCCACGAAAAAACAGTTAAAAACATCATCGTAAGTGGCGGGGTTCTCGTCCCTAATACTGAACTCACTGAAGCTAAATTATTTCAAAAAGAGTTGATAAAGTTGGGGGTTCCCTCTGAAAAGATATGGCTGGAAAATCGTGCCACAAATGCAGCTGAAAATGTTGAGTTCGCAGTTCCCATCCTTCAAGAGCAAAACTTCTCATCCGTGGTACTCGTGATGTCTGACTTTGCCGGTCTTCGGGCACATCTGACCGCGAAAAAAGCATGGCAAGATCACAATTTTCAAATTTACAATAGCCACGCATCATCATCAGGTCATTGGTCAGCTTGGACATGGTGGCTTTCAAAAGAAGGCTGGCATCTAACCCATTATGTTGTCGTTAGATTGTTCCGATATGATTTACTTCGGTATCTTTAGTGTCCTTTAAACGACACACGGTCAACATGAGAATCATTCTCACTTAAACAAAAAACTCCCTGCTCGGGGAGTTTTTTGTTTTTTTTATGGGACTGTGCTCGAAAGCGTACTATTCACTTCAGTAAACATATCACCGATCTGTGGCCCAAGTACCTGAACGACGACCAGAACGATTACTGCTACAAGAACAAGAATTAATCCATATTCAACTAAACCTTGGCCGCGCTCGAAGAAAAAGCCTTTCACTAGTTTCACCTCCTTTCAAGAAATCTGAAAATAAGAAATGATAAATCCAGTGTAGTGGATAAAAATGTGAATGTCAATCAGCGTTTGCTTGTCCGTAATCGCAAATCTCTAGCAGAGGGCATTTTTCGCACACCGGTTTGCGCGCTTTGCAAATCTCACGCCCCAAGCGGATGATGTTCAGATGCCCGGCATAATAGGTTTCTGGCGGAAAGACACTCTCCAAATAAGGGTGCGCCTGCTCCACGGTCATTTTTTCAGGGCGTAGACCGAGACGCCCCGTGATGCGATAAATATGTGTATCAACCGGAAAAGCGGGCATCCCCAGTGAAAAAAGCAATACAATCGCCGCAGTTTTTGGCCCCACGCCGTTGAATTTTGTCAGCCAAGCGTGCGCCTCGTCCAGCGGCATTTCCTTCAGAAACTCAATATCCAGCTCGCCGCGCTCGTCGCTGATCTGGCGCAACACCTTTTGGATACGCGGGCCCTTTTGATTCGCCAAGCCCGCCACGCGTACAGCTTCGATCACTTCGGCGGCAGGAGCATCACGCACTTTTTCCCATGTCGGGAAGGTTTCTCGCAGCTTGTCAAAGCCCCGATCTCGGTTTACATCATTAGTGTTTTGCGACAGGATCGTCGAAACCAATTCGTCGATGGCGGGTAGCGGATTGCGCCAAATTGGCTCGCCGAATTTGTTCATCAAGCGTTCGTGTACTTCGAGTGCCTTTGCTTTAATTTCATCCATTTTCTTTTTCCAATTTGAAAATTGTGCGGGCCTCGCCCACTTTTAAATTTCGCCAATTATAGATGGTTCGCACGGGCGCGAACGCTGCCAATTCAGCGAGATCTGTCTCATCCAGATAGCCCAATTGATGCAGGATTTCGATCATCACCGCCGCACGAACATTCCCGTTCGGGTCGCCATCGGATATTTTTAGCGCGATCCCGACTCCTTTTAGGCTTGTCCCCGTCAAATTTGGCAGGATGCCCAAAGACTGGTATCCCTCCGCGCCCCCCTTGACGACAAACCTGCCACGCCCGACCTGCATAAGACGCGTATCGAAGCGACCAAGACCGCTCACATATTCGGGATGCGCCATCATTGCCGAAGTGATTGTCTCACAAGCTTGCGCACGTTCTGTGGGTAACTTGCGCGGGTCGCAGAGGCGGGCGTATCCGAGCGCGGCGTTGTAGAGGGGGATTGCGAAATTCGGCGCAGAGCAACCATCGGTACCAAGTTTGATTTCCTCAGGGGCGATTTCGCACATTTCGGCGAAACTTCCTAAAATGTCTTGCTGAATGGGATGCGCGCGTTCGAGGTAAGTATCGAGAGGCAGACTGCGCATCTGGGCATATGCAAGCATCCCGCTATGTTTGCCGGAACAATTGTGGCGCAGGGGTGGAGGCTGCTTGCCTTCAGCGATAAGCCTTTCTGCGGTGGCTTGATCCATTGGCGGATGGGCACCGCATTGCAAATGAGATTCGTTCAGGCCAATCTTTTTCAGAATGCCATCCACTGTTTGGGCGTGCAGGTCGGTGCCGCTATGTGAGGCACAGATCTGAGCTATTTCGTGCGGAAGCAAGTTGAATGCACGTGCGCCGCCCTCTTCAATAAAAGGTAAAGCCTGAAAGGGTTTCGCGGCGGAGCGCAGGAAAGTCGTCAACTGTGGATTCCCGATCCAGGCGAGCAATTTACCCGTTGAATCAACAACGGCCGCCGCTCCATAATGAAGCGATTCGACCGTTGTACCACGCGTGCGTTCCAAAAGGGGCGCGTAGTCTTTCATGGATTATTCTTCGTCAAGCGAGTCGCTCAAATAGTGCCGTGTGTAGTATGCCGCTAATCCGTGACGCAAGCGATGGGTGAAAAGTTCACGCTCCGAAGCGAGAAAACGCAACGGCTCAAGCAATTTTGGAATGAGTTTCTCGGTGGCCGTAACATCGGCACCTCTTTGTGCCAATTTTTCGAGGGCTTTGTGCGTTTGAACAAGAAGGTCGCGTTGTTTTTCGATCGTGGAACTTGCACAAGTGCCGCCGCGCCCACTGACAATGGTATAGCCTTTATATTCTTCACCCATGAGCAGTTCAAGGTCTGCGAGCCATTGAGAAATATCTGCTTTTGCAAAGAAGGGCGGTTGGTTTTTAAGGACAGCATCGCCGACAAAGACGATCTTTTCATCTGGCAGAACAACCCAAATCGCGCCTTCATCTGAGCCGGGGTGATGTTCAAGATAAAGGGGCACATCATCCCAGAAAATGCTCATTTTTCGGGTAAAGGTAAGTTGAGGAGGCGACCAGCGAACATTACCAAGATTTGGGAGGCTCTCCCAAACAGCGCCAGTCGGTTGCCCTAGGTTTCTAAAGATGCCTGGACGATTACGGAAGTATTCATCCGTGGTCGCATGGACGAGAACGGGACAATCCATTGAGCGTGAGCCCACCACGCGATCTATATTGGTATCAAGATTGATGAGCAAGCGTTCATATCCACTTTCGAGATCAAGCAGGTCGGCGCGCCAAGTACGTCCATCTTCAGGAATAGGTGGCGCGTCGATATAGATCAGCCCCTGTGGCAGATTAATAGCTGCCAGAGTCACCCCTGTGTATTTATCTTCAATATGAATATTTTCTCTGAGAGATTGCATTTAAGCGACTTCCTCTTTCTGTTTTTCCGTTGAGATCGGTACAGTTAAATTGAAACGTGTGCCCTGTTCGTGGTTATCATCGACCCAGATCGAGCCTCCATGCCCATTAATTGCAAGGCGGCAAAAAGCAAGCCCAACTCCCAAACCAGAGACGCTTTCTTTGCCTTTAACACGCGCGAATTTTTCAAAAATAAGTTGACGATTTTCAGGAGCAATGCCAACGCCATTGTCAGCAACCCAGAATTGCACCCATTCATTATCCAGTTTTGCGCCGACTTCCAACTTCCCGCCAATAGGCGTAAATTTGGATGCGTTCTCAAGTAAGTTGATCAGTACGCGCCGGATCATATCGTCATCGACCCAGATATTAGGCAGGTTATTTGTCAACAGAACGCTAACCTCCTGTTTACGTGGTTCCGTGCTAGGCAGAACCGCCTCAATCGCATCAGTGACCAAGGTCGCAGGTTCAACATCCTGCTGTGTAACAATATCCTGCCCGGCTTCAAGGCGACTGACATCCAGCAAAGAGGAAACCAGACGCTGAACGCGCATGGCAGAACTACTTGCAATCTTTAGCAGCATCTGCGAGCCATCCTCATCCTGAATGCTGCCCGCACCTTCCAACATACCCAAACTTGAAAGCACATTCGCCAGCGGAGAGCGCAAATCATGATAGATCATCGAAGTTAAATCATCACGCAAACGGTCGAGTTCTTTGCGCTCGCTAATATCGCGGAAGGTCCATTGCAGCGCCTCTTCATCTTCAAGTTCAATGCTGCGCACATATACTTCGACGGGAATTGCAGTTACATCTTTTGTATACAAATTGGATTCGTATTTATACACCTGATTATCGCGCAGATAATCAAAATCTACGCCCAGATTACCAACGCTTAGATCGTGCAGTTGGCCGATAGACAATTGCCGAAACGCATCCGCATCATAGCCGCTTAGAGAGAGAGCTTTTCGATTTGCTTCGAGGATATTGCCATCCCAATCGCTGATTAGGATCGGGTCAATGCTATCGTTGAATAATTCGTAGTAACGCTTTTGGGTCTCTTCAACACGTTCAAAAAGCTGTGCATTCTGGATCGTCGTGCCAGCCAAACTACCGATACCGGTCATCACCAGCAGGGCATCAGGATCAAAAACGCCCGAAATCGGATTGATCGCTTGCATCACGCCAATAATCTTGCCCTGCGCCTGAATTGGGGCGATGGCAATAGCGTTTGAATCAAAACCGTCAAAAAAGCTGCGGCTTGCAAATGGATTCTCATCTTTAATGGCAGGGATAACTATCCCACGGCCCTCTTTGACCACTTTACCAATCAGCCCCTCGCCGGTAGGAACACGCTTATCTAAAACGCTGCCTGCGTTTTTGCCTGTCGCTGCACGATAAACAAAATCTCCACTAGGCTGTTCTTGAAGAGCCAAGGCAACCGTTTCAACCTGTAATGCTTGAATGGTCTGATTAAGAATGCGTTGGAAAACATCGTGCATTTGCAGCGAGGCGTTAATCGTTATCGCTCCATCAGCAAGCGCCGTCATCACGCGTGCCTGACGCTGACTCTCGGTATACAAACGCGCATTCAAGATCGCCACCCCTGCCTGATCGGCAATCGCTTGCATCAATTCGAGATGGCCGCGATCAAACGCATTCGGGACAGAGTGGACTAAAGTCAAGACCCCTACGATCTTCTCGCGTGCCAGCAAGGGCACACAAATAGCCGCTTTCGCCCCGCTTTTCTGCACCGCATCATCAGGGCGGCGTAACCAGCGCTGGTCCAGGCTCGTATCGGGCACGAGCGCAGCCTTACGGTTGCGTACCACCCATCCAGCCAGACCACGTTCAACAGTCACACGCAGTTGCTGCGTCGTATCCCCTTGAATGCGGCGTCCATGCACGATGATCGAATCGAGCGGCTTACCGTTATCATCCATCACCACAATACTGCCACGCTCACCGCCAACATTATCAATTGCAGCATAAAGCACACGCTGCAAAACGGTTCGCAGGTCCAACGCGGTGGCAACCTCGCGGCTAACATGATAGAGTAATTCAAGCAGGGATTGAGTCTGATCGTTTATCATAAGTTTCTCTGTAAAAGTATAGCACAAGACACCAAACTCGCTTTAATGTAGAGTAGAATTGATCCAATAAAAAATACTAGGAATAGGTGCAGAATGGAACTTGACCTCCAAAAGATCAAAGCCATCTGTTTTGATGTGGATGGCACCCTCAGCGACACAGATGACCAATACGTTCTTAAATTTGAACGCTTCTTTCGCCCCTTCAAGTTCCTCTTCAAAAATCAGGATGCGCATCATGCCGCACGCCGATTTGTGATGTGGAGCGAAGCGCCGGGCAATCTGCTTTTGGGGATACCGGACGCGCTCGGACTTGACGATGAACTTGCTTCCCTTGCCGATTGGGCTACCCGTCATCGGCCACCACCGTTAAAACACTTCATCCTGATTGAGAGCGTTAAAGAAATGCTGACAGCCCTGCAGGGGAAATACCCCATGGCAGTTGTCACCGCTCGTGGAGAGGAGGGCACGATGCAGTTTCTCAAACAATACGATCTGCTGCCCTTCTTCGACGTAGTCGTCACTGCACTAACCGCCGAACATACCAAACCCTACCCCGATCCGATTCTCCACGCAGCGCAGGTGATGGGCATCCCGCCCGAAAACTGCCTGATGGTCGGCGATACTACCGTCGATATGCGTGCAGGCAAAGCTGCCGGGACACAAACTGTCGGCGTCTTGTGCGGCTTTGGCGAGGAAGCCGAACTCCGCAAATATGGCGCTGATATCATCCTGGAAACAACCGCCGGGCTCGACAAGGTCTTGCTGGGAGAATAACTTTTCTGTGCCACAAAAGAAAACAGCCCCGCAGTCCCATCTTTCTTCCACGTCAGACAATTTAAATACATCCCAAAATCAAGCATATTAAACGAAGTAGGGCAGCCAAATGGCTGCCCTACTTCTATCAAGGGAGAATGTTGTTTGTTAGAGATTAGCGCCCACCGCGCCGACCACGTGTTCCGGCGTTCGATCCGGAGTAGAGGTTGAGGGTGGGGTCACTTACACAAGTCCCGTCGCAGGTACCATCCTTAAGTTGGGATTGGATTCCAAGGTTGGTATTGAGTTGGGTTTGCGGCACCAAACCATATGCTGCTGCAGCTTCGGCTGCGGCTGCTTTGACGCTGGCAAAAAGTTCAGGCCAGGTTTCGGCTGTGTAGCCCATCGAGATGGCGATATCGTAGAAGGTTTCTCCAGCTGCGAGGCGATCTGCCACGACAGCGGGATCAAGCCCAAGGGCGGATGCGACTGCATCGGTCATATAGCTGGAGAGAATGCTGGTTCCATTCGCACCGGCTGCGCCGTTGCCACCATTGCCGCCGTTACCGGGGCCTTTGCCCGCATCTTCCATTGCATAGGCACTTCCTACGCCACCAAATACGGCTACTAACATCGCTACTGCGAAAACTGCTATTAAAGTCTTTTTCATTTTGTTGCTCCTTTTTATGTCGTCACAAGCACTTGCCTGTGTTGATGCTCCTATAATAGTTGCCTTGTGTAAAGTATTTGTGTACACAATGTAAAGGGTTATTAAAGTTCCTGAATTTTATAACTTGACTTGCCCCTGCCGAATCTGTATAATCGGCAAAACATGGGAAGAGTAAGTTGGTGAAGCCCTGCCAGAGACGGAATGCCTTGGCTGCAAGCATCCACAGAAGATCACCACTGAATGTCGCCCAGATGAATTGCCGAAGAACGCTCATGACTGAGTTAGTAGAACGGCACGGGAGCGCCCGCTACAGCGCAGACCGATGATAGTCGGTCATAGAGAGCGCCTTTGTTAAGGCGAATCGAGGTGGTACCGCGGAGTTCGTCTTCGTCCTCATGCAGGATGAAGGCGTTTTTGTTTTAACTCACCACGGAGTAGACAGAGCGCACGGATAAAAACTTTAAAAAGACTCTATGAACTCCGTGCTCTCTGTGGTGAAAAAAGAAATTATTTTAGGAGCAACCTTATGACCAAACACGAACTCCCCAAAGCATACGACTTCAAGAATACCGAAGAACGTATCTACAAGATGTGGGAAGAAGGCGGCTATTTCAAGCCGCACAACGATCCCAACAAACCGGACTTTGACCCGAACGTGAAACCGTTCGTCATCTCCATCCCGCCGCCAAACGTGACGGGCGAACTGCATCTCGGTCATGCCATGTTCGTTAGCATGGAAGACCTGATGATCCGCTATCACCGCATGAAGGGCTACTCGACGTTGTGGGTACCCGGCACGGATCATGCGGGCATCGCCACGCAGTTGATGGTTTCTCGTCACCTGATGAAGACCGAAGAAGTCACCCTCGACGAGATCGGGCGCGAGAAATTCCTTGAGCACGCTTGGGCATGGAAAGAGCAGTATCACGGGCGCATCACAGGACAAATTCGCCGTATGGGCGCATCCTGTGATTGGACGCGCGAACGCTTCACCCTCGACGATGGCTTGTCCAAAGCCGTGCGCGAAGCCTTTGTGCAGCTCCACGAAAAAGGGCTGATCTATCGCGGACCGCGTCTGATCAACTGGTCGCCGGGATTAAAAACCGCGGTCTCTGATCTCGAAGTGGAATACAGCGAAGAAGAGGGCAAGCTGTATTACTTCAAATACATGCTCACCGATGATAGCGGCGACTACATCCCCGTTGCAACCACCCGTCCAGAGACGATTTTGGGCGACACAGCCGTTGCCGTGCATCCCGACGATGAACGGTACCAAGCCTTCATTGGCAAGAGCGTTACCGTCCCCATCCTGGGGCGTGAAATTCCCGTCATCGCGGATGAATATGTCACGCGCGAGTTCGGTACGGGTGCACTCAAGATCACGCCCGCCCACGATCCAAACGACTACGAGATCGGCGAAAAGCACAATCTGCCGCTCATCTCCATGCTCGATAAGGACGCCAAAGTCAACGAGAACGGCGGCAAATATGAAGGCATGGATCGTTTCGACGCGCGTAACGCGCTTTGGGAAGATATGCGCGCCGAAGGTTTGGTCATCAAAGAGCAGGCTTACACCCATCAGGTGCCGCGTTCGCAGCGTGGCGGCGAGATCATCGAGCCGATGATCTCCACGCAGTGGTTCGTCAAGATGGAAAGCATCGGCAAAAAGGCGCTCGATGCCGTCAAAAATGGCGAGATCACCATCGTGCCCGACTACTTCACGAAGGTCTATTACAACTGGATGGAAAACCTGCAGGATTGGTGCATCAGCCGCCAGCTTTGGTGGGGACACCGCATCCCCGTTTGGTATTGCGCCGACTGCAACGAGATCACCGTCGCGCGTGAAGACCCGACCGAATGCGCCCACTGCGGTTCCGCGCACATCGAGCAGGACGAAGACGTGCTCGACACCTGGTTCTCCTCGGGGCTGTGGACTTTCTCGACCCTCGGCTGGCCCGAACAGACGCCCGACTTCAAATATTTCCACCCCACCAGCATCATGGAAACGGGCGCCGACATCCTTTTCTTCTGGGTCGCGCGTATGATCATGTCCTCGCTCGAATTCGTCGGCGAAATTCCCTTCCACACCATCTACCTGCACGGGCTGATCTTCGACGAGCACGGCAAAAAGATGTCCAAAACCAAAGGCAACGTCATTGACCCGCTCATCGTCATGGACGACCTCGGCACCGACGCCCTGCGCTTCACGCTGCTCGTCGGCTCCACACCGGACAAAAATTCCAATCTCAGCCTGAAAAAGGTTGAATCGAACCGCAACTTTGCCAACAAGGTCTGGAACGCCGGGCGCTTCGTGCTCTCGATGATCAATGAAGTGCAGGAAGATGACAAACCTGCCACCGTACAATGGACATTGGCGGACAGTTGGATTTGGGCGCGTTTAAACGACCTGATTCGCAGTGTCGAACGCCTTTTCGCTGGGTACCAATATGGCGAAGCTGGACGCCAGATTTACGATTTCTTCTGGTCCGAATTTGCGGATTGGTACTTAGAAATCGCCAAACTCCAGATGCAGAACCCCGAAACGCGCTACACCACCGCCGACACCCTCGCCCGCGTGCTCGATACCACCCTGCGTCTGCTGCATCCCTTCACCCCCTTCGTGACCGAAGAGCTTTGGGGACATCTGCGCAGTACCCTGCTCGATTCGCCCCTCGCGGATATCGCCAGCGATTGGTCTGAAGTTTTGATTACCGCCAAATGGCCTGAAGAGCGCGAACTCGAAGGCTGGGAGGATGAAAAGATTGAACAGTTCGAACGGACTTATGACGTTGTTCGCATTATCCGCAATGCGAGAGCTGAAAACAACGTTAAACCATCTGCGAAATTTACACCGATTCTTGTCACTGGTTCTGGTGATGACTACGATTTATTCAACGAGACTTCTTATTATATTGCTGGATTAAGTGGTACTCATCTTCCCCAAATATTACAATCATATGATGGAAAACCTGATAATCATATAGCCATGGTTAGTGGTTCTACAGATATATATCTACCTTCGGATGAACTGATTGATCCAATTGAGCAGCGTACTCGTTTGGAAGGAGATTTAAAAGAAGCTGAATCGCACATCGCGCGGCTGGAGAAATTGCTCAACTCGCCCTTCGCGCAAAAAGCTCCGCCCGCCGTGGTGGAGAAAGAGCGCGAGAAGCTGGCAGGCTACAAAGAAACCGCCGAGAAGATCAAGGCGCAACTCTAACTTTACAAACACCGAGCATTTTAAAAATGCTCGGTGTTTTTTTGCTATACTGATTTAGACGTTCTGTACTGGATTATTCGACTTGTGAGGTGCATGATGCTTGATGGAAATCAGGAACAGGAAAGACTGAAACGCTTGCGCGAACAGCAGCTTCGCGCCCGTGACCCGCACGTAAAGCAGCGTCAGTTTCAGCGCACGACCGCCGAGCGCGAGCGTAAACGAGATAAGTCGTACTCGTTGGGGAAACTCTGGCATGATCTTCCACTTGTTTTGAGATATTCGCTTGGCGGATTTTTGCTTGGGCTACTGATTTCTTTGATCCTGCCCACGCTATGGGATTCTCCATTGGTAAAGATTGTTTCCATCGTTGTAGTGGCCGTGCTGACTATTTTTAGCGGCATCGTAGGCAACGCGGTCGCTGTGCGAGAGAACGTCAAGGATTCGTTGTATTAAAGTTTAAAATGCTACTCTCCATGAGAAGCTGTAGATGGAGTAAATAAAACTTGTATAGAAGCGAAGTGACAGTCACTTTTACAACTTCTAAATATTTTCTCTATAAAGAATGTCTTGGATGGAGCAAGTACGCGGCATCAGAGATACCAGAGCTTACATGTTTGGTGGAACTGGCTGGAGTATTATCATTATGTACGACCACATATTTCACTGGTTATGAAGCCACCGCTTGAAAATAAAAACCATGTGTGACATTTTAAACTATACAATGCTGTATAAATTTCACCCCAAATGACAGTACCTGCTTAATTTATTAGACATACATCATAGACCTGGCCGTGGTCTAGGCTAAATATTTTGTTGTAAACCAGCGATTACATGCACCACATTGGTGCTCGCTGGTTTATCGTTGAGTACAGTCTACAAATTATGACTGCTTAAGGCCATCACCAATTTAACAAGGTGCGAGCTGATGCTTATTCTTTGCATACCAAGGCAAGTTTTATGCATCAATAGGTGGGCTACCAATTCCAAAGTTTATTGCCTTCGCTGCTGCCGCAGCACGGGTGTTAACATCAAGTTTTACAAAGATGGATTTCAGGTGTCGTTTGATCGTGTTTGCACTGATAAAAAGTTTAGCTGCGATCTCTTTGTTCGTCAGACCTTTGGCAAGGAGAACCAGCACCTCCAGTTCTCGTGGGGTCAGGCTCTCTAATGCAGGATCCACGCTTTGGGATTGTCCGGCTTCCGTTACTGTTTTGAGAAAGGCGCTGCGATCAAAAGCCTGTTTCTCCAATGCAGCGAAAATACCGAATTCTGCATAGGCTTGCTCAATGCGGTCTCTGTCTGCAAAACCACTGACAATGATCGCCGGGATGCCGATTTGGTGGGTTTTGTCCAGCAGGTTGTACCCATCGAGATTCATCTCTGGGGCGCTGGAACTGGCGAGAGAGAGATCTACAACGGCAAGATTATATTTTTCGCGGTTGAGTTGGCCAAGAGCTTCAACATAGCTGGTGCTGAGGTGTACGTCGTACCCTGCGTCGATGAGGAGTTCGGCGAGGAGGCTGCGCCAGCCAGCATCATCTTCGATGAGGAGTGCCAAGCCCAGGGGCACGGGCGTATCGGGGGCGTCTGTAGGCAGAGCAACCTTCTCTTCACTGGCGCTGATGGGTTCATCTTTCTCCACAGGCGCAATGGCAAGAGCCTGGTTGATGGTTTCACGAAAATCTGAACGGCGGAAACTTTCCTTCCGCAAGCAGGTGAAGGCACCGAAATCCTGAATGGCGCTGACGGCAAGCTCGACTGTGGCGAATCCTGTTAGCAAAATAGCTGTGCCGTTTGGCGCATAACGTTGTACAGCACTGAGCGCTTGCAAACCGTCTTGATTATGATGGTCACTCCCGCTCAGAGAGAGATCAACAATCGCAAGCCGATAAGATTTGGCACGCATGTGTTCAATTGCATCAGGCAAATTACCAGCTACATCAACCGTCAATCCTGCATCGGAAAGGATTTCAGCGAGAATCTGCTGCCACGAGGCATCATCTTCAACGACTAGAGCAAGGAGTTCAGGATGGGTCATAATTGAAACTCTAATATGAAGGTCGTGCCATTTTTACCGTCGCTTTTAACGCTGATGCTGCTGCCGAAGCGGGTCATTAGGGTTTTTACCCACCACAAGCCAAAGCCTAATCTACCAGGGCGTTCAGCACGTTCACTGTAATTGAACTCAAAAATCCGTTCATGCAGTGCGGGGGGGATGCCTGGTCCCGTATCACGGACTGTTACGATCACTTGTTTATCATGCTGCTCACCGGAGATCAGAATTTCGCCTGTCATTTCCATTGCTTCTGCTGCATTTTCGAACAGATTGACAAAGACGAGGGTCAGTCGTTTTGCTCCAGCCATCACGAGCGGTAGTTCACTTAGGCCAATGGTCTGCAACCCAATCGAACTCGGGAGCGAAGCGTCTGCAATCGCATCCTGCACGCACGCAGCAATGCTGACGGGAGCAAGTTCGATGGGACGCAGGTGAAAGAGATTGTCCCGTACAATTTCCATTGCTTCGGTTGCGCTGCGCTCGATCTCTGTCAGGTTTTTGGCAAGATAGGCATCTGCATCCAGTGCATTTCCCGATTTGTAACGAATACCATCCACACGTACGGGAATTGTGCCAACCTTGTTATTCAGGCGATGTAATAAGTTAGCTGCTACATCGCCGACAGCGGCAAAGGCTTCTGCCACGGTGTGCTGCTCCTGTGCCACGCGCAGGTCGTCATGGTGTTGTTCATTTTGTGTGGCAAGAGCGGCGTAGTACCCCAGAATGCTGAGAACTTTTTTGTCCCACTCTGATTGGGCGAGTTCAGGTTTTAGATTTTGGATGTCAATCTCTTTTTCAGGGATGTTTAGCAGGTCACTCGCCCACTCGGTCAGTTTTTGGTGAATATCGCCGAGAGGCTGGGTAAGCATGAGTGCAGAAATATCTTGCAGGGCATTGAGCAAACGTGCTTCCTGAATAGCGATGACGGCGTGCGTGGCGAAAATTTGTAAAATATAGCGATCTTGGGTGTTATAAACATTTGGCTGCGGGTTTTCCAGGTTTAGCACGCCTTCGAGGCGTCCGCCTGCGCCGATCAGGGGAACAGCTAATTCAGAACGCATGATAAGCTCGTGATCGAAGGGGTAATAGATATCGATCCAAGGTTGCTGCGTAAGATCAGCCACCACGAGCGGTTCACGACTCAGTGCCACTCGCCCTGTGATCGAATTTTCGTTGATGGGCAAAGCCTCCACGCCTGGGCGCCCTAAACGTTCACCGATCACCGCATGCGTGACCAGATTTTTCCCCTCCTTGTCTACCAGACGAAATATCCCATATTTGGCATCCAATATTTCAAGCGCCATCTGGAGGATCGTTTCCAGAGTCTCTTGCAAACTCGAACGGGACGAGATGAGCATTCCCGCTCGCTGAAGACGCCGTAGCTCACGGTTTTTATGAACTTGCTCTTGCTGCGCTGCTATCAATTGGTGCGCCAAATACAATGTCAAGGCAGCCTGATTGACAAAATTATCGAGCACGAGAAGTTCAAGCTCGCTAAAGTGCCGCGCTTCATGCAAATAGACATAAAGCACGCCCAATGCTTCTCCTGCCACAATCAAAGGAGAGCAGGACATCACTCGCGCTCCCACTGTGAATTTTGCAGGATGGATATTCAGCCCCTTTTCCTCATAGGACAGGACTCGGCGTTGAAGCTTCAGCGCACGTGCCCCCATGCCATTGGGGCGAGGAAAATCATTTGGTGAAGGCTCTGTCGTTCCTTCTGCCGAAACACGTGAATCCGGATTAAACCTCCCTTGCCGGTTGTCATAGATATAAAGTACTGCTGAAGCTGCGGGAACAGCTTCAATCGCACCTTCGACAATTTGTTGCAAGATCAATTGTGCGTTAACCAGGTCGCCCGTATCCAGACGGTTGATTTGTGCACCGATCTGTCTGAGCCGATCCAAGGCTTCAAGGGGGAGGGATGATGAAGTCATCATAACAGTTTGATTTTAGCAGGATTTATCCAAGATAAAGCTAAACTCTAAACCAATCCTTAACGTTTATTGCTTAATAAAAAAGCGGTTGTGAAGCGATTTGCAAATCGCATCACAACCATACTCTATCCCGAAGGATTAATGAAGATTACGCATCGTAGTACAGGTGATATTCAAAGGGGTGCGGGCGCAGGCGGACGGCATCCACTTCGTTGGTACGTTTCCACTCAATCCAGGTCTGGATCAGTTCTTCGGTGAAGACATCACCCTGAAGCAGGAAGTCGTGATCTTTTTCCAGTTCGTTCAGCACCGCCTCCAAGGAACCAGGAACCTGCGGCACGTTCGGAGCATCTTCTTCGAAGAGGTCAAAGTCCATCGGCTGACCCGGGTCAATCTTATTTTTGATGCCGTCAATGCCTGCCATCAACATGGCTGCAAAAGCCAAATAGGGGTTCGCTGTGGGATCTGGAGGGCGATATTCCATGCGAATAGCTTTGGGGTTGTTGCTGTAGACCGGAATGCGGACGCAGGCTGAACGGTTGCGGCGGCTGTAAGCCATCATTACGGGGGCTTCGTAGCCGGGAACCAAGCGCTTATAGCTATTGGTGGAAGGCGCAACAAGAGCCAACAAGGCTGGCGTATGTTTCAGAATACCGCCAATATAGTGCAGCGCCATTTCGCTCAGACCGGCATAGCCGTTCTCATCATAGAATAGGTTTTCGCCGTTTTTCCACAGGCTTTGGTGACAATGCATACCGCTACCATTATCACCAAACATTGGCTTGGGCATGAAGGTCACGGTTTTGCCATGCGCCACAGCCGTATTTTTAATAATGTACTTGTACATCTGCAAATGATCTGCCATCTGAAGCATGGGACCGTAGCGCAGGTCAATTTCCATCTGACCACCGGATGCAACTTCACCGTGGTGGACTTCAACATCAATACCGGAAGCGACCATGCGCAAGATGGCTTCAGAACGCCAATCCTGGAAGGCATCTACGGGCGGCACACGGAAGTAACCGCGTTTGCGATCGGGGCGGTAGCCCAAGTTGCTGCCGAAGCGATGATCGTGCTTGCGGCCACTTTCCCAAGCCGCCATATTGGATTCGATCTCGAAGAACGAGCGCCCCATTTCATCGCCGAAGCGGACACCGTCGAAGATGAAGAATTCTGCCTCAGGACCCCAGTAACTGGCATCGGCAATGCCGGAATCGACCAGGTATTGTTCTGCCTTTGTTGCCACATGACGAGGATCACGATTATAGTGACGTTTGGTAATCGGGTCATGGATATTGCAGAGCAAGCTTAGGGTGGGGACTTCCATCGCAGGGTCTACAATTGCCGTGGCGGGATCGGGGAAGAGTACCATATCCGATTCATGAATGGCCTGGAAGGCGCGCACACTGGAACCATCAAAGCCCAAGCCTTCTTCAAAGACATCTTCCGAAAGGTGATGGATCGGCATTGAAAAGTGATGCCAACGCCCTAACAGATCGGTGAATTTGTAGTCTACAATGCGTAGACCGCGTTTTTTGGCATACTTCAGCACATCAGCGGGGGTGGAGCAGCGGTCAATATCGTAGGTGAGTTCTCCGTCTTTTAATGCGCCGGTCAGGGCAGCAATTTCGTCTAAAGGTAGTATGTTTGACATAATATTAAGTCTCCTAATATTAAGTAATTCCAAAGAGCAACGGCTGAGATTATAGGAATTTGCCGCGTATTCGACCATTACCCAAACGGGTACTTTTTAGAATAGGGATCATCCAGATAAAAGTGCAGTGCGGTTCTCCGTGCTCTATGAGAATTATTGTGTATAAAGTCCCAAATCCGAATGGGATACCTTAAGCAGATTCAACTCTTCGGGTTGAGATATGCGCCCGGTTCCTTTGAAGTAGGAAGATAACCACTCATGCAGTTCCTGTATCGTCTCGGCACTGAACACCAGTCCGCCGGGATAGCGCGTGATGTAGGTGTTATCAAGACGATAGATCGGCCAGGCGCTGCCATTAATCTGGAAGACATATTCTGGCAGGCGGTGAAAGCGGATCAGCTTATTGAGATAGTCTTCGATGAGTTTGCCCAGGCGGGTTATGTTGCCGGCTTCAATGGGCAATCCAAAAACTTTGGATGAGTACACCACGCGGATTGCGCCCATTGGTTTATCCAGCATACGAAAATAAATCGGCAACTCATCCACATTGGTTTTAATCCCAAAATCATGAAGATCAATGGAAGCAAAGTATTCGGGTTCCAGATTACTCGATTGGCTCGAGTAATCTGGATTTTTGTAGTAGGAAAGCGCGATTTTCGACATATTCTATTCCTTTGATGAAATTTGAACGCCGTGTAGTTCAACGCCCGCAAATTCTGGGTAAGATTCGATCCCGTGGTAGAAAAGATCAATTCCGGCGGTTTCAACTTCGTCTGATACACGAAGTCCAATTGTGTTTTTGATGATATAGAACATGACTAACGCAACCGGGAAAACAAAAACAATCGCTGCCAGAATGCCGATGGCTTGAATGCCTAATTGATGCCACCCGCCGCCGTGCAATAAACCAAGTCCGTCCACACCCCAGATGCCCACAGCCAGAACGCCGAACATGCCGTTAAGCCCATGAACCGGGAACGCGCCGACCGGGTCATCAATGCGTAGGCGTTCCATCAGGTCAACGCCGAAATAAGTGATGATCCCGGCGATGATGCCGATAACCAACGAAGCATGCGGGGTTACAAAAGCTGTTGGCGCTGTAATGGCAACCAAACCGCCCAATGCGCCGTTAAAACCCATGCTGATATCCCATTTTTTTGTCAGGAAATATGCTAGCAGCATGGCTGTGATAGCGCCCGTAGTGGCAGCAAAGTCGGTAGTGACGACGATCAGTGAGATTGGAAATGGATCGGCGGCGAGTTGGCTCCCTGGATTGAAGCCGAACCAGCCCAACCACAGGACGAAGGTTCCTAGAGCTGCCAAGGGAATATTGTGTCCACGGATCGTGGATTTGCCAAATTCTTTGTCGCGGCGTTTGCCTAGCATTAATGTTCCTGCCAAGCCGATCAACGCCCCAACCAGGTGAACCACCGACGAACCGGCAAAATCTACAAAGCCAAGCTCAGCCAGCCAACCGCCGCCCCAAACCCAGTGTCCAAAAATGGGGTAGATAATTAATCCGCTGAGGAAACTGTAGACCAGATCGGCTTTGAAATCAGTACGTTCTGCCATGAGACCGGAGGCGATAGTTGCTGCGGCGGCAGAGAAGGCGAACTGAAAGAAAAAGAACGCCAAGGTGGGGATGGTCAATCCGGGATACATATCTGGTATTCCATTCAGGAAAAACCACTCCGTGCCAAAGAAGGCGTTTCCAGAGCCAAACATGAGACCAAAACCGGCAATGATGAAACCTACCGTTGTTGCGGTCGTATCCATCATATTTTCTGCCATGATGTTGACCACATTCTTCGAGCGAACGAAACCGGCTTCGAGGAAGCCAAATCCAGCTTGCATGAAGAAAACCAGGAAAGCTGCAAAAAGCACCCAAACGGTATCCACCGCGCTGACGACCGGTTCATCGGTCAATCCTTTTGCAAATGCCTGATTTGTTGTAACGATCAAAATCACACTGGCTACAACAACACTCAATAAGATGCGTATTGCTCTATTCAAAACTCTATTCATAATGAACCTCCATTCACTTTAGAATGTCAGGCATTATAGAGGGCCAGCTTTGGACGAGCTATTACTCAAAAGGGTACTTTTTTAGATTACTTTGCAATGCTGAACAGGGAATATTATTTTTCCCCTTACCCGAATGGGTAATACACTACCCCTGCTTCCTAATGCTATAATCGCCAAGCTACAAGTTGTAGAAACTTTGGAATATCACGATAATTCGTGATTGAGCAATTTCTCCCATCAAGATGCGAAGCTTTCAAAGCTGGAAAGTACGAAAAAGGGTGCTGTTTAAGCGATAGGTGATGATGTTTTTACCCTTTCGGGCACACGTCGGGGTGAAGCAATCTCCTGCTCTGCGTGGACTGCTTCGGCACATCACTTCAAACGAAGCACTCCCCGCAAAAGAACCATCTTGCTCTCAAACGCACTTTTTTGTAGCACTTTTTTTTATTCTTTATTGTTTTTTCTTCACGTACTGTATTTTGCTTTCCCGTGTTCCATAGGGATATGTTGGTCCATTTCTAATGACCACCTTTATGAAAGACTATCCCTAATTATGAATGGATGTCAAACTATGATAATACGGCCCAAAGAACAAGGTTTATATAATCCATGCTATGAGCATGATGCTTGTGGCATAGGCTTTGTTGCCAATATCAAGGGGGAAAAATCACACGATATTGTGCAGCGTGGGTTACAAGTATTAGAGCGTATGGCTCATCGTGGAGCGGAGGGCGCGGATAGTGAAACAGGGGATGGCGCTGGGGTTTTGTTGCAAATCCCAGAGTTTTTCCGTGAGTTGTATCCAAGCCTCCCTAAAATTGGGGAGTTTGGCACAGGCCTAATCTTTTTACCAAGAGATACGATTCAACAGGAATATTGCATAAACGTTATTGAGCAAGTCGTTAAGAATGAAAACTTTAAGTTGATTGTATGGCGCGATGTGCCCACAGATAACTCGAAAATAGGGGAAATCGCCCGCGCTTCTGAGCCTGCAATTAAACAGGTTTTTATTGTTCCCCAAAAGGCTTATGCTACACAGGAAGAATTAGAACGAAAACTTTATGTGATCCGTAAGCAAGCTGAGGCTGAGGTCTTCAAATCGGAGCTGTCTCAACGCGAGACTTTTTATGTAGTCTCGCTTTCATCCAGGACTATTATTTATAAAGGGCTTTTTACCTCCGTCCAGTTAAGGGGCTATTACTCAGACCTTCAAAACGAAAAAGTGGAAAGTGCGATTGCTTTGGTACACTCCCGCTTTAGCACCAATACTTTCCCTTCATGGGAACTTGCACAGCCATTTCGGATTCTGGCGCATAATGGTGAAATTAACACCATTCAGGGAAATCGCTTTTGGATTCATGCTCATGAATCTACTTTGGAATCACCTTTATTTGGTGATGATATTGAGAAAATTCTCCCCATTATAGAAAAAGGGAAAAGTGATTCAGCTTCAGTAGATAATATATTGGAGTTGCTTGTGCATGGCGGGCGTTCTTTATCCCATTCCCTGATGATGTTGATTCCAGAGTCTTTCAACATGCTTAATCCTATCCCGGGTGATCTTAAATATTTTTATGAGTATCACTCTGCCTTTATGGAGCCGTGGGATGGTCCCGCAGCGATGATATTTAGTGATGGGCGTTATGTTGGCGGCACCCTGGACCGTAATGGGTTGCGTCCATCTCGTTACTTAATTACCGAAGATGGTCTTATCGTCATGGGATCAGAAACCGGCGTACAAGACTTTGAACCTGACCAAATCATCTACAAAGGGCGCTTGCGTCCGGGCAAATTACTTTTGGTTGACACACAAGAGGGGCGCATTATCCCGGATGAGGAAATCAAAAATAAAATTAGTAACCAACAACCTTATGCCGAATGGGTTGAGCGAAATCGAATAACACTTAGAAATATTCATCCAACTCGCTCGGTTGAAGTCGGGATGGATGCTCAAAGTCTGCATGAGATGCAACTACTATTCGGGTATAGCAAAGAAGATATTGAGAATGTCATTATTCCAATGATCGAGAATTCCAAAGAGCCTCTAGGTTCTATGGGTACTGATACGCCTATTGCAGTTTTTTCCAACAAGCCTCAGCCTCTATTTAATTATTTCAAGCAATCTTTCGCACAAGTTACAAATCCTGCTATTGATCCGATTCGGGAAGAGTTGGTAATGACCCTGACAAACTATATTGGTAAAGAGGGAGGCTTACTAAGCGAGACCGAAGAGCATTGCAATATGGTTCAGTTTAAAAATCCTGTCTTTCCCAATATAGACCTTGATAAACTCCGCACCTGGACAAATAAGGGATTTAAAACCGCCACGCTGGATGCCACTTGGGATACCCATGAAGGCGCCCAAGGACTTGAGAACGCAATCAGGCGTCTTTGGAACGAATCAGATAGGCTCGTTTATGAAGGCTACGACTTTATCATTATTTCTGATCGGAACGCCGACGCCAATCATGTTCCCATTCCCAGCCTGCTTGCTTGTGCCACCATCCATCATCATCTTGTATGGATTAAAAAACGTACCCGCGTTGCTTTGGTTGTGGAAACAGCAGAAGCGCGTGAAGTCATGCACTTCGCGCTCCTCTTTGGGTATGGTGCCAGCGCAGTGAATCCCTATGGTGCATTCGCCACGATAAATGCGCTCGTCAAAAACGATCAAATTCCCGGAATAACGAATTACCCAATCGCAGAACAAAACTATATCAATGCCATACATAAGGGACTATTGAAAGTCCTTTCCAAACTGGGGATATCAACACTTCGCAGCTATCAAGGGGCGCAAAGGTTCGAGGCGCTCGGCTTATCCGAAGAAATTACCAAAAACCATTTTACTGGAACAGACTCCAGAATTGGCGGACTTGGACTGGAGGAGATAGCGCGAGAAGCTTTGGCGAAACATCATATTGCTTTTAGCAAAGAAAATAGATGGCTCCCATCCGAGGGTATTTATCAATATCGCAAAGGTGGAGAAGAGCACGCCTGGAATCCGGAAACCATTCATATACTCCAGTGGTCAACGCGAAGTGGAGACTATGAAAAATACAAAGAATTTG
>JBNKMO010000227.1:0-16775 GCA_050293165.1 Anaerolineales bacterium | reverse complement strand
ACGGACGAATTCGATATACCGGAAGAACTGCAAGTTAAGTTCGATGAAGACCCGGCTTTCAAAGATGCCTTTGACGCCTTGACGCCCGGACGTCAGCGTGGTTATTTGCTTTACTTTGCGCAGCCGAAGCAATCGAAAACGCGGGCAGCGAGGATCGAGAAGTTTATGCCGAAAATTTTCGAGGGGAAGGGTTGGAGTGATCGGTAAACTTAATCCTTTATTTGCGCAGCTTCTTTTTTCAGATAACAAGAGGAAAAATCTGGAACATGGCTAGAAAAAGTATTCCTGCGGAAAGAAGAGATAGTCTAAGGGGAAAATTGTAGCTGGTAAAGCCGATGGATATTGGGAATGGTATCGTATTGATGGCACCTTAAAACGATCAGGTTGCTTTGATAGCAGCGAACCCATTGGTGAATGAACAACCTATGATCAAAAAGGGGCAAAATACAAAGTTACTCAAAAAAGTGTTAAATAAATACTAAAGAAAACTCTGGTTGGAAGTGCGTAGACATTCAATTGATTAATTGTCCAAACTGGATATAATTAGTATAAATTAGTTCTCGTTTTTGTCGAGTGGCGATGATACTGAACCAGTTGGGGTATACAACACTCTTCAGGGTGATACGCAACGCGGTATCAGGGTGGGTGTGAATGGTATGAAATCCGTTTTGTAAGCCGAATAAAGGCTGGTCACTTCAAGTCTATCGTATATCATTAGGAGTGAGAAATGAACTTAAGTGACAAGAATGAAAATCTAAGTAATCGGACAGCGCCTATTGAAATTCATAGTGGCGAATTTCGCGAACTTGGACACCAGCTTGTTGATGAAATTGCAGAGTTTCTCGATGGGCTACCTCAGCGACCTGTAGCCACAGGCGAGTCCCCTCAAGCATTACGAAAACTATTGCAGCCAGATATCCTGCCCGAAAGCGGCTCACCTGCGAGTGATTTGCTCGATGAGACAACAAAGCTGCTTTTTGATCATTCTCTGTTTAATGGTCACCCAAGATTCTGGGGATATATTACATCGTCAGCAGCACCGATAGGTGCATTAGCTGATTTGTTATCGGCTGCTGTGAACCCAAACACTGGTGCTGCCGTGTTGTCACCTATCGCGAGCGAAATTGAAGCGCAGACGATTCGCTGGATTGCTGACTTGATTGGGTATCCAAGAACCTGCGGTGGATTGCTAGTTAGTGGTGGCAATATGGCTAATTTTATCTGTTTCCTTGCAGCTCGGAAATCAAAAGCTACGTGGGATATAGATAAAAAAGGCATGTTTTCAGAGAGCCAGCGTCTCATTGCTTATGTCTCGAAAGAAACCCATACCTGGATAGACAAAGCAGCTGGGCTCTTCGGATTGGGATCAGAGTCTGTTCGTTGGATTGAAACAAACGCCGATCAGCAAATAAACGTAGAGACCCTTGAAAAGCAGATTGTCGCGGACCTGGCAGATAACCATCTGCCATTTCTTGTGGTTGGCTCAGCGGGTACGGTAGGCACAGGGGCAATTGACCCTTTACCCGAATTAGCTGTCATTTGCAAAGAATATAACTTATGGTTCCATGTGGATGGTGCTTATGGTGCTCCTGCCGCCGTGTTGCCTGATGCATCCATCCAGCTGAAGGGGTTAAGTGAAGCTGACTCTGTTGCGCTTGACCCACACAAATGGCTGTACAGCCCTCTTGAAGCAGGTTGCGCATTGGTCCGTAATCCCAATCATCTGTTAGAGACATTTAGCCATCACCCTGTCTATTACAACTTCGATGGAATAAAGGAAGATCCGCCAATTAATTACTATGAGTTTGGTCTACAAAATTCGCGAGGTTTTCGCGCACTCAAAGTCTGGCTTGGGCTACGGCAGGTAGGGAGAGATGGTTATGTTCAGATGATCGGTGATGACATAGCTCTCGCGAAAGCATTGTTTAATGCCATTAGCACTTTTCCAGATTTGCAGGCTGTAACGCAGAGTTTGAGTATTACAACTTTTCGCTTCGTTCCGCTGGATTTGTCTAATGGGCAATCAGGTGCTGAGACCTATTTGAACGAACTTAATGAAGAACTACTTAATCGGTTGCAAAATGGTGGAGAAGCCTTTATATCAAACGCTGTGGTCGAAGGCAAATATCTCTTACGTGCATGTATTGTAAATTTCCGTACAACCTTACTCGATGTTGAAGCCCTGCCAGAGCTTGTTATAAGGCTTGGAAGAGCACTCGATTCTGAAATACGTCCTAAATCTCTTAAAGTGTAAGGTGATACTCTGATTGCTGCTTCAAGTCGTCAGGAAAACAGGAAGATAAAAAAACTCCCCATCAAATTGATGGGGAGTTCGCTTTTCCAGAAGTATTTTAGCCTAACAAATCAGGCAATTCTTCGGGGTGTTTTGCAACACGCACGCCAGCCTCTTCGAGGGCTTTGATCTTGTCAGACGCAGCACCGGAACCGGATTGGATGATCGCACCGGCGTGGCCCATGCGTTTGCCGGGAGGGGCGGTTTGCCCTGCGATGAAGGCCGCCACGGGCTTGGTCATCTTGGTGGCGATGAACTCGGCCGCTTTCTCTTCGTCGTTGCCGCCAATTTCACCGAGCATAACAACCTTGTCAGTCTGTGGGTCATCTTCGAACATTTGGAGCACGTCGATGAAGTTTGTGCCGTTGACGGGGTCACCGCCGATGCCGACACAAGTCGATGCGCCCATGCCTTTTTGTTTGAGGGCGTAGAGCACTTCGTAAGTCAAGGTGCCGGAGCGGGAGACTGCGCCGACGTTGCCGGGAATGGCGATGTTGCCGGGAATAATGCCAACCTTGGCTTCACCGGGGGTCAGGAGGCCCGGGCAGTTTGGCCCCAGTAGGCGGGTGTGGAGCGTGTCGATGTAGGCACGTACGCGCATCATGTCGCTGACGGGGACGCCTTCGGTGATGCAGACAACCAGGTCAAGGCCCGCGTCGGCGGCTTCGAAAATTGCATCGGCGGCGAAACGAGCCGGGACGAAGATCACGCTCGTGTTGGCGCCCGTTGCTTCGGCTGCCATTTTGACGGAATCAAAGACCGGGACCTTGCCGTCCATGACCCACTCGCCACCCTTGCCGGGGGTCACGCCTGCGACGACGTTTGTTCCATACGCCATCATCTGCTGGGTGTGGAAGAGACCTTCATTTCCGGTGATTCCCTGAACTAATAATCTGGTTTCTTTGTTGATTAAGATACTCATTGCTAAGCCTCCTTCGCCGCTGCGACGGCTTTCTGAGCTGCTTCGACCAGTGTTTCGGCGGTCAGCATATCGGCATCGGCGAGCAGGGCGCGCCCTTCTTCGGCATTGGTACCAACCAGGCGCACAACCATCGGGACGGTCGGCTTGACTTCTTCAATCGCTTCGAGGATACCTTTAGCAACTTCGTCGCCACGCGTGATGCCGCCGAAGATATTGATCAATACGGCTTTGACTTTCGGGTCAGAGAGAATAATGCGGAAGGCTGCGGCAACTTTTTCTGCGTTCGCGCCACCGCCAATATCGAGGAAGTTGGCGGGGCTGCCACCGAAGAGATTTACGATGTCCATGGTGGTCATCGCCAAACCTGCGCCGTTGACCATACATCCAATCTCGCCATCGAGCTGAATATATGCAAGATCATGTTCACGGGCAATCGTCTCGGATTCAGCTTCGGTATCCAGATCGCGCATTTCAGCCAGATCGTGGTGACGGAAGAGCGCGCTATCGTCGATCAACATCTTGCCGTCAACGGCCAACAGGGTCTCTTCTGCGGTGATAATGAGCGGGTTGATCTCGGCGAGCGTGGCGTCGCTGCCTTTGTAGGCTTCCCAGAGACTATTCGCGATCACGCCAAATTCTTTCCAGTTTTTGCGCGGCAACTCAATGCTCGCGGCAATATCGCGGATTTGGTAACCCTGCAATCCCAAAAGGGGGTTGATATGGACTTTAAGAATTTTTTCGGGGTTCGTGCGGGCAACTTCTTCGATCTCAACGCCACCTTCAGCGGAAACCATCATCACAGGCATGCGCTTTGCGCGGTCATTGGTGATACCCATATAAATTTCTTTGGCAATATTCGAGGCTTCATCCACCAAAACCTTGCGGACGGTGAGTCCCTTAATATCCATGCCCAAAATTTCAGAGGCGCGCTCTTTGGCTTCATCTGGATTCTTGGCGAGCTTTACGCCGCCAGCTTTCCCGCGTCCACCGACTAAAACTTGCGACTTAATGATAACGCGACCACCCAGGTCTTTCGCGGCATCGTATGCCTCTTGTGGAGTGATCGCAATTTTCCCATTCGGAATGGGCACGCCATACTTGGCGAATATACGTTTGGATTGGTACTCATGAATCTTCATTCAGGCTCCTTCGTGCTAAGGATTTGTAAAGACAAAATAACGGGCGAATTATACCATTCTGACCTTTTCGAAACACGGAAAAACAAATATTTATTATATTTGTCTAATATTTGGATGACATGCACGGAACGCTCGTGATTTAGGCTTGATACCGTTAAAAATAAAAGGCACTGAGTATTTTGAAAACACTCAGTGCCTTGCTCGTAGATTTGATTTACTCCGGCAAAACGAACTTCATCACACGCTGATTTCCGGCATCCGTAACCCAAACTGAGCCATCTGGCGCAACAGCAACTGCGGCAGCGATGGCAAAATTCTCGTTCCCGAAGCCATAGTCACCCCACGTGCGGACCAACTCGCCTTCGGGCGTAAATTGGATGATGCGATAGCCTTCAGGATCAGTCACAAAGACTGAACCATTGCCCACCGCAAGGAAAGGTTTGTTGTCGAGCGATTGTCCATACCAGCCGGAAATCTCCCATTCATTGTAGGGGGTATAGTTCAGCCCATCTTCGTCTGGCAGGAAGGATTGTACGCGTTGATTCCACGTGTCGGTAACGTAGACGATGCCGTTCTCATCCACCGCCGCGCCGACCTGTTCGTCAAACTCGCCCGCGCTCATGCCGACCGCGCCAAATTGAGTGATGAAATTGCCGTTCTCGTCAAAGATGACAATACGCTTATTGCCAGTATCGCTAACGTAGACGCGTCCATTTGCATCCACATCAATGCCACGCGGCCCCCAGAAGGCTTCAGGCGCTTCTCCCTGCCCGTAATAGCCCCAACGTATAATGGGTGTCCCATCGGCAGTAAATTTCTGGACACGGTGATTCCAGGTATCACTGACATAGACCGAACCGTCCGGCCCGACAGCAACGCCCCAGGGCTCATTGAAGATGCCGCCCGGAAGGTCAGTGAAGGTGGAGTCGCCAAACTCACCCCACATGTTGATAAAGTTGCCATCCGCATCAAAATGCTGAATGCGGTGGTTGCGCGAATCGGCGACGTAGAAGCTGCCGTCCGGTGCGAAGTCGATCCCGCGAGGAGCGTTGAATTGCCCTTGCGCGCTGCCTTCAAAACCGATCGTCTGTTCAGCGGCGAGCATCTCGGTCTTGCCTTCGTAGGGGTCAATCATGACCTCTTCGCTGGTTTCGGGCGCTATGCCATAATCCCAGATCTGAGCAGCAACATCCTTGCGGATGTAGAGACGCATCTGATCGGATGGATCCCAGGTGGTGTCGGTCAGGGTGGTTTTGCCGGTCGCTTCGGCGTATTTGGTATAGTCACGGTCTGCCCAGATATCGATCAAGGCGGCGCGCATGGTGGGATCGGTGAAAGCCGTGCAGATGCGTGAATAATCTGTACCACTGAAGAGTTTCAGCACGCTGAGAATGCCTGTGCAGGAATACTCTTCATCGAAAATCATCTCACTCCTGCGCGGATAGGTCAGACCGTAATAATCCTGGTTGGGCCACCACATGCGAATATAGTCGCTGCGATAGTAGCCCTGCCCGACGACAGGCTCGATCTTATCGAAGTTTTTCGAATCGACAACGATGGCGACTGCATCACGCAGTGAGCGCGTGGGCGCATCGAAGGAGCGCAGGTTGGTGTAGTCGCGCAGGTACCAGACAAAGGGCCATGAGATGCCTGTATCCGGCGCGCTGGCATCGTAGGCAATGACTGCGCCGAGGCTGCCAGTGGTGCGCATCGAAATCTCTTCAAGCTGCCCCATGACATCTTTGACACCCGTTGCTGCGTGGGCGTAAACAAGATATTCTTTCGCGCTGTTGTAGTTAATGTAAGCGGCTCGATAGGCGGCACGTCCTGTCCATAACGAGAGCAAGCCGAATAGCACGAGCGTCGCCAAGCCGAGGGTTTCCTTCAAATCCCATTTACGGAAGATCAGAAATACGCCAACCATACTGGCAATTGCAATCAAAGCGGGCAGGAGAAATTCCATTGTGTCTTGAAGCTGTGTAATTCCCTGGCCGAGGAAGGGTTGAGATGTGGAGGCGCTGTCAAAGGCGCTGGTAAGGCTGGTGAAGAAAATAAAGAGCACGCCAACTCCCAACCAGGCTTTCTCTCGCAGGGTTGCCCACGAGACGCGCTCGACGACCTGATTGAGCCCCCATGCGGTTAGCAGGATCATCGGGATTGTGATGTGATAGGTTAACCACGGCATGCGCTCGCCAGCATAAGAGTAGGCGATGACGCTGGTGACGACCCAAAAGCTCAGGATGCCAAAGGTGGTTTTGTAGGTATCGAAAGCTGATGATGGAGAGACGATGGAGGCGGGGGTATCAAGGGCATCAGATGATGCAAGAGTTTTAGGTTCTTTTGGGGCAGTGTCTGCTTTTTTCTTCAAGCCAAAGTAGACGCCAACCCAAACACCGATGGCAGGTAGAAATTCGTAAACGGGAATTTGGATGAGTACATAGTAATACCAAGGTTGGCTACCGCGTGCAACATCCTGCTGAACAAGCCAGTAACCGAGTGAGCCAAAAATGCCAGTAAAAAAGCCGACACTATTGGTGAAAACGGTTGTAAAGAGAACAGTGAAGACGCTGTAAAAAAGAAGGGCGTTCTTCCACCAGAGATCGGCGTTCCAGAAGAGCCCCAAGGCGATGCTAAGCGAAAAACCGATTGCAAGGGCTATGCCGACCTGGATATAGTCTTTGGTGACCAGGCCTGCCAGTTCCCCGGCTGTGGTTGGGATAGCCCAGCCAAAGAGCTTCGAGACGAAAGGAACCAGCATCGGAAGAATGAGTGTCCCGATCATCATCAGCAAGTCAAAAGAGCGTTCTTCGCGGATGCCGTCCCAGCCGATGCCTTTTATGAGCAGGTAGAAAGCAACGGCAAAGGTCAGAACAATCAGAAGAACGAGTATGCCAATGACTATATTGGCGCTGCTGCCTGCGCTTGCGCTCGTTTCTGCCAGCGGATTGGCGGGCATGGCCGTATCCATGGCCAAATCGACGGGCGCATCCTGATTGAGGAAGAAGGCAGCCCCCAGTGTTGCGCCAACAAGCAGGATCATGATTGAAATGGCAATGATGAAGCCGCTGCGAGCATTATCATCGTGCCAGTATTTGCCGACCAGGTTCCAGATAAAATGAAAGGCGAGGAAGAGCAATATCTGCGCGGCGTAGATGAAGGCGGTCTCTTTGGATGTAAAGTTAATCAACAAACTAAGGGTGAGCCAGTAGATATAACGTTTTTCCCCTTTGTCCAGATAGCTTAAAGCAGCCCAAAGCATCAGCAAGCCCGCGAAACCACTAAAGGTCTCGTTGCGGACATAACGCCCGTAGAAAAGCATATAGGGTGAGATGAGCATCATGAAAGCAGCGATCAGTGCGCCAGCCTTGCCGAGATAACGTCGCCAGTACCATAGGCTCCAGATGGTGGCGATACTGAAGAGCACTGAGGGGATACGTGCCGTCAAATCGCTGACGCCAAAGAGGAAGTAGCTCAATGCCAGTAAATGGAATTGAAGCGGCCCGTGCATCATCGGGGTGTGTTGGTAGCCGTCACCTTTGTAGAGCAACCACGAGAAGTAGGTGTGTAGACTCTCGTCATGGCTCATGACACGCGTTTCAAGGTCGTAGAAACGGCTCAGGACAGTGAGCAACAGAATTAATCCAAACAGGAATATCTCCCCAGTGATGGCGGGGATTGCAGGGTGAAGGGGGCGTTGTAGCCAGTTTTTTTTATTTTCGCTCATAGGTTGTGTGTGATTTGCAGGGTAGACCTATCTGTCCGCCCGTACAAGATTATTCTTTGAGCAGACACGCAGGTCTGCCCTGACGGATATGATTATTTTTCTTCGCGGCTGGCAAGCTGACCACAGCCAGCCTGAATATCAATACCGCGATGGGCGCGGATCGTGCAGGTGACTCCAGCTTGTTCGAGAGTCTCTTTGAAGATGGTTGCTCGATCATTTTTCGTGCCACGTCCCTTGAAGCCTCGAGTGGGATTTAGCGGGATGGCGTTGACGTGACAGAGTAAGCCCTTAACCTTGCGTGCAAGGGTATAGGCTTGTTCGGGTGTGTCGTTGACGCCCTCGATCAGCGCCCATTCAAAGGTGATGCGGCGGTGGGTTTGGTCAACGTAATAACGGCAGGCTTCGAGTAGCTCGGCGACGGGGTATTTGTTATTGATTGGGAGCATGGATGCGCGCAGTTCATCGTTGGCAGCATGCAACGAAATGGCGAGATTGACCTGTCGCTTTTCGTCGGCAAATTTCCGAATGAGCGGAATCAAGCCCACGGTCGAGACGGTGAAGCGGCGAGCGCCGAAGTTGAATCCAGAAGGGTCGTTGAGTCTGTCGATGGCGGCTACCGTCGCTTCGTAGTTGTGAAAAGGCTCGCCCATCCCCATGACAACGACATTGGTAAGCTTTTCACCTTGATCCTGTAATTTGCGAGCGAAGTAGAGCACCTGTGCCATGATCTCGCCAATGCTGAGATGGCGTTTAAAACCCATCTGTCCGGTGGCGCAGAAGGTACAGCCCATGCCGCAGCCGACCTGCGTGGAGATGCAGGCGGTATTGCGATCGTTTTTGTCTTCGCGTTCGTAGTGCATCAGGACGGTTTCGATGCGGCGGCCGTCGTGGAGTTCGAAGAGGGTTTTGCGCGTGTCGCCATCTTTTGATTCTCGATAGTCAACGGGCGTGAGGACATTGAAGTTGAGCAGATTGCCCATCTTCTCGCGCAGGTCTTTGGACAGGTTTGTAAATTCGTCTGGCGCAAGCCAGAGATTCTTGTAAAGCCCATCCCAGATTTGTTCGGCGCGGTATTTGGGCACCCCCCAACTTTTAACGCGGGCAGCAAGTTCGGGGTAGTCGTAATCGTAAATCAGAGGATTTGTCATTTTTATCTCAGTCGTTTTCGTCAACAATATGCGAGACACGATTTTATCACGTTCCAACGCTTGAACGTTTAAACGTTGGAATTATAAAACACAAAAGCCGACGCGAGTCGGCTCTATCTTGTTGAGGCTATTCATAGCAATCGAGCTAATCGATCATTTCCAATACTTCCTCTAAATTTTTTGCAATAATATTGGGTTTAGGTGTCATCGCTTCACCCTCGGCGCGTGTACTGACACCGCTCAACACCTGTGCCGTGTAGCAACCCGCTCTTTGTCCACCAAGAATGTCGGTCTCCAATCGGTCACCGACCATCAGAGTCTCGCCGGGTAGCACGCCCATTCGGCGCATGGCAAGCTGAAACAGGTACGGTTCGGGTTTTCCTGCCACAATGGGGCTAACGCCGGATGCAGTCTCGATCGCAGCCAGAATTGTCCCAGCACCAGGCATCAAGCCATTTGGTGTAGGGTAGGTTTTATCAGGGTTTGTGCCGTAAAAGGGTGCGCCCTTGCGGATCAAGGTTGCGGCGTTGGCGATTTTCTCGTAGGTGATTTCCCAATCAATGCCAGAGACAACCGCAACAGGGTTTTCGGGCATCTCTGCTTCCTGAAAGACGCGGAACCCCAAGGTCTCGACGGCATTGGTGATGCCCTCATGCCCAATGACATATAGGTCGCCGCCGTCAGGGAAATCTTCTTTTAGTAGGACAGCCGCTGCCATTGAAGACGAGAGAATCTGCTCTACAGAGAGATTTACGCCAAAGCTATTGATTTTTTCAAGATGTTTCTCGGCTGTGCGCGTGGAGTTATTTGTCGCAAGGATTACTTTCAGCCCGCGCGCGGCGATGGTTTCGAAGATAGTTGGGAGGTCGTCGATGGGCTCGTTGCCGCGCCAGAGGACACCGTCCATGTCGAGGATCAGGGCTTTGATATTGGAGAGTTTGTTCATAACAAAATAGGGGCGGGTCTCAGACCCGCCCCTACGGACACCTTTTACTTTTTGAATTTCTTGAAAATATATTCGAGCACAGGACCGTCGATCCAACCTTCTTTGGGATTGGCGCGCTCTTCAAAATTCTCGTTGCCGAGGAAGGATGCGACGCTCTCGGCGATGGCGTCGCTGTAGTTGCCATCCATGTGAGCTTGATAATAACCCAAATCTGCCATGATTTTTTGGAGTTTGAGCAGTGTCTCACCTTTGAGTTGGACGCGTTCGTTTTCAGGCGATTTACCCATGTAAAGCTCATGCAGTTCGAGCAATTCACCGAGACGCGGCACTGGGTCGAGATGGTCGTCCACGCGGTAGTCGATCCAACGGTCGAGGAAGCCGCCATAGCCGCCTTTTGGTTTGGCAACATAAATCGCGGCTGCCTGGCGCCCACGTTTGTCGCCGCCTGCACGGTCACCGGCATAAAGGGCGGCATATAGTCGTGCGGGCAGATCACCTTCCGTTTCCAGGAACGCTTCTTCCATCTTCTGTACGACATCCGCACCTGTTAGGATATTCCCTTGAATTGCGTAGCCGGGACCAGTTAATCCGCCAGCCCAAGCATGACATTTGTTGCCAGTAAAGGTTACAGAACCGCCTTGCGCGTCCACGATGCCGACTTGGCGAATCTCACGTTCAGGGTCGCCAGCCAGTAATTTATCGAGAGTTTCTTGCGCACTTAAGCCATCCTTCATCATTGCCAGCCCGTTGGGGCCGTAAGATGTGTTCACGTAGGATTGCGTGGCAACTGCGCCGACTTCGGCATTTACCCACGGCACAGCAGCGCCAACCGCAGGAAATTTGGAAGCCACAGCCACGCCCCAAGTTTTGTCTTTCAGGTCGCAGGCTGCAATTGAAAAAGTTGAGAAACGCGGCATATTAGGCTTTTTCCGGCATGACAAGAACTTCGTCTACCAAACCATATTCAGCTGCTTGTTGCGAAGTCATATAAACATCACGGTCGGAGTCTTTTTCTACGACTTCCATGCTCTTGCCAGTATGATGAGAGAGGATACCAAGCAGCGATTTCTTGAGACGCATGATCTCTTCAGCCTGGATAACAATATCCGTTGCCTGACCTTGTGCGCCGCCCAAAGGCTGGTGCATGTGGATGGTTGCATTCGGAAGCGCATAACGCCGCCCTTTGGTTCCGGCTGTGAGAATCACTGTGCCGAAAGATGCGGTTACGCCAACTGCCAGAGTGCTGATCGGGTTCGAGATCATTTGCATCGCGTCATAGATCGCCAAGCCAGCGTAAATCACGCCGCCGGGGGAGTTGATGTACATTTGAATTTCTTTTTCAGGGTCCTGACTGTTGAGATACAACAGTTGTGCGATGATGGTGTTTGCAACCTGATCGTTGATCTGCGTGCCGAGGAAGATGATGCGCTCTTTCAGCAATAACGAGTAAATGTCGTAAGCGCGTTCGCCGCGGCCGCTGGACTCAACAACCATCGGGACAACGGATTGGGGGGTAAAGAGGGACATAGGTTCTCCTTTGTCGTCAAAAGCAGGGCGCGCTTTTCGAAAAGCGCGCCCTGTATCAATAAATTATTCTTTGCTTTCTTCTGCTGCTTCAGCATCCTGCTTGGGCGCTTCTTCTTTAGCAGCTTTCTTCTTTTTTGCCGGCGCTTTTTTCTTGGGTTTCTTTTCTTCAGCGGGGGCAGCAGCTTCTTCGACTGTTTCTTCTTTTGCTTCTGCGGCTTCTTTTTCAGCTTTTTCCAGTTCGCCGGTAGCAATTGCTTTCAAGCGATCAAGCGTTCGGCGGGTGATGACCTGTGTAGCAGATTGCATGGCGATATTATTGGCGATCTCACGTTGAACGCGCTGGCCACCTTTGACGTTGTTCAGGTCGTAGCCTTGTTGTGCAAGATCCATGATAGTGCGATTGAATTCGCTCTCCAGGTCTTTTTCACCAACCTCAATTCCTTCGAGCCGAGCCAATTCGTCGAAAATCAAGCTGCGCTCAAGGCGTTTCTGGGCAACAGGGCGTGCTTCTTCTTCGGTGAATTTTGCAAGGTCAGTATCCTGCATCTTCAGGTAGGCTTCAAATTCCATGCCTTGCTGAGAGAGACGCTGCTTGATGTCTTGAAGCACGTATTCAGTTTCGCGATCCAATACTTGTGGCGGATACTTGATGGTTGCCTTTTCTTTGATCTTCTCAATCACTTCGCTGAAGTATTCATCATCATATTCAGAAAGACTTTCAGCTTCGAGATTCTGCTTGAGTAAGTCGCGCAACTCTTCGAGGGTCTCACCCGCGCCGACCGATTTGGCGAATTCATCATCCAATTCAGGGAAGCTGGTACCGCGCACAGTCTTGATGGTCACATCAAATTGAACTTTGCCACGTAAGGTTTCGTCTTCGTTGTCTTCAGGGAAGGTCTTGGTAATAGATTTGCTCTCGCCAGCAGACATGCCGACCAGCTTTTTACCGAAACCAACAAAGGGAAGTTCGTTATCGCGTTTTTCAGGGGCGATGTAAACGGCATGGCTTTCCTGCGCCCACTGACCTTTGATTTCCGTCATCACATAATCGCCTTCTTCAATGGGGCGCTCAACGGACTCGGTTGTGGCATACATCTTCTGGAGTTCTTCCAGCTTGAGATCCACGTCTTTTTTAGTAGGTTTCTTAAACTTGTAGGCTTTGCGCAACTTGCGGTAATCGCCCAGGTCTACTTCAGGCTTAAGTGGCACTGTAAAGATGAACACCGGCGGTTCAAGGCTTTCCATCTTTTCAAGGGAGCCAGCTGCGGCCGGTTCAATTTTGGCTTCTTCGATGGCTTTCGGATAGACTTCGTCGAGCAGAATGTCGATCGCACCTTCAATGATCGCTTCATCACCGTATTGGCGGCGGATAACATCGTAGGGTGCTTTCCCTGGGCGGAACCCGGCAATCTTGCCGCGTTTCGAAAGTTGACGAGCAGATCGGCGTTTTGCGCCTTCCATACGATCTTGTTCGACCTCAACAGTCAGTGTGATCTGGTGGTCTTCACGGGGTGTTGTTTCAATTTTCAAGATGAACTTCCTTCTAAAAAGAATTAGCACGCAAGCGTGCTTCTGTGTGGCTATTAGTGGGGACGGCGGGACTCGAACCCGCACGCCGTAAGGCACATGATCCTAAGTCATGCGCGTCTGCCAAATTCCGCCACGTCCCCAAAGGCGGGAAGATTATAAGCGCAAGGGGTAGGTGCGTCAATAAAGAATGAAAGCCCGTTAACCATTCGCTGATATTTAGCTAATGCTCCAGTGACCACATCAAACGACTGGGGGCAAGAAAGATGAAAATATTCGGTAATCTTTCTGAAAAACTGGAGGTAATACCATAGTTAAAATTGGTATAATTCTGCGCCCTGAACACTATTCAAAATCCAAAATCCGAGGTCTTTTATTATGAGTCGACTAATTAACCCAGAAAGTGCTGGGAAAGAACGAACAAAGATGACGCGTGCTGTTGCATTGGCGGTACGTGAACTAGCAAGGACGAACCCTTCTGCAAACGGGGGACAGCTGAATGAGGCTCGTGACCTTGCAGCTTTTATTGCCTTGGCATTAGAAGCCGTCGCCGAGACAATCGAGGTCTCAGTAGCTGCTTGGGAAAAGAGAAATTATTGGGTCAAGGCAGACAAGTTCAGGATGGACTGGCACTGGGCAAGCCAATTGGGAAATCAGATGCGCGAGGCGGCGACCAAAGAAGATTGGGGGAGCGTCGCGCAGGTCGCTATGCAGGTAGCGATGAAGGTGCAGTCCATCAAAATATCTGATAAGCACCGCATGGGACGTCCCTGGGAAGGAAGCTGGGGGCGGTTGAAGCAATAATCGGCAACCAATTTTGAATTTAACTGGTCTCAGCACTCGACGCTGAGACCAGTTTTTTTTGTCCTATTTCCGTTTACTGCGCCCGTAAACGTGGCTGACAGGCATTGCGAAGAGGAAACCGGTATTGGGCTGATCGAGGCTGCCTACAACTGCTTCGGTCGCTTTAACGATGGATTCGATTTGTTCTTCGCCTTCAACAACGGTGAAGAGCGTTCTGTGTTGGGTTTCGCTATTTTTGAAGAGATCGCTTAGGCTAGGGATGAGGGGGATGTCATCTCGTACCCCGAGCTCGCGAACGCGTCCGAGACCGGAGCTATCGAGAATGGTGACGCCGAAGATGCCGGCTTCTTCCCACGCGTTGAGAACGTCGTGGCAAAAATCTGCTTCGTCGAGCACAAACATAACCATTGAGTACATATTTAGTCTCCTACTTGTACGGGTTCAGCCTTAGGCTGTGATTTGGAAAAAAGAGCACGCAAGAGCGGCGGGGTTAACAGGGTCGTGGCGATAACGAGCACGATCACAGCAGAGAAGGTGTCATTGTCAATGATCCCTTCAACCAGCCCAACTGTAGCAGCGATAAGCATCACTTCGCCGCGTGGAATCATGCCTGCGCCAAGCTGGAGAGATTCTTTGATGGACAAGCTACCCAGAAGACCGCCCGCGCCGGCACCAAGCACTTTCGAGAGAATGGCTACCAGCAAAAGCGCCAACAGGAACCAGAGACTCTCTGCGCTTAATAAGCGGATATTGGCTTCCAGCCCAATGCTAATGAAAAAAACCGGTACGAAGAAGCCATAAGCGATGGCAGAAAAGCCTTCGCGGAAGGTTTGTGTGACACTACTGCGTGAGAAGAAAAGTCCAGCCATGAAAGCGCCAATGATGGTTGCCATGTGGCCGAGCGCTTCTGCTGACCAGGCATACATAAAGAGCATCACAAAGGCGAAAGAGACCAGCCCCTGACTGATGGGTAGCTTTTTGACGATGTTGACCAGCTTGGGTAGGACAAAAATCCCGAAAGCGTGTGAGACGATCAAGAAGCCGAGCATCTTTAGCAGAATGATACCAACGGAATCTTGTCCGCCAATGGCTTCACTGCTGCCGAGCAGTGCGCCATAAAGAGATAGGCTTAGCACGACAAGAACATCGTCGATGACGGCGCCGCCGAGCAGGCCCATGCCGACTTTGGAGCGCAGCTGCTTTAGTTCCATCAGCACTTGCGCCGAGATGCTAATGCTGGTGGGGGAGAGCAATAGGCCCATGAAAACGGCTTGTTCAGTAGGCAGGCCCATTAGTAAGCCCAAGCCAAAGCCAGCTACAAGCGGTAAGCTAAACCCGAGAAAACCTGCAAAGAAAGCAATTTTTCCCGCCTTGACAAGTTCTTCAAGGTGCAATTCCAGACCTGCGATAAACATCAGTAGCAAGACACCGAGTTCCGCCATGTGAACGATGCTCTCTTCAAGATGCGGATCGGTGAACATGGGCATATGCAGCAGGTTGAGTAGCGAAGGCCCCAGCAGAAGACCAGCCAGGACTTCACCGACAACAGCCGGTTGCCCAACGCGATTGCTCAAATATCCGCCCAACTTGGCAGCAAAGATGATAATTGCAATCGCCAGGATTAGTTGTAGAAATGGAAGCATAAATTTTCCTTTCGGGAAATCGTTTAATTCGGATAAATTCTACCCGAAAAGAAAAGACGCTATTATAAGAGTTATATAGAAACGGGCTAAAGGAGGTTAGTAAACGGAAAGCGGCTACTGTTTAGAATAATCTTGCCTGTTGCGCCGCCTTTTTGCCCCCTAAAAGCAAATAGGGTGCCGCTCGCTCTATCGCGATGCCTAATTTGCGCGACTGCGATAAATCTGCAATTTGACGTATCTTGCGCGCCGATACGATCTTGTCAGCGGTTTTGATACCGATGCCCGGAACGCGCAAAAGCTCTCGCGGTGTAGCATCGTTTACTTCGACGGGCCTTTCCTTTAAATGCAATTCAGCCCAAGCAATTTTCGGGTCAGTGGGGAGGGGGAGTTGCCCATCTTGTAAAAAAGGGAGTTCTTCCAGACCAAAGCCATAATCACGTAGCAGGAAAGATGCCTGATACAAACGCAGTTCGCGCAACTTCGGGGTGGCTTGCTTATTCTCCAAGGGCGTATCCCGCACAGGATTGAAGGCCATAAAATAGGTACGCGCCAGCCCTAAATCGCTGTAGCCGTGTGATGTTGTGCTCAGAAGTTCGAGGTCGCTTTCGTCTGATCCGCCAGCCACAAATTGCGTCGTCGAGGACGGCCAACGTCCCTTCCACGCGGTGCGCGGCGATTCTGTTCGGCGTATCTCCTCTACCCAGCGCAGAGGCCGCAAAAGCTCCTCCCAAAAGACCTTGCGTGGCGCCAACTTTGCCAATCTACTCTTGTTTGGCGCTTCCAAGTTCACCGAAACGCGGTCTGCCAATTGCATGGCGCGCAGTACTTGTCCCTTTTCCGCGCCGGGCATCACCTTCAAATGCAAGTAGCCGTGATAGCCCATTTTTCCGCGCAAAATCTCGGCTGTATCGAGCAACTGTCCCTGCGTGCGGATGCCACCGCCAGCCAGCCCCGAACTCACGAAAAGCCCGTCCACGAGCTTTGCGCGATGAAGCTGCATAAAAAGCCGCGCAAATTCTTCGGGCTTGAAAGTCGCCCGTCGAAAATCGCGCCCTGCACGGAAGGGACAGTAGAAGCAATTCCGCTCACAGGCGGAACTCAG